>JAPVWO010000099.1 GCA_027493375.1 Candidatus Multivorans thiocomprendens | reverse complement strand
ACAGGTGGCCGTTCGAGATGTAGGCCAGACGCTCGAAGCGCTCGTCGCCGTACTCCTCGTACATCCGCCGCATCACCGCCCGCGTGGCGTGCCCGCACCGCTGCTCCAGCACCGCGTCGACCTCGGCCAGAAGGCCCTTGTCCGACTTCGTGTAGAGACGCTGGAACGCACAAGCCGGAACGCCGCGACGGTCCCGCACCCGGCCCGTCTCCCGGTGCTGCCGCACCAGACGCTGTACCTGCGGCGGCGACTTGCCCGTCATCTTGGCCAGATAGCGAAGGATCACGCCACGCTCCGACTTCGACAGACCGTGGTAACGGAAACGGACCAGCGTTTCCTCGACGAACCGGTACGCCGATTCCCGGTCCGTCAGCACCATGTCCACGGCCTCGCTGCCGGCCAGAAAGCCGCGTAGCTCGTCCAACGCCTGCAAACGGTGAGTCTGGAGAGACAAGATCATCCTCCAATGATCCCCGATGGCCGCATCTCACGATCACTTCTCGTTGGATTGCACACCCCCGCTCACGATCACTTCTCGTTGGACAGCTGTTGGACAGCTCTCCTGCTTGCGGGGGCCGGGCTGAAGTGCTAGAAACGCGCGGCCTCGAAACACGTTGAACGACTACAGGAGCCCCCCTCAGAATGGAAACCAAGAACTCGAAGCGATGCCTACGGACTCTCGTCGCCGCTACGCTGCTGTCTGGCGCTGCGGTTGCCCTTGCCCCCGCCGTGGCGGAGGCTCAGGTGATCATCTGCTCGATCTACTGGAACTCCACGACTGACGATTACTCCAACTTCTGTTATGGCAGCGGCTCGGGATGCATCGAGTGCGTCATCATCGAGTACAGCACCGGTGGCAATGGCGGAGAAGGGCCCCTTGATCCGCTGCGCCAGCAACAAGCCGCAACTTCCGAAGCGTCTCTCTTGGACAACCAGGGAACCCATCAGCCGGTCGGGTTGGCGTCTGGGACGGGTCTCCCGCGCCTGAGCTTGAACGAGGAGACCTGCAAGGAGCCGCGTCTGGGCAGCCCGGTTCGGACCGCCAAATCCGAGCGTGTCCCACCCGCCAGAAAGGACCGGCTCCGTACTCGACGCGTTCGGGAACTGACACGTTGACGTCGGGCCTGCCGAGGCTGACCGGTCTCTCGCTCCTGACGATGGCTCTCGCCTCGGCGCCCGCCGTGGCACAGGGGGCCGACGCCTCGCCGCCCGTGCTGGAAGATCTCCGTCAGCTGGATCTCCCGGAGGAGCTCTCGGCGGCGGCGGATGTCCGCTGGCAAGGAGATGGGCGCTTCCTGTTCGGCCTGGAACGCGACGGGGTCTACTCGTGGCGCCCCGGGGCAGGGCCCGTCGAACTGGAGGCCACGCTCTCGGGCAGCACTTACGGGCGCGCCTCAAGATACGGCAACTACAGTCGGCTGGGAGCCGCGACCGGCGGCGGGTTGGTCTTTGCCGGCGACCTCTTCGGGGTGTATCTGCGGCACGACGGGCGAACCCTCCCACTCAAGGACAACCTGGAGATCGTCGGCGACCTGGATCATCGCGGCGGTCTGACCGCAGCAGTGGGGCTCGCCCGGCGCCTCAATCCTTCGCCGGAACCAGGTGGCATCTGGGAGCCGCACATTGCCTGGCTGATCGGGCTGGAAGGAACGGCGCGCGGTCTGCTCCCGACCCGCGATGGCGGCGTTGCCCTGGAGGCCTGCCATGCCGTGGAACTCGCCGTCAGCCGGTTCGTGGCGGACGATCTGGTCCTCGTGATCCCCGGTGCGGAGCCAGGGGCCTTCCTGTACGGTCTGGACGGATCGCTCCGGGGCACCGTGGATAGCGAAGCCTTGTCCGCCACGCGGGCCGACTGCGGGGCCGAGCAGAGAGCGCTGCTGCGCGACGAGGAGTTGCGCACAAGCTGGCTTCGCCGGCACCGATTGATCGACGACATCGTGGCGAACGATGAAGGCGACGTGTTCCTGTTTGTGCGCCATGTGACGGACGGCGAACCACGGTCTGGCATGAAGGAGGCCGCCCGCGACGGGGCGGTTGGCGTGGGAACGACTGCGCGGGCCGACGCCGGCCGGGTCGCCCAGCCGATCCCGGAGAACGCCGAGGGCGCCGGCGCCAGACGGGTTACCGTTGCTCTGGATAGCCTCGACGATCTCGACCTCTCGGATCTGGCGGCGAGCGCCTCGGAGGGCGAAGCGGTGGTCCTGACCGGTCAGCAGGCCGCCCGGGTCCTTGCCCTTGCCGAGGCGCGGGCCGACAGGAGCGAAGCGACGGCTGTGCCCACGCCAAAGGCGACCGTTTGTTGGGACATCGTCCACGCCCGCGTGGACGACTTGCGGCGGATGGCGACAGCGCCTTGCGCGGTCACGTCCGATCGAGCGGACGCTCGTTTGCGGGTGGACCTTTCCGCCGATCGGGCGGTGATTCTCATCCGTGGCGCCACTCGCCTGGGGGCCCCGGGCCTGGGGCGTCCCGGCGTCGCCTACGAAGCCCGTCTGCGAGCCGGCAAGTAGCGCCCCCGAACGGTTCCCCGCTCTTCCACGGCGCGCGCTCTTCTTGATCAGGTAGATGTCCTTGGCGGCGACGGCACTCCCTCGGTTCTGTCGGCCGGCCGGCATCGTGGCCAGCCTGCTGTTCGTCGCGGCCCAGGTCGGAGGGCAGACGTCGGGAGTTCTTGAGTTCGTTTGCCTGAGCAGCGACGGAAGCGTCCTGCCTCTCTCTGCATCCGCGACCGGCGATCCCGATGAGGACTGGCGGGAGCTCTCGACCTTTACCGACGCGGAGGTCGAGGCGTGCTGGGTGTGGACCGAACTCTGCCCGCCCGTCAGGCGGCCTTTCGGTTCCGACCTGGCGCCCGATTGCGGCGTCGGCAGTGCCAGCGCCGCGAGAACAGCCGGCGGCGCCCCCGCCGAGCTCGTCGTGCGGCTTTTGGCACTGGAGGACGAGGAGGCTCCAGCGGATCCTCCGACCTTGACCGCGGCCCCGTCCGCGATGTGGCGCGAAGTGCCCCGCGGCCTGCTGCCGAACCGGAGTGTCGATGCCGATGTCGTTCGTCTGCCTCATGGTCCCGGCCCTTGGCGTCTGCAGGCCTGCGCCGAGCGACGGTGTTCGCGGTGGACCGACGTCCCTGACGGGACGGATGAAATCTCTCTGCCGCTCCTTCAGGCCCACACCGCAAGCTACCGGGTCGCCACGACGGACGGGTCCCCGCTCGTGAACGCCCGCTTTCACCTGGTCCGTCCCGGCCGGGGCGGGCTCAGCCGGACCGAGATCCTGGGATTCGAGCAGCCTGACCAGGAGGGACGCGTCGTGTTTCGGCTCCCGCTTGAGCAGGTGCCGCCAGTGGTCGTCTCGAGCGACGGGCGGGAAGCCGTGGCCTACCTTGCGTTGCACGACGTACCGGCGCGGGTGGAACTGGGGCCGGGCCTGGTGTTGAGCGGCCGCGTCGTCAACGCCGTGGGCGAGCCGGTGGCCGCCGAACTTCGTGGTCACTCCTTCATCCGGGACGGCTTCGGTCTGACCCAGATGCAGAGGGGACGAACGGGGCCCGCCGGTCGTTTCCTGTTGGCCGGTTTCTCGCCCGGCGACGCGACGCTGCGTGCCGTCGCCGAGGCGGAGGACGGACGGGAGTTCGCAAGTCGGTTGAAGCTGGTGGAGTCCCTGGACCTCGGGGACATCGTCTTGACGGAGGTGGAGGTCGTATGGGTCCGAGTGATCGATTCCGTGCTGCGTTCGCCGGTCAACGGAGCGGTCGTCCGCACCGCGGACGCGGAGTGGCGTACCGGCACGGACGGCCTTGCCGGCCTGGAGTTGCGCTATTCGAGGGAACTCCAGATTCTGGCGCCCGGCTACGGGTTCGCCGCCCCTCGGCTTCCGGCTGGCGTTGGACACGCGCCGACGGAACCGTTTCCCATCGAGTTGGAGCCGGCCCTGACCGTGACGGGAATCTACGTCGCGGCGGACGGTCTGACACCGGCCGCGAACGGCCGATTCAGCGCCCGGGGCGGCAAGAACCTCGGACTGAGCGGAGCGATTCGTCAGGACGGCGCCTTTTCCGTCGACCTTCCCGGTGGCGGTGCATGGGTCCTGGAGCTCGTCGCCGGCAACGCCGGTTCCGTGCGCCTGGAGGTAGAGGGCGGCGGTGGAGAGACGATCAACCTCGGCGTCGTGCTGGCGCCGCCGTCGGCCGCGGTTTTCGGCCATGTAGTGGGTGAGTCCTACGAAGCGCTGGCCGGGGTCACCGTGAGTTCGACCCTGCCGTCCGAGGCGGGGCCGCTTCTTTCGCCGGTTCTGGGCGGCACTCTGACGGCGACGTCCGGCCCGGACGGCTACTTCGAGCTTCATGGCCTGGAGGCTGGGCCCGCGGCGGTGCGGTTCGTGGCCGAGGGATACGCGCCGCATCGACTGGAGCTTCAGGTCGAAGGCGCGACGCCCATCGACGTCGGCACGGTCGAGCTGTCCCGGGGGAAGCGGATCGTGGTGCGTTCGGACGCGATGAGTGGTCTGGTGGAGATGGAGGTGGGCGATGCGGCGCCGCCCGAGAAGATGACCGCGGCGCTGGTCGATCGCGAGGCGGTCTTCCGCCAAGTACCGGACGGGCCGATTGGCATCGTCGTTCTGAACGGCGACAGGCAGCCTGTCTGCACGAGAGAAGTTCCCGAGCCGAAGAACGGCCAGGCCATCCGGTGCGACGACAAGAGCGTGAGCGTCACCGGGCGCGTGACGATGGGCGGGACTCCGGTCGCCGGCACGCTGCTATGGCAGCGCCGGGACGGTGAGGCCGCCTTTCCGGGCGGTCTCTTCCGATCGCGAACGGACGGTCTCGAACGGGTCGATAGAGTTCTTGGGAACCGGATTCCGAGCCTTCGCGTTACCCTGGATGGCGATGGGATGTACCGCCTGGATTCCGTGCTCCCGGGCGAGTGGGACGTTATCTGGAGGCCAGCGGCCGGCGGCGCTCAGGAGCCTCGTTTGGTGGACGTGCCGGCCGGAGCGGCCGACGAGGTCGTCCGGGACATCTCGTACGAGGGCGTGTCGGTGGAGGGGACCGTTCTGAACCCGGAAGGTTCGCCAGTTGGCCGGGCTACGGTGGAAGTGTTTCCCGACCAGCCGCCTGTCGTCACGGATGGCGAGGGCAACTTCCGGGTGCTCGGCCTGCGGCCCGGGCGCTACCAGCTCCGGGCTCGCGAAGGCCACCTGCGATCCGACCTCGTGGACGTGGAACTCGACCGACCGGGCGATCGGGAGACGGTGCAGCTTCATCTTGGGAACGATCCGGCCCAGGATCGTCTGCGAATCGAACTGGCGGACGGCAGCGACGGGTTCTGTCTGGCGGAGATGGATCGTGGCGCGGGGCAACTTGTCCAGGTCCGAAACGGCATGGCCGAGGTGAGAGTGGAGCCGCCTTTGGGCGAACAGGTTCGCGTCGGCTGCAACGCGGGCGGAAGGTGGGTCCTGGGGGGTTGGCGGAGCCTCCGCGAGGCCATGGAACGGGGCCTGGAGTTCGACCCCGGTGCCTCCACGGCCTCGCTGGCCCTGATCGGCCCCAGTGGAGTGGATGGCATCACGATCTCGGGGCCGGGCGGCTGGAATCTCGGAACGCTCCGCATGTGGTTCGGCGGCGGGCCCGCGTTCACCGCGGGCGAGACGATCACGAACCTCCCCGTCGGCGCCTACGTGATCGGCTGGGCCGGCAATTCGCGGTCCGTCTTCACGGAACGGCGGCGGGTCACCGAGGTCGAGCTCGACGACTGAAGCGGCTCTCGGCAAGCTTAGTCGAGATTACTTGGAGGGGAAGGGCCCCCAAACGCCGTCGGTTCCCTTTCGCGCAGGCCGACGAACCACGGGTCGCGGCGGCCGAGCCTGCTGTCGAGCGCGGCGCCGATGCCGACGCAGGTGACGATGGTCCAGGTCCAGCCGCCGACCCAGGGCGCCATCTTGATCAGGCCCAGGGCCAGAAGCCCGCACAGGGCGGCCGCCAGAGGCCGACCGGCCAGGCGCAGGCGACGACCGGCCAGGCGCAGGCGACCCGGCAGCAGGCGCGCGCCAACCGCCATGAACACCGCCACCGTGCCCCACAGCTTGCAGACCAGGATCGCCACTCCGCAGACGGCGAGCAGGGGCGCGCCGACCAGGGCCGGCGCCGCCGCGGTCAGCACGGCGAAGGTCACGGCCACCGCGAGTACCGCCACCAAGCCGGCGAAGAAGTTGCGAAACGGCCGCTCGAGCACGCTCTGCGCCGTCGCCGTCAACGCCGGGTCGAAGCCGGCCACGAGCACCAGCGTCACCAGCAGCCAGGCCAGCAGCAGGGCGAGGTTCAGCAGCGCCACAGCGGAGGACAGCGCTGCCTGGCCGAGCAGCGGCCCTTCCGCCAAAACGAGCAGCGAGGACGGCGCCCGCGGGTAGGCCACCGTACGGCCCTCGACGGCAGCTCCCGACTCGGCCTCGACCCGGCCGCCCAGCACGAACAAGTCGCCGAAGAGCCGCGCCAGCGGACCCAGTTCGACATCGCCGCCCAGCACGATCACGTCGCCCTGAACCACGCCGTCGATGCGGGCGTCGCCATTGAGGACGACCGCATCCGACCGCGCCTCGCCGCGGAGCTCGAGGTCTCTTCCGATGGCGACGAGCTGGTCCCGGGCAACGGCGTCCGCGTCGACCACAACGGCCGGGTCGGAGGTTCCCGGCGTGGACTCCGGCGCGACGCAACTCAGCGCCGCCGAGGCGGCCGCACACAGGACGAGGCCACGAACGGCTTGATGAAGGCGGAGTCTCACCACGGGCGGACCATCGTAGCCGCGGCGCGCCGGCGAACACCGGCGCACCTGGTCAGCGCCGGGATCGTTGCCGCGCCGACGCTCTCGACCCCCGCCGCAGCAGCAGCGAGAACAGGAGGCCGGCAAGGCCGACGACCGCCGCGCCGCCGAACAGCAGGGCCGGGGTCGCCGGCGCCAGGGCGGAGGACATGGCCACGTTGAGGCCGCGCCACGAGGCATCGAGCAGGCCGGCGCCGAGCATGCCGACGGTGGCGACGAAGTCGAACAGGGTCGCCGCGGCGGATGCCGCCGACCCGGCCGCCGGCGCGATGGTCGCGAGCAGCGCCAGCGCGCCGCCGAACAACGCGACCAGGGCGGCGGCGGCCACGGCGACGCGACGGCGGCCGGCACGGCGGCGCGTGCGGGGCGCGTGGAGATCGATCGCCAGCGGCTCGGGCGAGAGCCGTTCCGCCGCCAGGAGCTCGTGGAGCGCCGAGAGAGCCCGCGCCTCGTCCCGGCACGCCGCGCATTCGGCGATGTGCTGTTCCGCCGACCGGCGCTCCGCTTCGCTGACGGCGCCGTCGACCCAGGCGTCGATCAACTCGGCGTGGGCACAGGAAGCCATCCCGTCCGACCTGTCTGAACTCGTCATCGCCGTCAACTCCCGCCGTCCGTCAGTCGGTGAGGTAGTCGGCCAGCCGGGCCTTCAGCATCCGGCGGCCGCGAAACAACTTGTTCTTGACGGTGCCCAGGGGCATGCCCTTGAACTCCGCGATCTCTTCGTAGGTCATCTCGGCGAAGTGTCTCAACTGGATCAATTCGCGGTACTCCTCTCTGAGCCCGTCGATCGCGGCGCCGATGGCGTGGCGGCGCTCCAGGTTCCGCAGCGTCCGGTAGGGGTCCCTTTCCTCGCTCTCAAACTCCCGCTCCCGAGCCTGCCCGTCCCTACCGACCCGCTGCATCGGGACCAGCTTGAGGCGCCGCTTCCGGATCAGGTCGATCGCGGCGTTCCTCGCCACCCGAAACAGCCATGTCGAGAACCGGTACTTGGGGTTGTAACGGTCGAGGGCCCGGTAGACCCTCAGAAACACTTCCTGCGAAAGCTCCTCGGACTCCTCGGCGTTGCCGAGGAAGCGATTCAGGTAGTTGATCAGCCGTCCCCGATACCTCTCCACGAGATCGGTGTACAGGGCGGCATCGCCCTCCAGAATCGCAGCCACCAACTCTTCGTCGGTCGCCCGAGTTGCCTCCACAGCCTTCACCTACGTTGCCGGCGTCCGTTTGTTGCGCGGCGGCGCAAACCAGCCCACCGACCGGCGGCCACGGGCTGCTGTAGCCTTTCCGCCCGCGGCGCGGGCGGCCGCCGCCCGAACCGCCACAGAGAGTAACCGGGTCGACCTTGGCAAACCTGATCCACGCACGCGGGCTGGGCATCCGGTTCGGACTTCACTGGGCGCTGGCTCACGTCGACCTCGACTTCGAGGCCGGCGGGCGGCTGCTGCTCGCCGGCGCCAACGGTTCCGGCAAGACGACCCTGCTCCGACTGATCGCGGGGCTTCGGCGGCCGACGGAGGGCGAGCTGACCGTCGGCGGCAGGCGGCCCTTCGAGGACCGCGCCGGCGCCCGCCGGGAACTGTCCCTGGTTTCCCACCACGACTATCTCTACGACCGGCTGACCGCGATGGAGACGCTGCGCCTCTGGAGCGAGCTCTGCGACGCCGGCTCGAACCGCGGGCGGCTCGCCGACCTGCTCGACGAGGTCGGACTCGAAGCCGCGGCCGATCGCCAGGTGGGCGGCTTCTCCGCCGGCATGAGAAAGCGGCTGATCCTGGCCCGCTGCCGGCTTGAGAACCCGCGGCTGCTGCTTCTCGACGAACCGTTCGCGGCGCTCGATCCGGAGGGTCAGACCCTGGTCGAGCGCTGGATCGAACGCTTCGCGGAGGGCGGCGGCTCCCTGATCGTCGCCTCCCACGCGATCGAGCGGGCTTCCCGGCTGTGCCGGCAGGCGCTTCTGCTCGAGCAGGGCCAGGCCGCCTGGCACGGCGAGGCCGCGGGGCTCGACGCCGCCTGGCGCCGGAGGCTCGGACAGTGAAGCTGGTCCGGCCGGTGCTCGTGCTGCTGCTGAAGGACCTGCGGGTCGAGTGGCGGGGACGGGTCCGCTTCCTCTCGATCGTCCTGTTCGGCGGCATCACCCTGGTGCTGTTCTCCTTCGCGATCGACACCGAGGGCGACATGGCGGCGGCGCTGGCGCCCGGCTTCCTCACCCTCGCCCTGCTGCTCAGCTCGACCCTGGGCCTCTCCGAGTCCTTCCGCGTGGAGCGCGAGAACCGTTCCCTCGAAGGCCTGCTCCTGCTGCCGGTGGAGCCGGCGGTGCTGTTCTACGCAAAGGCGCTGGGCAACTTCGTCTTCCTGGCCATGCTGGCGCCGGTGCTCGTGCCCTCCGCGATCATCCTCTACAGCGTCGATACGGGTCCGGCAGGCTTCCTCGGCGTGATCTCCGTCTGGCTGCTCGCCGCCGCGGCCCTCGCCGCCCCGGGCACGCTGTACGCGGCGATGACCAGCCGGGCCGCGAGCCAGGATGTCCTGCTGCCCCTGCTGCTCTTTCCCCTGGTCATCCCGGTGCTGATCGCGGCGGTCAGGAGCGCGGAGCTGCTGCTCCACGGCGACCCGATGGACCAGGCGCCGAGCTGGCTCCTGTTGCTGGCAGCCTTCGATGTAATCTACTGGGCGCTGGGAGGCGTGCTGGCGAAGGTCGCGATGGAAGAGTAGGGCCTTCGCACAAGGACCGGAGAGGGAGCCAAACGAGCGTGGACGGCGTTATAGTCGGTGGTTGGGGATGGGTCATCGCCGCCTATGGATCGGCGGGCGTTGCTCTTCTCTTCTACGTCTACAGCCTGTTCGTGCGGCGGCGACGGGTGGCGGCGAACGCGCCCCCACAGGACCAGGGCCAGGATCAGAGTTCCACGAGACCGGAGTCGAGACCAGAACAATGAGCACGGAACCCACGACGCCGGCCCCTGACGCCGGACCCCTTCGCAGGACCCGGCGGCTTCTCCTGCTGGCCGCGGGCGGCGCCGTGGCCGTGGCGCTCTCCGTGCTCGCCTTCGGCGATGTCGGCGAGAACCTCGTCTACTACTGGAGCCCGTCCGAGCTTCACGAGGCCGGCGACGAGGCCGTCGGCGCCAGCATCCGCCTCGGCGGGCTGGTCAAGGAGGGCTCGGTCAGCCGGAGCGACGACGGCCTGACCCTCGAGTTCACCGTCACCGACGGCGCGGCCCAGGTCGACGTCAGGACCACGGCGGTGCCCCCGGCGATGTTCCGGGAGGGCATCGGCGTCGTGCTCGAGGGGACGATGAAGGCGGACGGCCAGTTCGCGACCTCGCGGCTCATGGTCAAGCACGACAACGAGTACCAGGCGCCCGACGTCGAAGACCAGCGCAGCATGGAGGAGTTGATCGAGTCCATGCAGTTCGACACGTGACCTCGGCCCTGGGCCAGGGGTTCGTCCTCCTGGGCCTGATCGCGGCCGGCTTCGGCGCCGCCTTCGGCTACATCGCCGGTGTCAGGCGTTCGGCCGCCGGCCTCCGCCTCACGAGGCGTCTGGCGCTGCTGTTCGCGGTCGCCATGGTCGGAGCCTGCGCGGTCATGTGGTACGCGCTGCTGAGCCACGACTTCTCCGTCTCGTACGTCGCCCAGGTCGGGTCGATGGCGACCCCGCTTCACATCACGATCTTCTCGCTGTGGTCGTCGCTCGAGGGATCGATCCTCTTCTGGGGACTGATCCTGGGGCTCTACATCGCCGCCGCGGCCGTCTTCCAGCGCCGCGGGCACGAGGACTACCTCGCCTACACCCTGGCCACCCTGCTCGGCATCGGCGCCTTCTTCACCTTCCTCATCGCCAGCGTCGCCGACCCGTTCGCGCCGACCCCGCCCCCCGTGCCGGTGGACGGCCCCGGGCCGAACCCGCTGCTCCAGAACCACCTGCTGATGGCGATCCACCCGCCGATGCTCTACCTCGGCTACGTCGGCATGTCGGTGCCCTTCGCGATGGCGGTCGCGGCGCTGCTCCGAGGCCAGTTGGGCGCCACCTGGCTGCGCCCGATCCGGCGCTGGCTGCTGGTACCGACCTCCTTCCTCACCGCCGGCATCATGCTCGGCGGCTGGTGGTCGTACGAGGTCCTCGGCTGGGGCGGGTACTGGGCCTGGGACCCGGTCGAGAACGCCTCCTTCCTGCCCTGGCTGACCGGCATCGCGGCGCTCCACTCGGGGATCGTCCAGCAGCGCCGCGGAACGCTCAAGGCCTGGACCGTGATCCTCATCATGATCACCTTCCTCCTGACCATCCTGGGCACCTTCCTCACCCGCTCGGGAGTCGTGAACTCGGTCCACTCGTTCACCCAGAGTCCGATCGGCCCGGTGTTCCTCGGGTTCCTCGGCCTCTGCGCCGCCGCCGTCGTCGTGCTGCTCGCGCTCCGGATCGACACCCTGGTCTCCGAGCCCTCGAACGAGCGCCTGGTCAGCCGCGAAGGCGCCTTCCTGCTGAACAACCTGCTCTTCGTCAGCCTGACGTTCACGGTGCTCGTGGGCACCCTCTACCCGATCGTCGCCGAATCGCTGCGCGGGGTGAAGGTCAGCGTCGGCGAGCCCTACTTCAACCGCATGGCGGTGCCGCTGTTCGCCGGACTGCTCCTGCTGATGGGCGTGGGGCCGGCGCTGCCCTGGGGCGGCAGCGACCCGAAGCTGGTCCGCCGCGCCCTGCTGCGTCCGCTGCCCGCGGCCGCCGTCGGCCTCGTGGTGGCGCTCCTGCTCGGCGCCCGCTCGGCGCCCGTCCTCCTCGTCTCCGCCTTCGCCGGCTTCGCACTATGGGTGACGGCGGACCAGGGCCTGCGGCCGGTGCGCTCCCGGCCCCGGCGCGAGGGCGGCAAGGGGCCGCTGGCCGCCCTGCTGGTGGCGCCGGACAGGCTCGGCGCCTACGTCGTCCACCTGGGCGTCCTGATCACCTTCGTCGCGGTCGCCGTGTCGTCGACGTTCCAGCGGGAGGCCGAGTCGACACTTCGCGCCGGCGACACCCTGCGCCTGGGCGGCTACGAGATGACCTTCCACGGCGCCGAACGGGTCCAGGAGCCGCACCTGATCCGCCACCAGGCCGAGGTCGAGGTCATGACCAACGGCCGGAGCCGCGGCGTGCTGTACCCGTCGCTCAACATCTACCCGAACCAGCGGGAACCGATCGGCACCCCGGCGGTCCGCACCAGCGCGGGTCACGACCTCTACCTGACCCTGATGAACGTCGGCAGCGACGGATCGATCGGGCTGCGGGCGATCACGACACCGCTTGTTCTGTGGATCTGGATCGGCGTCGTCGTCATGGTGCTGGGCACCGCCCTGTGCCTGATCCCGACCGCCGCCGAACGGCGGGCGACGACGCCGCGGGCGGTTCCCGACCTCGCCGCCTCGCCCGCGGGGGGCGGTCGATGAACCGCAAGGTCCTGCTCGTGGGTCTCGGCATCTCGCTGCCGCTGCTCGCGTTGCTCGGGTTCGGCTTCCGGCACGACCCGCAGATCGTCGAGTCGCCGCTGGTCGGCAAGCCGGCGCCCAACTTCCGGCTCGCCGACCTCGACGGCAACATCGTCGAGTTGGCGGAGCTGCGCGGCCGGCCGGTCATCGTCAACTTCTGGGCCACCTATTGCGTGCCCTGCTGGGCCGAGCACCCGCTGCTCCTGGAAGGCTCGCGTCGCTGGCAGGGCGAGATCCACTTCCTCGGCGTCATCTTCCAGGACGACCCCGACCTGATCGCGCAGTTCACCGCCGAGTACGGACGCTGGGGACCGTCCCTGGTCGACGAGGGCGGCCGGGTCGCGATCGCCTACGGGGTCTACGGACCGCCGGAGACCTTCTTCATCGGCCGCGACGGCGTGATCGTCGACAAGGCGATCGGCGCGGTAGCGCCGGAACAGCTCCTGGACGTCGCCAACCGCATGCTCGCGCAGTCCGCCGCGGCGACCGGCTGACATGCGAC
>JAPVWO010000098.1 GCA_027493375.1 Candidatus Multivorans thiocomprendens | reverse complement strand
GGTTCGGGACCAGCCGTTTCGACACAGTGTACTTCGGGGGTGGTACTCCCTCGGCTTTGGGCCTGGAGCAGCTTGGAGAGGTTCGGCGGCGGTTGGTTGGGACGTTCGCGATCGATCCGGAGGCCGAGTGGACGATCGAGGTGAATCCGGAGGATGCGTCGCCGGAGTCGCTGGTGGGGTGGCGCGAGCTCGGTTTCGACCGGATCAGCCTTGGGCTGCAGGCTCTGGACGACCGGGCGTTGCGTTTTCTCGGCCGGCGGCACGATGCGGCCGAGGCGCGTGCGAGCGTCGAGAGAGCGCGGGAGGCGGGCTTCCGGTCGGTGTCGATCGACCTGATCTACTCGCTTCCCGGATTCGATCGTGGTTGGTGGCTCAGGACGCTGGACGCGGCAGCTACGCTCGGGCCGGATCACATCTCCTGCTACGAACTGACGATCCACGGCGGCACGCCGTTCGGCCGGCGGCGGGATGCGGGCAGGCTGCGTGAGACCGGTGAGGACGAGCGGGCCGTGAACTTCGTGGCTACGCATCGGCGGCTGGCGGAGCTGGGTTACGGGGGCTACGAAGTGTCCAACTTTACGAGGACCGAGGGGGATCGGAGTCGGCACAACCGGAAGTACTGGCGGCATCAGCCCTATCTCGGTCTTGGACCTTCGTCGCACTCCTTTGCCGGTCGCAGCCGGTGGTGGAATGTCGCTCCGTGGAGGGGCTGGAGCGCCGCGGTGGCGAGCGGAGACTCGCCGGTGGCCGGCCGGGAGGAGCTGACCGCCCACCAGTTGTTGCTGGAGGCCGTGATGATGGGACTTCGCCAGCGATCAGGCGTCGACTGCGCCGCCCTGGAGCGGCGCTTTGGCACTGATCCGGCCGTTGGGGCCGCCGGGCAGATCGAGGCCTGGGAGAAGGCGGGCTGGCTCCTGCTGCGCGATCGGCGCCTGGAGCCGACCCTCGAAGGCATGGCCCGCGCCGATCGCCTGGCGGCGGAGTGGGTTCGCCCGGCCGAAGGCGCAAGGAACCACGATGGATGGCCTGAAGTGAAGCAGGATGTAGAGTCGCATCGCCTGTTCGAGGGCTCACGAGTCGTGAAAGAAGCCGAGCGTGAAGAACTTCTTCGTCGTTGTCTGTTTGGTGGTCTGTCTGTGTCTGACGGGTGTCGCGGGTCTAGCGGCGGGCGGACCAGAGCCGCCGCCGTGTGGTGGGCCCGACGAACCGCCTTGCCCTCCCTGCGGTCCGCGGCCAGAGTCAGCCGAACCGTGTCGACCTGACCTCACGGTTTGCCTGGAGAATTCGCGGTCCAAACGGGTGGCCGATCGAGGTGTGTTTCTCCTACTGAGGTTTGTCGCTTCGCCTCTCGGCGCCTTTTGCGCCCTGGCGACGATGGCGTCAGGCCAAATGGCCGATGTCGATGTGGTGGCCCGTCTGGCGGGTCCGGGCCGTGGTCTTCCGGTTGCAACGGTGTCGGGGTTGGACGTGGTCTTTCGCGATCCCATGACGCGGGAGACCCTTGTCCGATACGAGTTGGCAAACTCTCGTGGTTTTGTGCGGGCCGGGTTCACGGCATCGGTCCCCGCTCTAGAGGCCGGATGGACGGTTTCCGCCACGGCAGCCGGATGGTGGGCGCCGACCGTCCGCGTTCCCCCGGACCGGCCGAAAGCAGAATTGACTCTCGTGCCGGCAGGCGAGGTTCGACTTGGATTACGCGGTGACGGGAGCGGTTCCGGCCGACTGACTGCAGGCGACGCGGAGATCTCTGGCTGGATTGAGCGCGGCCGCGGACTGCGGCGCGGACGTCACGAGGGGCCTTGCCGTGTAGTTCGGCCTGGACGAAACGGCGATGCGGCAGAGGTCGTCTGTGGCTTTGCCCTGGGCAAGGTCAAGGATCTGGCGGTCGCCTTGGGTTCATGCCCTCCGTGGCGAGTTCCGGTGGTGACCGTGACCGATGAGACCGACCTTGGAGTCGCCGACGTGGCGACTTGCGCGGCGGGAACGAAGCAGTGTGAGTCCTGCAACGGAAGCGCTTGGTGAAGTCTGAACGGGCCGGCAGCCTGGGCTGAACGTCGCGTCACCGGAAAACTGACGCTTCGAGTTCCACGTCGGCGCTCCGCCACGCCTTCACGAAACGCTCTTCCACTGCATCCGCTTCCTGCTTCCGGTCCTGCGCGCGCAGCGCCTCCGCGAGCCCGGCTTCGAGCAGCACGGCGCCGAGGGACTGGCGCACGGGGTAGTGGAAGGAGGGCGGTTCGGCGTAGCGGAAGCTGTCCTGAAGCGCCACGGCCGAGCGCATCTCGTCGGTCGCCCTGCCCATCCGGCCCCGCGCCGCCTGGATCTCGCCAGCGAGGAGGTGTTCGGTCAGGCGCACCAGGTTGGAACCGGTGGCGAAGGAGATGCGCAGGTCCGAGAGTTCGCGGCTCCGCCGCAGCTTGCCGAGTGCCTTGAGGTGCCGTCTTGCGCCTCGCGGATCGCCGCCGGCGGCCAGAGCCAGCCCCTGGGCGTAGTGCCACATCGCGGTCTGGAAGGTCTGGCCGGGCGGTGGCGCCGGCGTGTCGAGCACCTCCTGCCAGCGGCCGAACCGGACCCGGGCGAACAGCGGCGTCGCCAGGTAGTTCTGCAGGAACGCGAGGCTGCCGGCCATCTCAACGGGTACCTCGGAGGCCAGCTTGTCGGCGCTCTCGATCGCGAGTTCCGCGCGGCCGCCGAACGTCGCCGATGCCCACAGGAAGTGGATGTTGTGGGGGTAGTAGGCGACCGGGTAGAGCCCCTGGGCGTTGCACTGCGCGATGTAGTCGAGATCGGCCGCGATCGCGCGCTGGTTCGACGCAACGGCATCGTCGTAGCGGCCGACGCGGATGTAGATGTGAGCCGGCATGTGGACGAGGTGGCCGGCGGCCGGCATGAGCTTGCCGAGGGCGTCCGCGCTCGGCTCGGCGAGCTGCGGTTCCCGGGCTTCCATCAGGTGGATGTAGTAGTGGTGCGCGCCCGGGTGGTCGGGATGCGCCGCAATCACCTGTTCGAGGAGTTCCTTCGCTTTCAGGGTGCCCGGCTGCGGCTCGCCGCCGCGCCAGTAGTCCCAGGGCATCGTGTTCATGATCGCCGCGGCGTGCAGGGTGGCCGGCTCCGGGTCGTCCGGGAACCGCTTCGCGACCGCGGCGATGGCGTTTACCCAGGCCGCGTCGAAGGCGGCTCGGTCGGCGTCCTCTTCGGTGGAGTAGCGGCTGGCCAGTGCCTCGATCAGGGCCTGCTCGCGCTCGCTGGCCTTGTCACGACGCTCCTGGGCCCGCTGCAGGCTCTCCAGCGCCTGCAACTCACGGGGCCGCGGCATCGAGTCGTTCAGATTTCGGCCCAGAGCCAGGGCCTTGCCCCAATGGGGCATCGGCGCTTCCGAGTCGAGGCGCGACGCTTCGTCGAAGGCGCGAACGGCCTCGGCGTGGTTGAACGCGTAGACGAGGCGGAGGCCCTGGTCGAAGAAACGCTGCGCCGCGTCCGACGAGGTGGTAATGGGGTAGTGGAGATCGCCCAGCCCCTCGAGCATCGGCGCGAGCGGCTCGCCGGCGTCGTCGCCGAACGCGGCGCCGGCGCCGGCGATCGCGAGAGCGCCCAGAACGACGATCCAGGGCGAGAATCTGCTGATCTTCATGGGGGTCAGGGTAACAGCGGCGGCCGGCGGCAGTAGCATCCGCGCTCGATGGGTGGCGAGTGGCGCGTATAGCGGTTCTGACGGGAGGATCGACTCCGGAGAGGACGGTCGCCCTGGCCGGGGCGGCCCAGGTTTCCGCTGCGCTCCGCGCCCGAGGCCATGACGTCACCGTGTTCGACACGATCGAACCGGGACCCCTGGATCCGGCACTGGAGCGGCAACGCCTGGGCCGGGCCGTCGGCACCCGCCCGCCGTCGTTGGCCGAGTTGCGCGAGCTGGAAGCGCGCGAAGACCTGCCGGCCCTGGTCGCGGGCGACCTGGGCAGCCACGACGCCGTCTTTCTCGTGCTCCACGGCCGCCAGGGCGAGGGCGGCGAAGTCCAGGAGCTGCTCGAAGCGGCCGGCATCGCCTTCACGGGCAGCGACGCCCGCGGCAGCCGCCTGGCGATGGACAAGGACGAAAGCAAGAGCCGCTTCCGCGATGCCGGCATCCCGACTCCCGACTGGCTGACCTGGCCGGCCGGGCAGTCGGACATCGAAGAACTCGGTCTGCCCCTGATCGTCAAACCGTCACGGGTGGGCTCGACGGTCGGTCTGACCCTCATGCCGGACCTCTTCGACCTCGACTCGGCGGTTGGCAAGGCCCTGACCTTCGACGACCAGGTGATCCTGGAACAGTTCCTGCCGGGGCGGGAGTACACCGTCGGCGTGCTGGACGGTCAGGCCCTGGGCGTCGGGGAGATCGTCGCGCCGGGAGTGATCTTCGATTTCCACAGCAAGTACACACCCGGCCGGGCGCAGGAGCTCTTCCCGGCCGAGATCGACGAAGCCTTACAGAGCCGCTTCCGCGAACTCGCCCTCGCCGCCCACGAGGCCCTGGAACTCCGAGACTTCTCCCGCGTCGACTTCCGCCTGGATGCTGCAGGCTCTCCCTACTGCCTGGAGGTCAACACCCTGCCGGGCATGACCCCCACCAGCCTCCCCCCCCAGTCCGCCGCAGTCTTCGGGATCTCATTCGAACACCTCTGCGACCGCATGATCCGCCTGGCCCTGGCGCGCAACACATAGCCACATGCTGGGTCGCCCGCATGCCGGAGACGTCCAGCCCGAGCCGGTCCGGGGGGAGGGGTCCCGGGGGGTCGGAGGCAAGTGACTCCCGACACCCTTCCAGCAACCGACGTCGAACCGAAACGCAGCCGACAACAGCGAGCCCACCCC
>JAPVWO010000097.1 GCA_027493375.1 Candidatus Multivorans thiocomprendens | reverse complement strand
AGTGTGGTGGGGGGCGACTGGGTTTGGAGGGTGCCGTCGACGTAGTGGTGGAGTTGGTCGGTGGTGGCGTCGTAGGTGAAGGCGTAGTGGCGCCAGGTGGGGGTTGGGTCGGCGGCGGCGGTTGGGATGTCGACGAACGCGCCGGCGGGTTGGTTGACGAGGGTGAAGCGTGAGCGGTCGGCGGACCACTTGAGCTGGGTGACGACGTCGTTCTCGCCTCGGGGGCCGGTGCCGATCTCGAAGACGACGGCTTCGGCGGACGGGGCGTCGCCAGTGGGCGGGGCGTCGGCAGGCGTGTCGGTGCGCCGGCCGTGGCGCGGGCCTTCTGGCCCGCGTTTACGGCTCCCGCCGAAGGCGGCATCGCCCGGGGAGTGCCAGAACTCCACCGTCCAATCGAAGTCACCGAGGTTGAGGTCGCTGGTCGAGGGGTTCTTGTGGCCGACCTGCTTGCGGAGGTGATTCTCGCCAGAGGTCATGAGCGCCGCGAAGTGGGCCGTGAACCAGCTCAGCGGCTCGACGGTGCGGCCTTCGGGTGTCGGCAGGCGGGCCATCCCGAACTCGACTGGCTTCTCTTCGGCTGGCGGCACGTCGAGCGGCGGGTCGAGCGCGGCGAGGAGGAGGGCGTTGCCGTAGCGGCCAGGGGCGACCTGGGCGCCGAGGCCGAGGGTGAGGACCATGTCGTGGTCGGACATGTCGTCGAGGGTGTGGCTCGGGTAGAGGCCGGCCGGTTCGTCGAAGAGCCAGAGGGCGGTGGTTTCGACGGCGGTGCTGGTGCCGTCGTCGGGAGGCGGGCTGCAGGCGGCTAGACCCACGAGGATGGCGAAGAGCCCCCACACTGGGTGCGCCGGCGTCCTCGCCGGCTTCCGGGCGAAGCCGCGAAGCGGCGTAGCCCGGAGCATGTGGTCGCCGGCTTTGCCGGCGGCGATTCTGATGCCGCCTTCGGCGGCTGGCCGGCGGGGACGCCGGCGCACCCAGTGTGAGATGACTTTCCACAGATGACGCCTCATCTCTACACCGACTCCTTCGTGACGGCGAGCTCGGAGTGCGGAATCACCAGGGTCTCGATCAGTTCGTCGTCGATCGAGTAGATCTGGTACGTCACCCGCGGCTCCTCCACCACCGTCTCAAACGTCAGCAAGCCAAACGAGTCCTTCAGGTTGTAGCTGAACAGCGCCCCCGGTTCCACCGGGTGCGTGTGAATGTTGGTCAACTGCCCGCTCAGGAGATCGTGGAAGGCGTACCCGCTCTCACGCTCAATCGCCCATGCCTCGGAGCGGTGGCGGTCGGAAGAGAGCAGAACCACGCCGGTGACGTCGTTCTCTTCAACGAAACGGAAGATCTCCTCGCGCTCCTCCGGGAAGCCCGACCAGGTGTCACGGCTGCCGGGCTTGGCGCCGTCGGTCCAGGCGACGTTGCTCGCGATCACCTTGAAGGTGGCTTCGGAAGCGCCTAGCCCGTCGAGCAGCCAGGCCTTCTGCGCCGGGCCCAGCATGGTGCGCTCTTCGACGAACGGGTTCGTCCGGTAGGTGCGGCCGTCGAGCAGAAAGAAGTCGACGTCCCCGAGCGAGAAGCGGAACCAGACGCCGGGGTGGGACGCCGAGCCGGACGCCGGGTTGTTCCAGTTGCGCTGGAAGTGCTCGATCATCGGCTGCTTCCAGGCAGGGCGGTCGACGTAGGGGCCGAGCCAGATGTCGTCGACGGCGGCGTCGTGATCGTCCCAGACGGCGTAGACGGGAGTCGCGCTCACCAGGCGCCGGAACTCGGGGCGCGACTGGCGCTGGTAGTACGTGTAGTCGTGGAACGGGCCCGGCTGCTCGGGCAGGTCGACGTAGACGTTGTCGCCGAGCAGGAGCAGGGCCTGCGGGGAGTGGGCGGCGATCGTGTCCCACATGCGTTCGTTGGCGGGCGTGTAGCCGGCGCAGCCGCCGAAGGCGATGGTGAAGGTGCCGGAGGCGCCGGCTGGTGGGGAGGTGCGGAGGGTGTAAGTGGGCACCTGGGACTGTGGCTCGGACCGCGGCTTGGACTGCGGCTGGGACGCGGGCGGCGTGTCTGCGTCGACGAGGACCTGGTAGCTGTAGGTCCTGCCGGGCGAGAGGCCGGTGAGGGTGGCCGTGCCGGTGTAGTCGCGATCGGCGGTGGTGGCGCCGGTCGCGGTGTGGCGCTCGGCGCCGGCCGTGGCGACGACTTCAAAGCCCGTCGCCTCCGCGGTGCGGACCCAGACGCCGGCCGTCGTGTCGGTGACGGCTCCGAGCATTGGGCCGTGGACGATCTCGTTGTTCGGGCTCGCCGCGTGGAGGGCGAAGGTCGCGGTCGCGGCGAGCGGGGCCAGGAGATCGCGCGGGCCGGCCAAGAAGCGGCCGACGGGCATGCCGGCGTCGAGGGCCGCTTGCATGGCTGCTTCGGCTTCGGCGATCTGGTCGAGTCGGGTCAGTGCTACGGCGCGGATGAAGTGCGATTCGGCGTCGGCGGGGTCGTTGGTGAGCCGGGCGTCGGCCAGCTCGATGGCCCTGGCCGGGTTGCCGTCGAGGATCTCGAGGAGCTGCCGCTGGCCGCGGCGCTTGTAGTAGAGGTCGGCGGAGCGCTCGTCGAACATGCGGCGGCTCCACTCGTTCTCGCTGCCGTAGAACGGGTGCGGGGAGTCGCCTTCGTAGGCGTCGGGCGGGCCGAACTCGCCGAAGTTCTCGCCGCCGGGGTTGCCCGCTTCGCGGGCGGCTAGTTCGGTGGCGCGGTCGTCGGCCGGCGCGGCGCAGCCGACCACTGCCGCCAGCAGGGCGGCCGAGCACTCACCGATCCACGAACGCGCCATCTTCCGTCGTCAGGGTGCTCCAGTTCTTCGGCTCGTACGGGAACTTCGCGGCGACTTCCTCGTCGAGGTCGATGCCGAGGCCGGGGCGGCTGGGGAGCTTGGCGAAGCCGCGTTCGTAGGAGAAGTGGCCGCCGTGGAAGAGGTCCTGCCAGAACGGGTCCTGGCCGCTGCCGATCTCGAGGATGGTGCAGTTCGGGGTGCAGGCGCAAACGTGCATGGAGGCGAGCGTGCTGACCTCGCTCTGCGGGTTGTGCGGCGACACGTCGACGCGGAAGCCCTCGGCCATGATCGCGATCTTGCGCAGCTCGGAGATGCCGCCGACGTGGACGACGTCCGGCATGATGACGTCGACGAGCCGCTCCGAGCACAGCGGCGCGAAGTGGTAGCGCGAAGTGAGGCGCTCGCCGGTCGCCAGCGGCACGCGGGTCTGGGCGCGGATCTGGCGGACTTCCTCGATCACCTCGTTCTCGAGCTGGGTGACCTCCTCGACCCAGAACGGCCGGTACTCCTCCACCCGGTTGCAGAACTCGACGGCGGAGAGCGGCGTCGGCTTGCCGTGCGCTTCGACGATGATGTCGAAGTCCGGCCCGACGATCTCGCGCACCCGGGCGAGGTGCTCGACGCCGCGCCGGATCGACACGCGGTGGTTGATCGGCCGGCCGCCCGGGTAGAAGCCGCCCTTGACGCAGGTCCAGCCGGCTTCCTTCTTCTGGCGCCAGAGGTCGAGCTCCTCCTCGTAGTCGGCGGCGCGGCGCTTCTGGCGGTGGCTGATCCGTTCGAGGTAGCCCTCGTGGCAGTAGAGCCGCACCTTGTCGCGGGCCTTGCCGCCGAGGAGCTGCCAGATCGGCTGGCCGAGGGCCTGGCCGAGGATGTCCCACATGGCGATCTCGACCGCGGAGAGCGCCGACATGAGCACCGGGCCGCCGCGGTAACGCGGGCCGATGAACATGCCGCGCCAGTGGCGCTCGATCTCGGTCGGGTCCTTGCCGACGAGGTAGCGCTTGTGGTTCTCGATGGCGGCGGCGACGACTTCGCCCTTGTTGGCGAGGGTGCCTTCGCCGAGGCCGGTGATTCCCTGGTTGGTGTAGAGCTTGACGAAGACGAAGTTCTCGTCGTTGCCGGCGTCGACGAGGAAGGTCTTGAGGTCGGTGATGCGGAGGTTGAGGGGCTTGGCGTCTTCGAAGGTGCGTTCGAGGGGGCCGGGTTGTTGTTGCGCGGGGAGGGCGCGGGCGGCCGCGAGGCCGAGGGCGGCCAGGAGGGCGTCGCGGCGGTTGAGGGTGGTCATGCGGTTCTCGGGCTCGCCGCTTCGCGGCATCGCGCTTGATGCCGGCGGGGACGCCGGCGCACCCAGTGTGTGAAGGCGGTGCAGCTCATCTGGCGTCGCCTCCGTGTTCGTCAACGAAGCGCCAGTCGTGGCGGGCTTTCTCGTAGCCGGGGTTGACGGTCATCTCGCCCGCGCCGATGTCCTGGCGCCAGGCGGCGAGTTGCTGGAGGAGGCTGTCGGCTAGTTCGGGCTTGTCGGCGGCCAGGTCGGTCGTCTCGCCGGGGTCCTTCTTCAGGTTGAACAGGCTGACTGCGGGGCCGACGCCGGCGATCGTGCCTTCGAACCACTCGATCAGCTTGTAGTCGCCCTGCCGAATCGCGCCGGCTGGCATGTAGCCCAGGTGGTGGTAGTGCGGGTAGTGGAAGTAGAGCGTGTCGCGGTCCAAGGCGCCGCTGCCGTCGAGCACGGGCAGGAGGCTCAGGCCGTCGATGTCGGCGGGCAGTTCGTCGACGCCGAGGATGCCGGCGATCGTCGGGAAGAAGTCGTCCGAGGTGATCAGGTCGTCGCTGGTGCTGCCGGGCTCCACGACCCCCGGCCACTTGACGGCGAGCGGCACGCGGATGCCGCCTTCCCAGATCATCGCCTTGCCGCCGCGGAAGGGGTCCTGCGCCTGGAGCTGCTCGAAGCCGCCGTTGTCGGAGTAGAAGATGACGATCGTGCGCTCGGTCAGGCCGTGCTCCTCGATGCGGTCGAGGATCTGCCCTAGCCCAACGTCCATCGTCTCGATCATCGCGCCCATGATCGGGTTGTTCACGGGGTCGTCGGCGCCGGACTTCGCCTCGTACTTCGCGATCAGCTTCGGGTCCTCGAGCAGCGGTCGGTGGACGACGTGGTGGGTGACGTAGAGGAAGAACGGGTTGTCGCGGTTGGCGTCGAGGAAGGCGAGCGACCGGTCCGTGATCTCGCGGGCGTGGTGAGCGTCGCCCAGGGGGTCGTCCTCGTACTCGGGCTTGACGGTGGTCAGGATGTCGTCGAAGCCCTGGGAGCCCGGGTCCATCGGGCGGCCGGGCACGTACTCCTTGTCGACGTTCAGGTGCCACTTGCCGAAATGGCCGGTGGCGTAGCCCTGGGACTTGAAGAGCTCGGCGATCGTGACCTCTTCGAGCGGCAGGCCGGGGACTTCGGCGGGTCGGAGGAGGCGGGCGTAGGGGTAGGGGCTGCCGGGGATGTAGTCGGTGATCTGGAGGCGTGCCGGGTTCTTGCCGGTCATCAGGCTGGCGCGGGTCGGCGAGCAGACCGGGTTGGCCGAGTAGGCGTTGGAGAACGTCATGCCGGCGGCGGCGACAGCGTCGATGGTCGGGGTCTCGTAGAACGTCGTGCCGTGGTAGCCGACCTGGTTCCAGGCGAGGTCGTCGGCGAGGAAGAGGACGACGTTCCAGGGGGTGTCGGCGGTGGCGTCGGTGGGCGGTGCGGAGTCAAAGGAACATGACGCCAGTGCAAGAACGGCCAGAGCCGGCGCTGCGCGCCGGATGCCGGCGGGGACGCCGGCGCACCCAGTGTGTGACTGCTGCTTCACTTCGCCACCTCCCTCACGCCTCGCTTCGCTTTCGGTCCTTCCAACCAGCATAGGTCAGGTTCCTGTCCACGTCCCGCGCCGGGAAGAAGTAGCTCGCCGCCCAGGCGACGACGAACAGCACGATGTGGCTGTACACGCCGAGCATGTAGTTGTGCTGCGTGTAGTTGAGCGGGCCCAGGTCGAGCCAGATGCGCGGTTCGCCGCCGAGGCTGAACTCCGTCGACGTGAGCAGGGCCGCGGCGGTGAACAGCACGCAGACGCCGATGCCGATGTAGAGGCCCTCCCTGTTCACCCGCGGCACGAAGATGCCGAGCAGGAACATCCCGGCGATGCCGCCCGAGAAGATTGCGTAGAGCGCGAACACGGTCGCCAGCACGCCGGCGTCGCCGGCGGCGACGTAGATCAGCGCGACGACGATCGAGCCGAGGCCCGACAGCGTGACGACGATCTTCCCCACGCGCACCCGCTGCAGCTCGGTGCTCCGCGGCCGGAGCTTCTTGTAGTAGTCGTCGACGGCGACCGCCGCCAGGCAGTTGAGGTCCGAGTCGAGCGAGGAGATCGCGGCGGCCAGCAGCGCCGCGATGATCAGCCCGACGACGCCCACCGGCATCTCGTTCAGGATGAAGTGCGGGAACACGGCGTCGGCGCGCAGGCCGTCCGGCAGCGATGCCTGGCCCTGGTAGAAGGCGTAGAGCGCGGTGCCGATGAACATGAACAGCACCCACACCGGCACGACCATCAGGACGCCGCCGATCGAGGCCCGGATCGCTTCCTTGTCCGACCGGGCCGTCAGGTAGCGCTGCACCATCGTCTGGTCGGTGCCGTACTTCTGGACGGCGTAGAAGACGCCGTTGATCGCCATCACCCAGAAGGTCAGCTCGACCAGGTTCCAGTCGAACGAGCCCAGGCTCACCTTGTTCTCGGCGGCCGCGACGGTGAACACCTGGCCGAGGCCGCCGTCGAGCTTGACCGCGATGACGAGCAGCGTGACGAGACCGCCCAGGATGAGGAGCACGCCCTGGATCACGTCGAGCCAGATGACCGCCTCCATCCCGCCCACGAGGGTCACGACGGTCACCACCAGGCCGAGGACCAGGATCACCGTCACGACGCCGATGCCGGTCATGCTGGAGACCGCCAGCGCCAGCAGGAAGAACACCGAGCCCATGCCGGCGAACTGGGCCAGCACGAACGCCAGCGACGCGTAGAGCCGGGCCAGGTAGCCGAACCGCCGCTCGAAGTACTCGTAGGCGCTGAGCCCGATGACCTTCCGGTACATCGGCACGATGAAGCCGATGCCGAGCAGCACGACGATCGGCACCATCAGCCCCTGCACCAGGCGCACCCAGTTGCCGGCGAAGCCGTCGCCCGGGTAGGCCAGGAAGGTGATGCTGCTGATAAGCGTCGCGAAGATCGACAGGCCGATCGCCCACACCGGCACGTTGCGGCCGGCGGCGAAGTACTTGGCGGTCGTCGACTGCGCCTTCGCGAAGCGGACGCCGACCGCGACCGACAGGACGAGGCTCGCCCCGATGATCAGGTAGTCGAGGATGTGGAGGGACGGCGTGTCCACTCCCTAGCGCAACCTAGAAAGACCAGCGCATGCCGGCGTTGAAGGTCCGGCCGGTGATGTCGTACTGGGAAGCGCGGCTCGCGATGCCCCGGTAGAGGTAGACCACCTCTTCCGTCAGGTTGTTGGCCTGCAGGAACAGCTCGAGACCGCTGTCGAAGAGGTAGGTGAAGGAGTAGTCGAGGTACATCGCCGAGTCGTTCCACTCGTCCGAGCCGGCCTCGTCGCCGACCTCGCTCAGCCACCTGCCGCTCGTGTTCAGGGCGAGCCGCGTGAGGATCCGGTTCTTCTCGTAGATGAGAGCGAGGTTGCCCATCGTCTCCCTCTGTTCCGGCAGCACGTCGATGTCGTCCCGCTCGGTCTGCTCGCCCAGGTCGATGCTCATCACGTCGGTGTACGTGAAGTTCGCGTAGATGCCGAAGCCGGAATCCCAGTGCTGCTGCCAGGCGACTTCGAAGCCCATCAGGTCCGCGTTGCCGCCGTTGACCGGCTGCTCCACGTCGAAGCCGTCGAACTCCCCGCCGCGCTGGGTCGTCGCGGTGATGAAGTTGAAGTCGTCGATGCTCTTGAAGAACACGCCGCCGGAGATGATGCCGACGTTGTCGAAGAAGCGCTCGACCAGGAAGTCGAGGTTGTTCGCGAGCGCCGGGTCGAGGTGCGGGTTGCCGCGGACGATCTCCTCGTCGTCCGTGTGGGTGTAGGAGAACGGCATGGAATCCCAGAAGTTGGGCCGGGCCATGCTGCGCGTGAAGGCGGCTCGCACGAGGGTCTCGTCCGACACGGCGTAGCGGAACTGCAGGTTGGGATAGACGAAGTCGTACGACCGCGACACGCTCTCCTGCGTGTTCCTGAGCACGTCGTCGTCGTTGACGACGAGGTTCGCCGCCGAGTAGTCGAGGTCGTTGAACTCGCCGCGGAGGCCGAAGAGCATCGTCAGCTTTCCGTACTGCTGAGTGGTCATCGCGTAGGCGCTGGCGATGTCCTCCTCGGCGTTGTACGGCTCGCCGAGGTTCACGTCGTTGCGGACCTCCTCGACGAACCCGCCCGGGCCCTGGTTGCCGTAGAAGAAGGAGCGGAAGCCCGCGCTGCTGTACTCCCTGCCGAGGTTGTAGCCGCCCTCGGTGATGTTGGCGCCGCCGGATTCGAACTGGTCCAGGAACAGGTTGTCGCCCTTCCACTTCCACTTCGAGCGCAGGTCGGCGCGCTCCTTGTGCAGCGCGCGGAGCTTCACGCCGACCTTGAACTCACCGGTGTCGCTGCCCCACTGCATCGGCCTGGTCAGGTCCAGCTTGGCGGTGTCGATCGTGCTGGTCGTGTTCTCGAACTTCTCGTCCACCGCGTCGAACTCGAAGACGCCGCTGTCGTGGATGTCCTGCCGGCTCGAGTCCCAACCCGGCGCCTTGCCGCCGATGTCGGTGACGTTCAGGTCGAACCCGCGGGCCTGGAACTCCGGCTTGAGCTGCCCTTCCGGCTTCTTCGTGAAGGCGCCGCTCGTCGACAGGCTGAAGTCGAGCACGGACAGGCCCAGACGGTGCTCTCCGCTGACGCTGTAGGCCGTGATCTCCTGCTCCTCGAGACGATCGTGCAGGGACTTCACGAGCCGCAGGCCTTCGACCTCCGTCGGGCTGACGTAGTTGCCCTTGTCCCAGCGAATCCGCGTGATCTGGCGGTCCTGGTCGTCTTCGCGGTAGTTCTGCACGACGCTGAAGTCGAGCTTGTGGTTGTCGTTGATCCGGACCTCGAGGCGCGCGTTGGCGCCGTAGCGGTCCCGGTCGTTGGCCGAGAACTGAGCCTCCGTGTTGGTCAGGGCCCAGGGGATCTCGACGCCGCCGACGGTGTCTTCGCTTCCCCACTTGTGCTCGTTGTTGTGGCGCTCGGCCGCGGTGCGGGCGAAGTTGACGCCGATCGAGAACCCGAGGTTGTCGTTCGCGCCCCCAACGGTCGAGTAGTTGAACGCCGAGCGGGAGTGCGTGCCGGTGGCGATCGAGTTGTCGCCCACGCCCAGCGTGAAGTTCGTCACGCCGTCCGGCTGGTCGAACGCGCTCCGCGTCTTCAGGTTGACCGCGCCGCCGACCGAGTCGGCGTCCATGTCGGGCGTCAGGACCTTCGTCACCTCGATGCCGGTCAACTGCGCGGCCGAGATGACGTCGAGCTCGACCATGCGATTCGCGCTGTTCGAGTACGCCACCTGCTGGCCGTTGATCGTGATGTTCGTCATCGCCGAGGGCGTGCCGCGCATGGAGACGAAGCGGCCTTCGCCGTTGTCGCGCGTGATCGCGACGCCGCTGACGCGCTGCAGCACCTCGGCGGTGTTCAGGTCGGGGAAGCTCTGGATCTGCTCCTCGGAGAGGACGCTCTTGATGTTGATCGCCTGCTTCTGGTCGTTCAGCGCCTTGCTCTGGCCGAAGCGGACGGCCTGCACGACGATCTCCTCGGCGAACTCGTAGCGGGCGTCGAGCTCGATCGGCATGGACGCCGTCTCGCCTGCCGTGACCGTCACCGCGGCTTCGAAGTCCTCGAATCCGACGTAGTTCACGACGAGCGTGTAGTCGCCCGCGGGCACGCCGTCGAGGCGGTAGCGGCCGTCGCTGCCCGATCGCGTGCGGTATGGCGTGCCGTCGAGCGACACTTCCGCGCCGGGGAGCAGGGCGCCCGATTCCTTCTCGCTGATCGTCCCCTGGACGGACGGTCCGTTCTGCGCCAGGGCGGCGCCGGCGCAGAGCAGGACAGCCAGGGCGACGATGCCGGCTGCCGTCAAACCGTTTCCGAGTCGCTTCTTCATGGCGCAGTCTCCCCAAGCAGTGGTTATGGGTTCATTCACCCCGCGCTCGAATGGAGCCGGGGTGTTTGATCGGCTCGGTGGGGAGCTATCGCGCGGATAGCCGACTTGAAACGCTGTTGGAAAAGCTAGCACAGCCGCCCGGCCCGGGGGCTCGAAACGCGCTCGGATCCAACGGGTTGGATAGTCCGAGTGCCGGCCGCAGGCCGGCGACCTTGCGGCGCGGAGCGCCGGTCTAGGGCGCCAGCGACCGCGCCACCCGGAAGCCGATGAAGTAGCTCCGGAAGCGCGAGTAGATCTCGAGCCGCATCGCGGAGCGCAGGTAGGCGGGGCCGCCGTTGTAGGCGCCGCCCCGGGTGACGCGGCCCACGCAGTCGCCATCGAGCCAGGCACTGCCGTCGCTCGGAGCGCCCTCGTAGCCGTCGTTCCAGCAGTCGGCGGTCCACTCCCACACGTTGCCATGCGCGTCGTAGAGCCCGAACGGGTTCGGCGCGAACGATCCGGTCGGCGCCGTGTGGCGATGGCCGTCGTCCGGCCAGCCGTGGTCCTGCTCGCCGTTGGCGTGCGCGGCGCTCGGTTCGTCGCCCCAGCTATAGCGGGTCGACATGCCGGCGCGGGCGGCGTACTCCCACTCCGCCTCGCTGGGCAGGCGGTACGCCTCGCCGGTCACCGCGGCCAGCCAGAAGACATACGCCCGGGCGTCGTCCCAGTTCGCGTTGAGCACGGGATGGCGGCCGCGGCCCCGGTCCTCGTCGCCTGCTTCATAGCCCTCGCAGCCGCCGGCCGCCACGCAGGCGTCCCACTCCTCGAAGGTCACCTCGCGGACGCCGATGGCGAAGGGCTCGGCGATCGTCACCTCGTGCACCGGGCCTTCGTCGTCGTAGCGACCCGGTTCGTCCGCCGGCGAGCCCATGACGAAGGCGCCGGCCGGCACGACGACCATCTCGGGGCAGACGTCGCAGTCGCGGAAGGTCGTGCCGGGGAACGGCTGGGCCTGGGCCGCTGCGGCAGCGAACAGGAGGCTGAGGGCTGGAAGCGACACCTGGGACCGCATGCTTCTCCCGAGTCGGCGGGTTGGGATCGAAACTGCCTGAGGTCATCGTAACGCCCGGCACCCGGAGATAGCCTCGCCGTTCCGCGACCGCACCACGAGGAAAGCCATGTCGATCAAGTCCTTCGCCTCCAAGCAGTTCTCCACGCACCTGCTCGACGAGCGCCGGCGTGACAAGGCGCGGGCGCGCGCGGAAAGGGAACGCAGGCGCAAGGGGGAGCCACACCGGATCGAGTTCTTCCACCAGGTCGACGATCCGTACTCGCATCTGCTGGCTCAGGCGTTGGTGAAGCTCGGGGAGCGTTACGAGGTCGAGGTGGTGACCTGGTTGGTCGAGCCGCCGGAAGATTGGGCGGCGCCTGCGCGGGCGCTGCTGGAGTCGTACTCGCTTGTGGACGCGGGGCGGTTGGCGGAGAAGGCCGGCTTTCATGTGACGTCGGCGGAGCCGCCGGACGCGGAGCTGGTGCTCAGCGTGCAGCGGCAACTGACGGCGACGTTGGAGGCGCCGGAGGAACCGGGGGCGGCGGCGACTCTGGAGGCGGCGGTGGTTCTGGGGAAGGCGTTGTGGGGTGGCGAGCCCGTCGCAGCGGACGAGGGCACAGTGACGGACGCAACGCTCCAGGCCACGCTCAGTGCCGGCACGGAACGGCGCGCCGATCTTGGCCACTATCTGGGCGGGACCTGCTTCTACGGCGGCGAGTGGACCTGGGGGATTGATCGGCTTGCGTACCTGGAGGAGCGGCTGGCTGATCTTGGGGCGCGGCGGTCGGGCGGCGCCGCCGAGATCACGCCGATCTACTCGCAGCCACGGCTGGTCGAAGAGCCTGTGCCGGCCGACATCCCAGAGACCGCGGACCTGCCGGATCTCCACTT
>JAPVWO010000096.1 GCA_027493375.1 Candidatus Multivorans thiocomprendens | reverse complement strand
ACCTCGTGCAGGTGGAAGTACATGCTGATCAGGCCGTTGCCGTGGTCGAGAAACACGGCGTTTCCGGAGAAGAAGAACTCTCCGGCCAGAGCGACGACGGCGTCTTCGACGGCCAGGACCGGCGTACCCTGGGGCACGGCGTAGTCGGCGCCGGTGTGAGGCGAGCGCGGCTCGCCGTTGATGATCCGCTTCGCGCCGAAGCGGCCGCCGGCCGGCATCTTCTCGAGCGGTGCGCCCAGGGGCAGAGAGAACCTCGGTTTGCCCTGCCGTCCCCACAGCTTGCCGATCAGGGCGTTCTCACGCTGTACGCGTGCCAGGTTCTCGGGCGACAGATCCACGCGACTCCGGTCCTTGATCTCTAGTCGCTGCA
Source organism: Candidatus Multivorans thiocomprendens (assembly GCA_027493375.1). Lineage (GTDB taxonomy): Bacteria > Acidobacteriota > Thermoanaerobaculia > Multivoradales > Multivoraceae > Multivorans > Multivorans thiocomprendens. The sequence goes on along the minus strand of JAPVWO010000096.1, from coordinate 20,940 downwards.
CCGAGTAGGGGTACTCACCGAGACCGATGCGCAGCCTCTCCCGCCGGCCGTCCCGGTCGCGCTCCGCGATCACGTCGGCGGTCCGGGTCAAGCCTACGGGCACCAGGCAGCCGGGTTCTTCGCCGACCACGGTGGGTTCGAAGGCGCGGTCGCCAACGAGGCAACGCTCGATGCCTTCGCCCGGCCAGTGGAGGAGGCTCCCGGGAGCCGCGGTCTGAGCGAGCAGCGGATGGGCGCCGGCGGCGGCGAGGACGGCGGCCGCGCCGAGTACGGCGATGAAGCGGAACAGGCTCATGGAGGAATCATAGCCAACCATGCATTCCTTGCCCGGGTTCCCGCGCCCACGACTTCGCGCGCCGTCCCACGGACCGCCGCCGCGGCCGCCCCGAGGGCGCGGGCGGCCGGATCCCGACTCGGTTACTCGCTGCTCCGTTCGGTTCTCTGGCGGAAGCGCCTTACGAGCGCCTCGCGCCAGTCTTCTTCTTCGTCCTCGTCGCGGGCTTCGTCCCCCCACCGTTCGACCTCGCGGACGAAGTCCTTCTTCAACTCGTCGGCTTCGTCCTCGGGAAGCCAGTTGGTCATCTGAGGGAACACGATGCGCCAACTGCGAAACTGGGCCGGAGTCCACGGGAACTCGTCGGATTCCCGAAGCAACCGGAGGATGCCGAGGAGCCTGCGGCGAACGTCCTCGGGCTTCGGCCTCGGGATCTTCATCCCGTCGCCGGAGTTGTCGGTGAAGAGAGGGCGTTGAAGAGAGTTCGGCGCCGCCATGGTCCTCATCCTCCTCCGGTCAGTTGACGTCCGCTCAGAGCTTGCCCCGCGGCTCGCTCCAGCACGGGGTCCGCCTCGCGGAACCGATGCAGCAGTTCCTCGATCCTCGCCACCACATCCAGGATCTCCCGTTGCAGGGCGGCGTCGACCCGCTGACCGTTTCGTGCCCTGAGCCAGCGGTGCAGAACCGGGTAGCCGCTGACGCTGAAGTTCCAGGCGGCTTCGGAAACGCCGGAAACGACGAAGGAGCGGTCTCCGACCAGGGCGATTCGGCCGGCCTCTTCGCCGGAACCCTGGTCCGCCCTGAAGGCTTGACCGCGCGTGGGCACGGCGAGTGTGGCCGCTGGCTCGCCATCGAGTCGCGCCCAGCGGAAGTCCTGGGCCGGGTCCGAAGCGAAGGTCTCCAGTTCCCGGATTCGTTCCCCCAGTGTGACGGCGTCCAGAAACACGTCGTGGTTGGCGGGAAAGGGTACATGAGGGAACTCGTTCTCCAGGTCGTATGCGAAACGGACCGTGTAGTCGGTCGCGGACAGCATAGCCAGAATCGCGTCGAAGACCTGCCGAGGTGCGAGATCGACGCCGTAGGCGCTGGACAGGCCGGCGGCGGTACCGTTGAGCATCGAGCGCTTCGTGGCCTCTTCGCGATGGTCGAAGAGAGGGAAGATCCACCCGCCTCCCTGACCCCGAAACGCGTGCTGGTCCGGTGGGGCGCCGTGGCACCAGACTGCGGGGCCTGCGCCTGTGCCGTCGTTCAGGGCGTGCAGTGCGCGGTTCTCCTCGCCCCATACGGCTTGGAGATCCGGCCTGGGGCGGTTGATGAACTCTCCGCGGTTATAGAGGAAGCGCCGGTCCAGTGGCCGGTACGCCGCTTTGCAAATCGCCGATTCATCGAAGACCGTCGAGTGCGCGGGGCCCGCCCTGAGGTCGTTCTCGTTGAAATGCTCTCGGGCTTCCAGCGAGAGGGGGTGGCTCAGCCATTCTTCGATTCGATGCTTGAGACCGTCCGCCGACGGATCGTAGACGAGAGGATCGCGATAGGTAACGATGCCGTTCGAACGGAACGTGAAGAGGTCCTCCAGAGATGGCCAGTCGACCCCATCGAAGCCGCGAGGGAACAGGGGCTCCATGTCGCGTCCGCTCGTTTCGGTGAAGGTGAGCAGGCTCGGATCGTCATGGGCCTGCTTCGCCAAGGCGAGTTTGTCCGACCGGTTGAACGCGCCGTGCCTCCAGACGTCCGCGTACTCGACTTCGGCGTCGTCCGCGGCGACCCCTCCGTCCGCCTCGGCGAGGAGCACGCAGACACCTACTTCGATGTTGAAGATGTTCTCGTCGCCCGAAACCACCGCCGGCCGCGACCCACGCTTATCGCCCCGAAAGTCGATGATCCGTATCCGGTCGAAGCGGCGACGGAGCATCCGTCGCAGACCGCCGAAGGCCGAGCCGACGAGGAACTTCCGATTCGTGATGAAAGCGAGGATCCCGCGACCCGAGGCGCCGTCGGCCTCGAAAAGTCGCCAAAGCGCCCACCGGTAGAACGCGATGTAAAGATCCGGAAAGGCGTTCAGCGAACGGCCTGCTCCACTTGTCTTGACTGGTTGCTTGAGATCCTCCCAGAGACTGTTCATGAACGGTCCGATGAGCCGCGTCGTCTCCTTGGCCTTGAGACGCTTGTAGGGCGGGTTGCCCAGCACGACGAGGATGGGTTTGTCGGTCTTGACGTGGTCCGCCGCTTCGCGCTCCGCGATGAGCGGCGCGCTGAGGAAGGCCATGTTCGGCTGGATGCCTGCTTCGGAGGCGGCCGGGGCCAACGTGTCGGTGAGGAAGATCGGCAGGCGGTCGCTGTGGCCGCCGCGGCGTGAGACCTCGCGCTGCATCCGGTAGTGGGCGACCGTGTAAGGCCCTACGAGGAGTTCAAAGGCGTGGGCTCTCTGAGCGAAGGTTCCGACCTCGGCCGCGGCCGCGGCCGACCCGTACTCCTGAGCCGCCCGCTCGGCGGCGAGCGACGTGGCGGCGATGAGGAACGTGCCGGTGCCGCAGGCCGGATCAAGGAGATTGACCTCCTCGTCGAGCAGCCCGTTCGTCCTGAAACGTCCCTGGAGAAGACGGTCGATTTCGGCCACCATCAGACGGACCACGTCCGGCGGCGTGTAGTAGACACCGTATCGCCTCACCGCCTCCGGATCGAAGACCCGTAGGAAGTCCTCGTACAGATAGAGAAGCGGGTCGCGGCGTTCCGTGGGCCGAAGCAACGCGGGATCCACCGCGTTGACAGCGTCCGTCACTACGTCGAACGCGGTTCCGAGCACTCGGCGAATCTCCTCCACGGTCAGGGCGCGAAGCGTGCCCCGAAGAAGAGGGAAACTGGTGTGAGGTAGCAGTTCGTGAGCGTTGGGGCCGACGTTCTCCCCGCTGCTATCGCGAGCCAGGAGCAGGCCGAAGACGAGAGTCTGCGCGAAGGCGTTGGAGAAGAGGGAGTTCTCGTCCGTGGGATCGTAGCCTCCGGCTTCCGCCCGGGCGAACAGGGTCTGGATGAAGTCGACCCTGAGATCAAACACAACCGGGTCCACGGCCCCGCTCCGACAGTGGTCGGACACGACCTCCCGGACCAGGCGCGCCGCGTGAGCAAGGTTGGTCGCCGCGTCCGCCGGAGTCTCGGGGACCGGCGGTTCGGCGCTCGCTAGCGTTTGGAGGATCGCCCGAAATCCTCCGCTGTCGTGGTTGCGGATGATCCGGGTCGCTCGTCGGTCGGGCGTCTCGGGATCGAGTGCGGCTGCCGGCACCACGAGGGCCTCGGCCTCCAACTCCTCGCGCCGGTAGAGCTGGATGCGCTCGAAGTTGCAGAGCGCCCACAGCGGGAGGTTGGAGAAACGCGCGAACTGCTCCTTGTTGTGGCCGGTGAACTTCTTCGGCTCCAGGTTGAGCCTCGGCTCCTTGAGCTCGATGAAGGCCCGCGCGGGACTGCCTTCGTGAACGAAGGCCAGGTCGGGGCGCCCGACGCCGGGTCGCCGGTACTCGGGAAGAACCCGTGGCGGCTGCGCGGATAGCTGGCCTAGCGCATCCTCGACGAGCGTCTGAAATCTCGGCGCGAGGAGCGGCTCCAAGCCCGACCCGTCGCCGGTCGGCGGATTCGCTCTCCGGTCTCGTCGGACACTGAAGGCGAACTCTTGGAGCGCTTGGACGACCTGCTGCACAGCGGGAATGCCCGAGGGGTTGGGGCGGTGCGAGCATAGCGTCCGGCCAGCGGTGGGGCCAGTCGTTGCCGCGGCTGGCCGACGAGTGCGTTCCGCACGCTCGCAGGGTTGTCCGTGAAGAGCCGAGAGAGCCTCCGGGGTCTCAGGTTTCGTGTTGACCGGAATGTGCCTGCAAGCAACTTCCGGCAGATCAGGGATGTTCTGAGCGTTATGTACGCCGAAGTCGGCGTGCCAGGAACTCCTCGTAGCGGCACTCGTTCATGGCTCTATTCTCGGAGTCGGTCCGTGAGACCGCTAGATCGTCGTAGGTCCGCTGGACCAGTCCGCGGAAGTCGGGCAGTTGGTCGCTCACGCCGGTGCCGCGGAGGAACACGACATCGCCGGCCAGGAGCGCGTCGAGGAAATCGGGAGGCAGGGCAGGGCCGTCCGGCGAGAACCTGACCGCGTCGTTCATTCGCTTGGAAGCTACACCGATCGCCAGCAGACTCTGATTGCCGCGGGCTGCGCTACGCTTTCAGTCTGCCAGGTCGACCGCACGGCGCGGCCGGCGGAAAGGAGCGGTCTTGAGTCCGAGAGAGACGTACTTGGCCAGCGACGGGCTGGCGCTGGCCGAACTGCTGAGGACCGGCGAACTGGCTCCGGCCGAGGCAGTCGAGTGCGCGGCCGAGATCGCCTCGGAGCTGAACGGCGACCTGAACGCGGTCGTGTGTTCCGACTTCAAGCGCGCCGCCGCCGCGGCGCCCCAGGCCGTGGCGGCGGGTGGGCTGTTCGCGGGCGTGCCGTACCTGCTGAAAGACCTCTACGCCAACGCGGTGGGCTTGCCTCTCACGAACGGCAGCCGGCTCTTCGAGGGCAGCGTGCCGGACCACGACTCGGAGATGGTGAGCCGCTACCGGCAGGCGGGGCTCCTGATCGCGGGACGTACGGCTTCGCCCGAGTTCGGGCTGACGACCAGTACCGAGTCCGCGGTCTTCGGGCAGACGCGCAACCCCTGGAACCTGGAGCACATCGCCGGTGGTTCCTCGGGCGGCGCGGCGGCGGCCGTCGCCGCCGGCATCGTGCCGGCCGCCCACGCCAGCGACGGCGGTGGATCGATCCGGATCCCGGCCTCGTGCTGCGGACTCTTCGGACTCAAGCCGAGCCGGGCCCGGGTTTCGCTGGCGCCTGACGCCGGCGAGGGTTGGGCCGGGTTCTCGGTGCAGCATTGTGTGAGCCGCACCGTTCGCGACAGCGCCGCGCTTCTCGATACGGTTGCGGGTCCGGTCGCGGGAGATCCGTACTGCGCGCCGCCGCCCGAACGGAGTTTCCTCGAGGAGACCGGGCGCGAGCCGGGACGGTTGCGGATCGCGCTGGCCCTGGAGGCGTTCAACGGCGCCCCGGTCGACGAGGCGTGCCTCGCCGCGGCCCGCGGCGCGGCCGAACTCTGCGCGGGACTCGGGCACGAGGTCGCCCATGCGGCGCCGGAGATCGACGCGAACGCGCTCGGCCTCGCGACCCGGCTGATCGTCGGCGCGAACGTCCGTGCCACGATCGCGGAGCGCTGCGAGGTCCTCGGCCGCGAAGCCCGGGACGACGAGCTGGAGCCGCTCACCTGGGCGACAGCCGCCACGGGCGAGCAGAGCGACGCCGCCGCCTACGCGCGGGCCACGCGCACGGTTCACGCTGTGGGTCGCCGGCTGGCCGCGTTCTTCGACCAGGGCTTCGACGTGCTGCTGTCGCCGACGATGGCGGCGCCGCCGGCGAAGCTCGGCGTGCTGTCGCTTTCGAACCGGGGCGACGACTACCTGCCGGCGTTGCTGCAGACGATCGGCTTCACCCAGTTGATGAACGTCTGCGGCAATCCGGCCGCTTCGGTGCCGCTCGGCTGGGGCGGGGCGAAGGGCGGCCTGCCGATCGGCGTCCAGGTCGCCGCGCCGCTCGGCGGCGAGGGAGTGCTGCTCCGGCTGGCGGCGCAGCTCGAGCGGGAACGTCCCTGGATCGACCGGAAGCCGCCCTGCTCGGCGTGGCGGAGCGGCTAAGGAGTCGTGGCGCGACCGCGGCAGACGATCCGGAAGCCGGCGACTCTCGCGGCGCCGGCGCTCCTTGTCGCCCTCGCATGGCCGGCCGCGGCCGCCGACCCGCCTTGGCAGCGACTCGAGTTCGAGGCGAAGAAGCTGTTCCTGACGGCGGGCGCCGCGGTCGAGTTCGAGCCGGCGGCGGATGTCCCGGTGGACGAGCGCTGCGAAGGCAAGCCGCCGATGCCCGGCTCGGCCGCGCTGATCCGGATCGAGTCCACGATGTTCGGCCGTCGCTCGGAGTCTTCCCTGTGGTTCGATCCGGGCAGCCTGAAGGCCCATCTCCGCGTCCAGGAAGAACGGGGTAGCCGGAACCGCTACAAGCGGTACACGTTCTGTCGGGGAAGCGTGGAGGCGGAGCGTGCGACTCCGAATCCCGGTGAGGCCGGTCTTCCCGTCGCGGAATGGACCCATCGCTATCCGCTCCATCATCCTGTTCCCTCCACGCTCGAGGCGCCGCTGTCGGAGCCTTCGGCGTTGCTGCATCTGGTCGGGCGGCTGGCGGCACTCCCGTCCGGGGCAGGGGAGCGGACATCGTGGACGGTGCCGATGTTCTCGAACCGGAGGGTGCTGGCGGTGCGGATCGAGCGGGATCCGGAGACCGTGACGGGGCCTCCTTCGTTCTCGGTGGCCGGCGGCGAGGCGCCGGCGCAGTTGACGCTGGTTCGTTTCGCGATGACGCCGATGGCGTACGGACCCGAGGGCAGCGCGGAGGACTTCGAGCTGCTGGGGCTCGAGGGGGCGATCGAGATCGTTGCCGCGAAGGAACTCCAGGCGCCCGTGTCGATCAGCGGTCGCCTTCCGCCCGCGGGGAGGGTCACGGTCCGGCTGCGTCACGTGAAGTTGCGTTAGGGTGCCGATCGTGAGCGTTGAAGGCGCCGAGAGTGTGGATCGGGTTCGCGAGGAGTTCGTGCAACTCTGGGGCGCTCTGGGCACCTTCTGGGGCGTGCCGCCGACCACCGCGCGGGTCTTCGGCTGGCTGATGTCCCGCGGCGAGCCCGCCGATGCCCAGGAAATCATGGCCGGCCTGGAACTCAGTCGCGGCGCTGTCTCCATGGCCTGCCGGGAGCTGCGCGAATGGAAGCTCATCTCACCGGAGCGCGTCGCCGGCGCGCGCCGGGTGGTCTACCGGCCCGAGACCGACCTCGAGCGGGTCCTCCGCAACGTCGTCGAGATTCGCAAGCGGCGGGAGTGGGACCCGATCCGTGAGAACATGCGCGACTGGATTCCGGCACTGGAGGCCCAATCCTCCAGTGAGAGTGGGCCCTCTCCCGAGAATGCGGTGTTCCTCAGACGCCTGCGGGCGATCGACCAGGTCATGGGACGCGTGGACTCGATCGCGGAGTTTCTCCTCAACGGCGGCACGGTGACGGACTTCGGGCTGAAGGCCCTGCTGGGAGCGGGAGCGGTCGCAGCGCGGCTGGGCAACCTCGCCCGGCGCGAGGCGCAGTCCTTCTCGGGCAAGTCCGCCCCACCGGCGGAGCCGGCGCCGGACCTCGACCCGGAGGAGCAGAAGAGTTGACGGTGCTTACGGATCGCCCGGCTGGGCCCCTGTCGAGAAACACGGCCGTGGAAGACGAGGTGCTCGGGCGCCTCCGCGACCTCTGTGACGTCGGCGGCCTCCGGGGTCTTGCCGCGACGATCGACGACCTGGTCGGCTTCGTCCGCGACGATCTCGCCGCGGTGGAGGAGGGACTGGCGGCCCTGTCGACGGGAGACACGCTGGTTGGCGAAGCCGGAGCCTCGCTCGTTCATCTCGGCGGCAAACGGTTGCGTCCGCTGTGCGTCGTCCTGGCGTCGCGGGTCGGGTCACCGCGGGCTTCGGCGGTGCGTGACATCGCCGTGGCGGCCGAGCTGGTCCACAACGCCACGCTGCTGCACGACGACGTCGTCGACCACGCGGACCGGCGTCGCGGCCGGCCGACGGCGCGGGTGGAGCTCGGCAACGCGGCCTCGATCTTCGCGGGCGACTACCTGTTGATCGAGGCGCTTCACAGGGTGCGGCGGGCCGCGGTGCCGGGCGTCATGGAAGGCCTTCTCGAGACGATCGCCGAGATGATCCGGGCCGAGTCGCTTCAGCTCGAGAACCGCGGCTCCCTCGACGCCTCCGAGGACCTCTACTTCGAGGTGGCCCGCGGCAAGTCCGCGGCGCTGTTCAGTTGGGCTTTGGGCGCCGGCGCCTTGAGCGGCGGAGCGTCGCCCGAACTCTGCCGGGCGCTTCGGGCGTACGGGGAATCGATCGGGGTCGCGTTCCAGTTGATCGACGACCTGCTCGATCTGGTCGGACACCACAGCAACACGGGCAAGACCCTGTTCAGCGACCTCTCGGAGGGGAAGATCACGTATCCGCTGATCGTCGCGCTGGATCGCGAACCCGCGCTCGCCGATACGATCCGCGCGATAGCCGCCGAGGCGACCCCGTCGTGGGGCGCCGATGGCCTCGCCCTGGGACACTCCGGCCCGAACGGCGACGGTGCGGCGAACGGCCACCCGGGCGGCGCGAACGGGGCGTGCCGGGAGCGTGAGCGCGTCCTCGAGGCGATGGTCCGCTACAACGTCGAGGCGACATGCCGCGACCTCGCCGCGAGCTACATGGACGAAGGGATCGAGGCGCTGGCAAAGGTCCCCGACGGCGCCGCGCGGCGTGCGCTGACGGTTGTCGCTCGGGCGAGCGTGTTGCGGGAGCGATGATGGCGCTGGCCGAGCCGCTGGCGGGCCGGGGCGACGGTTCGGGCGCGATGTTCGATCGGATCGCCGCCCGCTACGACCTGCTGAACCGCCTCAACTCCCTGGGCTTCGATCGGGCGTGGCGCGGGATCGCGGCGGAGGCCTTGGCGCCGGCCGCGGCCGCCCACCGACCCCTGCGCGTGCTGGATGTCGCGTCCGGAACCGGAGACCTTGCGATCGCGATCGCGCGACGGTTTCCGAAGGCGGTCGTCAGGGGTGTCGACACTTCGACTGCGATGACGGTGATCGGACGAGGGAAGGTGGAGCGCGCCGGCCTCGCCGACCGCGTCACGCTGGCGTCCGGCGACGCGCACGAGCTTGGCTTCGCCGATCGCACGTTCGACGCGGCGGCGATCGCGTTCGGCATCCGCAACGTACCCGACCGGGTGCGGGCGCTTTGCGAAATGGCGAGGGTCACACGGCCGGGGGGCCGGGTCGCGGTACTGGAGCTGAGCGAGCCGGTTTCGGGCCCGCCGGCCGTGCTCGCTCGCTTCCACATCCGTGTCCTCGTGCCGCTGATCGGGGCGCTTCTGGCCGGGAGCGAGGAGTACCGGTACCTTCGACGGTCCATCCGCGCCTTTCCGCCGCCGGACGAGTTCAGTCGCACGATGACCGCCGCCGGCCTGGAGCGGGTCGAGACGCGGTCCCTGACGTTCGGCGTGTGCAACCTGTTCCTGGCCAGTCCGGCCGTGGAGCGTGCCGCGGAAGGCGCCCGTTCATGACGTCTCCGGCGATCAGGCCGCGTCCGAGTCGCGGGACCCGTGTTCCGCGGACCGGCCTGGTGACGTTGACCGCCGAGGCGCCCAGGGTTGCTCCCGAGGAGTTTCTCCGGCGCGCCTCCCGGAGCTTCCGTGAGATCGGCCCGGTGGGCCATCTGTGGTCGCCGTCCGGCGGGATCCAGTGCGCCGGTTGGGGCGTGGCCCGACGGTTCGAGATCGCCGGAGACGGGCCGTCCGGCGGGTTCCCGGGCGGGAACGGCGATGGCGGCTCCGAAGTGAATGCAGACGGCGTCGCGCTCGACCAGGTAGTGCCGCGGGCGTGGGGGCTGTTCCGCGAACTGGCCGGCGCGAACGATGTGCCGTTGCGGCTCTTCGGCGGGCTCGCGTTCGATCCGGGATCGGACGGCGCCGGTTCCGGGGCCTCCGCCTGGACCGAGTTCGGCGCCGGGAGCTTCGTGCTGCCGCGGCTGGGCTACGTCGCCGACGGGGACGCCGCACATCTGTATGCGGTCGTCGACGCGACGGCGGTGGGGGCGGCGCCGGAGTGGCGGCAACGTCTGCGGCGGTTGGCGGAAGACCTCGACCGCACTGGCGGCCTCGGAAGCGGCGCGAACGGCAACGGCCACCTCGGAGAGTTGCCGGAAGCGGCCAACACCCTGGAGGCCCTCCCTGGAATTCTGCGGAGCCTCGATCGCCCGGCAGCCTCGGAGTGGCTCCGGCGCGTGGAGGAGCTGCGCGGAGAAGTGCTCTCCGGACGGCTGCGGAAGGTCGTCGCGGCGCGCGCCGTCGAGCTCGATCTCGACCGACCGTTCGGCATCGACGATCTGGCTCGCATCGCGGGGCGCCTTCGGCACAGCATGCCGACATGCACCTGCTTCGCCTTCCTGCGAGGCAGCTCGATCTTCTTCGGAGCGACGCCGGAACTGCTGGTCCGTCGCCGGGGCCGCCGGATCGAGACACAGGCGCTGGCCGGTTCGATTGCCGGCGACCCTTCGCCCGCGCGGCGGCGCGAGTTGGAGCGGCGTCTGCTGGAGAGTCGGAAGGATCGGCTGGAGCACGATGTCGTCGTGCGCTATCTCGTCGAGCGCCTCGACCGGAGCTGCGGCGCGGTGGCGCCGCCGGCCCCTCGGGGAGTACGCGTCCTGCCGAACGTGATGCACCTGGAGACGCCGATTCGCGCCGCGTTGCCGGAGACCGTCGAGCCGCCGCACGTGCTGCGGCTGGTGCGGGCGCTCCACCCGACCCCGGCGGTGGCGGGCAGACCGACGCCTCTCGCCCTGGCCGCCATCCGGCGTACCGAAGAGCGGGACCGGGGCTGGTACGCGGGCCCGGTCGGTTGGTTCGACGGCAGCGGCGATGGTGAGTTCTCGGTCGCTCTCCGTTCGTGTCTCGCGACCCGGCGTCGCGGCCTGCTCTATTCGGGCAACGGCATCGTCGCCGACTCCGATCCCGCGCGCGAGCTGGTTGAGACGAACCTCAAGCTGGACGCGATCCTCGGAGCATGGGGCTAGCGGAGGCCGGCGCGGGCGCGGCGCAGTTTCAGCGAGCGCGGCTCCTGGTCGGCGCCCTGACGCAGGCCGGCGTCCGGCGGGCGGTCACGAGCCCGGGTTCCCGCTCGACGCCGCTGGTGCTGGCGGCGCTCGATGCCGCGGCCGCCGGGCTGGACGTCGCCAGCATCATCGACGAGCGGGCGGCCGGGTTCTTCGCGCTCGGCCAGGCACGGGCCACGGGCGTACCCACGGTCCTGATCTGCACTTCGGGGACGGCGCCGGCGCACTACCTGCCCGCGATGATGGAAGCCCGCGAGGCCGGCGTTCCCCTGATCGCCCTGACCGCCGACCGGCCGATCGAGTTGATGGACTGCGCCGCGCCCCAGACGACGGACCAGACGAAGCTCTTCGGCTCGTTCGTGAACCACTTCGCCGAGGTCGATCTCGCGGGTCCGGTCGATCCTCTGAGCCTGCGGGCGATCCGGCGAACCGCCGCTCAGGCCGTGTTCCGTTCCCGTTGGCCCCGGCCGGCCGCGGTCCACCTGAACGCGCGGGCGCGCAAGCCGCTCGAGCCGGAGGTGGGTGCCGGAGACGGTTCGCTCGCGGCGGCGGTCGATGCTCTGCTCCGTGAGCCGATCGAGGCGGCTGTCCCGGCATCGCGACCCGATCCGGCGGCGTTGGCCCAGGCGGCGGCGCTTTGTCGGCAAGCGAAGCGCGGTCTGATCGTGGCCGGCGCCTTGCCTCTGCCGCCGCCGGCTCGTGGGGCCGCCGCCGATGCCTACGGCCTCGCGGAGCTTGCTCGGCGGACCGGCTTTCCGCTGCTCGCCGAGGCGACCAGCCAGAGCCGTTTCGTGGAAGGGAGTGCTGCCGGCGAGGCCTCCTGTCGCGCCGACTGCCTGGGCGCCGCCTGGGCGGCGGACGGTGGGAACGCCTTGCCGGTCCCCGACCTCATCCTGCAGGTGGGAGCGCCACCGGTGTCAGCCGGGACGCAGCGCCTCCTGGAAGCCTGCGGTGCGCCGCGGGTCGTCGTCTCGGATGGACCGTGGACCGACCCGGCCGGTCTGGCGTCGGTGTTTCTTCCCGGAGATGTCGTGGCCACCGTTGCCGGCCTCCGTTCCCGGCTGGAAGCCGTACCGGGAGAGTCGGCGGGCGACGGATGGCGCCGCGACGTTCTGGCCCTCACGAGCCGGTTTCGCGAGGGTGCCGCAAGCGACGGCGCCGAGTCAGGCGACCGCGGCCTTCACGATGGCGATGCGGCGCGGGCGGCGGTAGAGGCGACGCCGACCGGCGGTCTCCTCATGCTCGGCAACAGCCTGCCCGTGCGTCTGGTGGAAGACTGGGCCGGGAAGGTCGAACGGCGCGTCTGGGTCGCCAGTCAGCGCGGGTTGAGCGGCGTCGACGGTCTCGTGGCGGGATTCCTCGGCTCGCTGTCCACGGGCGGCTTTCCGGCGGGGGTGTTGCTGCTCGGCGACGTCAGCCTGCTGCACGATCTCGACGGGCTGGCGATCGCCCCGGAGTACGCGGACGGTCCGCCGGCCGCGGTCGTGGTGATCGACAACCAGGGTGGACGCATCTTCGATCGACTGCCGATCGCGAAGGCTGACGTGTTTCGCGGCCCGGCAGGCAGGCACTGGTCGACGCCCCACGGTGTCGACTTCGGAGGCTTGGCCCGTGCGTTCGGTGTGCCTTGCGTGCGAGTGGAGGACGCCACGGCGCTTGCGCGGGAGATCGGGGCGGCCCTCGGCCGCAGGGGCGTTTCCCTGATCGTTGCCACGGTCGACCCCGGGGCTCTGGATGCGGCCGAGGAGTCGCTGCGGCGGGCCATGCGTGCGGCTGTGTCCGCACGATGACCGCGGCCGTTCTGATCCACGGCTTCTCCGGCAGCCCGGCTAGCTGGCGGAGGGTGAAAGCGTTGCTCGACGTGCCGAGTCGCGCGCCGGCGGTCTGCGGTCATGGTGGCGAGAGTGCGCCGGCGATCTCCAAAGGCCCGGCCGCGTTCGAGGCCGAGGTCGACCGGCTGGCCGCGGTCGTCCGGGCGGAAGTGCCGGCGGCTCGCCTCTTGGTTGGCTATTCGCTGGGCGGGCGGCTGGCTCTCGGCCTGCTGGTCCGGCATCCGGACCTGTTCCTCGGTGCTGTTCTGATCGGCGCGAACCCGGGCATCGGCGGCGAAGACGCTCGCGTGGCCCGCCGACACGAGGACGAGCGCTGGGCTCGGCTCATCGAGGAAGAGGGCCTCGCCGTCTTCGACAACGAGTGGTCGGCCTTGCCCTTGTTCGCCAGTCAGCACGACGTGGATGCCGGACGGCTGGCCGAGCAGCAGCGCACTCGCCTCGGTCACGATCCCGCGGCCCTCGCGGCGGCGATGAGGACGCTCAGCCTGGGCGCCATGCCGGATTATCGACCCGCTCTCCCCGGTGTAGCCTGCCCGGTCGATCTGATCGCGGGTAGCCTGGATACGACGTTCGTGGCCCTGGCTCGCAAGATGGCGGAGAAGCTCCCCCAGGCTTCAGTCCGCATCGTGGACGGAGTCGGCCACAACGTTCCCCTGGAGGCGCCTTCCCGTCTGGCGCGGCTTCTGAACGATTCGGCGATGCGTACGGCCGTCGCTACCAGAGGACCGGCGTCGGGTAGGCGGCCAGAACGCGGTCGCGACTGATCAGCGTGAGCCCTTCGCACACCGCCTGGGCCGCGAGCATGCGATCGAACGGATCGCGGTGATGCCAGGACAGCGAGGCCACCCGCTCACAGTGAGCGGTTTCAAGCCGCAGCCAGCGAGCGCCGAGCGCCCTGCGGCCGTCCTCGATCATGCTCAGCCAATCCGGAGCGAGTTGAAGCCGGCCGATGCTGACCTTGATCGCGATCTCCCACAGACTGACCACGCTGATCGAGACGACGTTCTCTTCGTCGATGAGCGCCTCGCGCGCGTCTTTGCTCAGCCGATCTGGCGCGTTGAGCGCCCACAGAAGCACATGAGTGTCGGCAAGGAGGCGCAATTCACGATCACGAGTAGTCGTCGAAGTCCTCGAGCGGCGCGTCGAAGTCCTCGTCCATGCGGACGATGAGCCCGGGCGCGGCGCCCAGTCGGCGGGCGCCGCGTGCTTCGGGAAGCACGTCCAGCCGGACGAGGGGACGGTTGCCCTTGGCGATCACGACCTCCTCGCCCTCGAGCGCCTCTCGAATGAGGCGTGAAAGGTGCGTCTTCGCTTCGTGGATGTTCACCTGGTGCATGGCTTCGACTCCAAGGCCGGACTAGTTGACTAATCTACCTGACCAAGTGGGGCGTGACAACCCGTTCCGACGACGGGAGCCGTTGTAGTGTCGGCGATCGAAGGAGGCGGGAGGGGATGAGCGGAGAATCGCAGCAGGAATGGCGGAGTGGCGGTGACTACACGGACATCCGCTACGAGAAGTCCTACGTCGACGGCGAACCGGAGGGGATCGCCAAGATCACGATCAACCGGCCGGAGGTGCGCAACGCGTTCCGGCCGCTGACGGTTCAGGAGATGAGCGCGGCGGTGGACGTGGCCCGCGACGACGGCGAGGTCGGCGCGGTGATCCTGACCGGCGAAGGGCGAAGCGCCTTCTGTTCGGGCGGCGACCAGCGCATACGTGGCGACGCCGGCTACGTCGGCGACGACGGCGTGCCGCGCCTGAACGTCCTCGACCTGCAGCGCCGGATCCGCACGTTGCCCAAGCCGGTCGTGGCGATGGTCGCCGGCTACGCGATCGGCGGCGGCCACGTGCTGCACATGGTCTGCGACCTGACGATCGCCGCCGACAACGCCCGCTTCGGCCAGACCGGGCCGCGGGTGGGCAGCTTCGACGGCGGCTACGGCGCTTCGTACATGGCGCGGATCGTGGGCCAGAAGAAGGCGCGGGAGATCTGGTTCCTGTGCCGCCAGTACAACGCCCGGCAGGCGTTGGACATGGGCCTCGTCAACACGGTCGTGCCGCTCGAGCGGCTCGAGCGGGAAACCCTCCAGTGGTGCCGGGAGATGCTGGCCAACAGCCCGATGGCGCTCCGCTGCCTGAAAGCGGCGATGAACGCGGACTGCGACGGTCAGGCCGGGCTCCAGGAGCTGGCGGGGAACGCGACCCTGCTGTTCTACATGACCCGGGAGGGCCAGGAGGGCCGGCAGGCGTTCCTGGAGAAGCGGAAGCCGGACTTCTCGAAGTTCCAGCGCTACCCATGAGCCCGGGCGCCCCGGGCCCGGCCGGCCCGGCCGCCGGAGACGACCGGCCGGGCAAGCCGGCCGCCTGGTTCGAGGCGGTCCGACCGAAGACACTCTGGGCCGGCGTCACGCCGGTGTTCGTGGGTACCGCCTGCGCCGTCTCGGTGGGCGGTTCGCGCCCGGGTCCCGCGCTGGCCGCGCTGGGGACGGCGCTCGGTCTTCAGATCGGCACGAACCTCTCGAACGACGTCCTCGACTTCGACCGCGGCGCCGACACGGAGAAGCGCGTCGGTCCGCGGCGAGCGGTCCAGTCCGGCCTGCTGAGTCGCGGCGAGGTCTGGGTCGGCGCCTGGTGCGCGTTCGGGGCGGCCGTGCTCTGTGGCCTCTACCTGGCGTCGGTTGCCGGCTGGCCCGTGCTCGCGGTGGGCGCCGTCGCGATCGCCTCCGGGCTGCTCTACACCGCCGGTCCCTGGCCGCTCGCCTATGTCGGCCTGGGGGACGTGTTCGTGCTGCTCTTCTTCGGCTTCGCGGCGGTTGTCGGGACGACGTGGGTCCAGGCGCTCTCCGCGCCGCCGGCGGCCTGGTGGGCCGGCCTTGCCGTGGGCTCGCTGTCCGTGGCGATTCTCGTCACGAACAACCTCCGCGACGAGGAAACGGACGCGGCAGCCGGGAAACGGACCCTGATCGTGAGGTTTGGCCGCCGCTTCGGTCTCATCGAGTACGCGGCGTTCCTCGGCGTGGCCTTCCTCGCCGTCTTGCCGACGGTGGCGGTCCTCGGTCCGTGGCCCATGCTGTCGTGGCTGGCCCTGCCGTTCGCGGTCGCCGTGCTGCGATCCGTCTGGCGCGGCGAAGGCGCGGCACTCAATGAGGCGCTGGCGGCGACCGCCCGCCTGCTCCTCCTGTTCGGCGTGCTGCTGTCGATCGGCATCGCGCTCGAGGCCTCGGGTTGAGCGGCGGGCTCTCCGTGCGGGCGGCGGCCCGCGAGGCGCCGGCCGGCAACGCCCTGATCGACGAAGGCCGGGCGATGAACTGGGCGGAGCTCGCCCTGCGGGTGGATCGGACGCGAAACGCGTTGCGGCGGCGCCTGGACGGCGTGACGGCGCCGGTCGTCGCCATTGTCGGCGGCACGGGGCCGGAGGCGGTGTGCTCCCTGCTCGCTTTGCTCGAAGCGGAGTTGTCCTTCGTGTTGCTGCATCCGCGCTGGACCCGCCTCGAACGGGAGCGCGCGCTCGCGGCGGCCGGCGCCTGCCTGACGATCGAGAGCGGGGGAGCGCTGACGGCCGCGCCGGGGCCGGCCGCTTCCGGTAATCGGGGCGGCGAGCGCGGAGCGGGCATCGTCTTCACGTCCGGCACGACGGGCGCGCCGCGCGGCGTCGTCCTGAGTCGTGCGGCGTTGCTTGCCTCGGCGGAGGGGCACGCGGGGGCGCTGCGCTGGGTCGCCGCCGATCGCTGGTTGCTCAGCCTGCCGATGGCCCACGTCGGCGGCCTGATGATCGTCGTCCGCTGCCTGCGGGCTCGCCGGGCCTTGGTGATCGGCGGACGCCGGCCGACCGGGAGCTTCGATCCGGACGAGACGCTTCGCGTCGTCGAGAGCGATCGGGTCACCCTGCTGTCGGTCGTGCCGACCATGTTGGCGCGTCTGGTCGAGTCGGGCAGGCGTCCGCCTCCGAGTCTCCGGGCCGTGCTCGTCGGGGGCGCGGCGGCGCCGGCCTCGCTGATGGAGCGGGCGAGAACGCGGGGCTGGCCGGTGCTTGCCACCTACGGTCTGACCGAGGCCTGTTCGCAGGTCGCCACGGAGCGCCCGTCGGGTCTTCGCGGCGGCGCGGGTCCCGCCGTCCCGGGCGTCGAAGTAGCGATCGGCGGGGCGGATGCGGGTCCGAGAGCCGACGCCGGTTCGCGCCGCGACGGCGACGCCGCCGGCCACGCCGGTTCGATCCTGATCCGCGGTCCGGTCCTGTTCGACGGCTACCTCGGGGACGAGCCCGGAGCGCTCCTCGAGCGCCCGTTCGACGCCGATGGCTGGTTCGACACCGGCGATATCGGGTCGCTCGATGATCGGGGCCGCCTTCGCGTCGTCGGCCGCCGCTCCGACCGGATCGTGACCGGCGGCGAGAACGTCGATCCGGCGGAAGTCGAAGGGGCCCTCCTGGAGTGGTCCGGGGCGGCGGAGGCCTGCGTGGTCGGTCTGGAGGACGAGGAGTGGGGCGAACGGGTGGGCGCGGTCCTCGTTCCGGCCGCCGGCTTCGAGGCGCTTGGCGGGCTGGCGGGACTCCGGCGTCACCTCGGTGGACGGCTCGCCGGGTTCAAGCGGCCGCGGCGCTGGCGTGTCGTGGATGGGCTGCCGCTGGCGGCTTCGGGCAAAGTGGATCGAGGCGCCTGCGTTCGACTCCTGGTCGAGTCGCCAGGGCCGCGGGCGGGGCGGGAGGGACAGTGACCGTCGACGCCGCGGTGGCGGAGTTCCGGGACCGGCTCGGCCTCGAGCGGCGGCTCCGGCCCATCGAACCGTTTCGCTATCGGGCGAGCGACGCGGGGACCAGGACCCTGCACCTGGACGACTTCGCGGCGATCCCGTTCCTCGACGGCGTGAGCGGCGTCGAGCACTACCAGCATCGAGCTCGGCTGCGAGCGCGGGGAGGCGACGTCCATGTCGCCTCGACGCCCGCGTCGGCCGGCTACGAGCGCTACTGCCGGGACGTCCTCGGCCTGGGCGCGGTGGAGCTCCTGACGGTCGACCCTGGCGACGACCGGCTCGCGATCGCTCGGGCCTGCATGGAGAACCGCGCGTTCCTGGACCGGCTGGCCGCGCTTGCCCGCCGCGGCGGCCTGGTCGTCGAACCCTTCCTCGGCGCCGAGGCGATCTGGGACCTCGCGGCGGCCGTTGCCGCCGAAACCGGCGCCCGGGTGCGGGTGCTCGCGCCGCCGCCGCCGGTGACCTGGATCGCCAACGACAAGGCGAACTTCGAGGACCTCGTCACCGCGGTCCTCGGTCCCGGCTGTCTGCCGGAGAGCCGCCGGTCGGCTTCGGCGGAAGCGCTGGCCCGGGCGCTGCTCGAACTCTCGGAAGCGGGCCCTTCCGTGGCGCTCAAGCGGTTGCGCTGCGCTTCGGCGATGGGCAACGAGGTGTTCGAGTCGGCGGCGATCCGTCGCCGCGGGTTCCCGGGGGTCCTGGAGATCGTCCGGGGCTTCCTCGAGAGGACCGGCTGGGAGGGCGGCGAGGACGTGCTCGCGGTGTGCTGGGAACCGGCGACGTCGTCGCCTTCGACGCAGTGGTGGCTGCCGCCGCCCGGTGCCGGCGAGCCGATTCTCGGCGGCGTCTACGAGCAGATCCTGGCCGGCGAGGAGGGCGTCTTCGTCGGCAGCCGGCCGAGCAGCCTGGCGGCGGAGGTGGAGGAGCGGATCGTGGCCCGGTCAGGCCGGTTGGCGGTCGCCCTGCAACGCCTGGGTTACGTCGGTCGCTGTTCGTTCGACCACCTGGTGCTGCCGGACGGCCGGGTCGTGTTCACGGAGTGCAACGGACGCTGGGGCGGCACCAGCACCCCGATGAACCTCGTCGACCGTCTCTACCCGGGCGGCCGCCCGCCTTACCAGGCGCAGGCCTTCGTTCACCCGGAACTTGTGGGAACCACCTTCCAGCAACTCCTGGCGCGGTTCGGCGACACCGTGCTTGACCGGGGCTCGGAAACTGGCCGGTTTCTGTTCTACAACGTGGGACCGCTGGAGGAGTTCGGCAAGTTCGACGTCGTGGCGCTGGGATCGAGCCGCGCCCACGTCGAGGAGCTGATGACCCGGGAGCTGCCGCGCCGCCTCGGGCTGGGAGCTTGAGCCGCGGGACGCAGCCCGGCGAGTCCGCCGCCTCAGACGGCGGCGCCGTCGTCGCGGAGGCTGCGGTCGAGCGCCTCGCTCATCTGGCGCAGGCGCTCCGCTTCGGCCGGCGACAGCACGCCGCCGTCCCGGCAGGCCTCGATCGTCGAGGTCATCTCGTTCAACCGGTCGAGCGCCTCGCCGGACGCGCCGCGCCGCTCCGGCGACGCGTGAGCCGCCGCGAACAGCAGTGTCGAAAGCGTCAGGGCAAGCCGGCGCAGGCGCTGCCGCGGCGGCGCCGGGGCGGACTCCGGCTCGGCGGTCGCGTCGTAGACGTCCGCCAGCAGGATGCGCGAGATCGCGTATGCGTCCTTCATCTCGCCTGTTCGCCTTTTCTTCGCCTCTTCGAGTCGCGCGCCCGGATCCGGCTGGCCGAGGGCTTCCAACGGTACAACGAACGGGAACTCCCGTTGGTTTCCTCACGCGGCGAACGCGGGCCGGGTTCGGCGCCGGTCGAGTAGGATCCGGTCTTCATCGTGTGCCGACGATGGTGACGAAGGCGCCCGGACCGGAGGCGGCCGAGCGTGCCGGCCGGGCGCCGGAACTCCACTTCCGAGGACGAACCGACATGCCCGAAGACGTGAACCTCCTCGATCCCGACCTGTTTCCTCGGGGCTCCGGCCCTCCGCGCGAAGTGTTCAACGCGTGGCGCGAGGACGATCCGCTCCACTGGAACCCGCCGAATCCGGACTACCCGCCTCCGGGCGTCGCCGTGCCGACGCGAGGTTTCTACGTCCTGACCCGCTACAAGGACGTGGCGGACGTCTCGCGCAACCAGCGCGTGTTCTCTTCCCACCCGGGCGGCCCGATCATCTGGGATTGGGAGGGGGAGCCGTTGCGCCGTCAGCAGGCCGGTCTCATGGGCATGCCGATCGAACAGCACCGGGCCGCGCGCCGGCTGGTCGTCCCGCCCTTCACCCGTAGCGAGCTGATGGCGTTTCAGCCGGAGATCGACGCGGTGGCCAGGGAGATCGTCGACGAGGTGGCCGGCCTGGGCGAATGCGAGTTCGTCTTCGACGTGGCGTCGAAGCTGCCGGTGTACACGTTCTGCCGCCTGACAGGCGTTCCGGCCGAGGAACGGGACACGGTGGCGCGGCTCGGGAACCTGAACGCGGATGTCGAGAGCTGGGGTGGCCCGGAGGAGGGCAGTCTCACCGCGGAGCTGTTCCGGATCGCTGGGGAGATCGCGGCCGAGAAGCGGCGGCGTCCCGACAAGTCCCTGATGAGCCGTCTGGCGAACTCCGAAGCGGATGGCGACCGGCTCGATCCGATGGCGCTCAACATGTTCTTCGTCACCATGTCGATCGCGGGACACGAGACCACGAGAAGCACGGCCGCCCATTTCGTCCGGCTGATGAACGAGCATCCGGATCAGTACGACCTGGTGCGCTCGGACCCCGACCGCCGCCTGCCGAACGCCATCGAGGAAGTCCTGCGCTACGCGCCGCCGGTGGTGAACTTCCGGCGAACCGTGACCGAGAAGGTCGAACTGCACGGGACGACCCTCGACGTCGGCGACAAGATCTACCTGTCCTACCCGGCGGCGAACCGGGACCCGGAGATGTTCCCCGACCCGGACCGGTTCGACGTCACGCGGGAGAACGCGGCCCGCCACCTCGCGTTCGGCATCGGTCCCCATTCCTGCATCGGCGCCCGTCTCGCGCGAATGCAGCTCTTCTCGCTGCTCCGGGAGATGATCGCGCGCATGCCCGACATCCGCCACGGCGAGATCGAACGGATGCGGTCGATCTGGTTCGATTCGGTCATCCGGATGCCGGTGACCTTCACGCCGGAGAAGTAGGTTCCCGCCGGTCGCCGGAGGCGGCCCACGCGCCGACTCCGTTGGCGGCCGGTGTCGGCCGGCCGCGGTTTCATTCGCACTTGAAGGCGGCGGTGTCGCTTCCGGGCATCGCGGTGCGTCCGGCTTGGTTCGTGTGGCTCCAGCGGTTTCCTTC
>JAPVWO010000095.1 GCA_027493375.1 Candidatus Multivorans thiocomprendens | reverse complement strand
CGCTGAGCGTCAACGGGTCGAGCAGTTCGCCGCCTCCGGCACCGACACCGACACCGTCTCCTCCGGGATCGCCGCCGCCCACCTGCCCGTCGGGCTACAGCTACGTCGCGGCGGCGAGCCGCGGCGAACGGTCGCGGACGTTCCGCATGCAGGCCATAGAAACCGCCCGGTGCCGGGCCAGGTGAGGGCGACACCGGCCCCGGGCAACCGGCGGATCCGGGCGATGGCGGCGGTCCTACGACGCCGCAAGACCCGACGCCGGAGCAGAAGGAGAGCACGGCCAGGTCAGACGCTACGGCCCGGGCACGGAATCAGACTTGCCGGGAGTTCTTCGAAGGCCACGGAGAATCGGACATCGTGGGCGCGCTAGCCGAGGTCTCTTTCGACGATAGCGATCCCCGCAACGTGTGTCGCGATGGTCGGGCGGCTTACGCCGAGATTGGCGGGGCCAACACGATCTTCAACTGCGATCCCTTCTACGACACTACTGCGGTCCAAAGAGCTGACACGGTGCTTCACGAGATGTCTTCGACGAGTACGGCAACGTCGAGAGAGTGGTGACCCGCTACCCGGACGGCAGAAGCGTGACGGAGCGCTTGGCTTGTGGCAAACCTTCACCCGATGGAGGCGAGCGTTTCCCGGCTGCTCGGGGCCGCAACGTGAGTCGAGAGGAGATGGACGGCCTTCTCTCGCTCCTGCCTCCGCTGCCTGGAACGTCCCGAAAGGCGGAACTGGGTCTGTATCGAGGTCGACACCGCCCCGGGGACGAGGCTGCTTCGGCTCCCGCTCACCCCTGGGGGCAACACTGGAAGGAGCGCGACGACGGGTTCGCCCGGACGACACTTCCGGCTGCTTCACCAGGAGATGGAGGTCGAGTCGGTGCGTCTCGGCGAGAAGCGGCTCGATGAGGAGTGGCTTCGAATCACGGACAGTCGCGGGGGACTACGTCACGACCGCCTTGCGAAGACAGCACGGCTCGAGCAGAACTGTGACGGCCCCTGGGCTTGCGACACCGTGGTGCTTCCAGCCGTTGCCTCGTACGACGCCGTCGGCCGGATTGTCCACGTGGTTACGAACGATGAGGGCTACCCCGACGGAAACCTGGTACGGCGAAACGCTGGTGGCGCGCTATCACTACGTGCACGTCGACGGTGTGCGCCCGCTGCCACCCCACGGAGGCCTCGGCACCTTCTGGGTCGAGTTGATTGATGCCAGAACTGGCAAGCGCCTCCTGGACTCACGGACGCTTCCGACCACCTCGGCCCGGCCGCTCTTCAGCGCTGGGGCACCACCATCGAGTCGGGCGTGATCGAGTCGGTCGATGACGAGCTCTTTGCCGTCGTCCACCACGACGTCTTCGTCGGACGCTACGCTCTTCTTCCCTTGGGCGAAGGCCCCGTGTGGCGAACGGCGCAAGCGGCCGGAACTGAGGCTCCCGAGCTACGCTCCCTCGTTCACTACACCGACGATCGCCTCAAGGTCGAGTTCCGGTTCGACCAAACCGACCTGGTTGTGGAAGCGCCTAGGCGCGGTCCTTCCGCCATCACGATCAACTGGCCGCAGGACATCACCCTGCCTTTCCGAGCCGGCGAAGAGGTCGGCGCACTCACAGCGCCGCGCCAACCTCGTCCGTTCGCTCCGGAAGAGGGCCGTATTCCTCCCCCTTAGACCGCCGTCCGGCCGCCGGGCTGGATGCTCGCCACGATGGGCGGCGTTGCCGAGGGCTGACGACGCGGCTGGGACCGTGACGGGAGCGGTCCGGTGTTGCTGGCGGCCACGTACACGCGCCTTGGCCGCGCTGCTACACTGCCTGATGCCGAGGCGTGCGCAATGAAGATCTCCACCAAGGGTGAGTACGGCATTCGCGCCATGCTGTACGTGGCGATGCACGCGGACGGCGGTCCCGTGCCCAGCCACGAGATCGCCGTCAACCAGGGGATTCCGGAGCCCTACCTGCGCCAGATACTGGCGGCCCTTGCCCGCGACCACCTGATCCGCTCGAACCGCGGTCCTCAGGGCGGCCACCTCCTGGGCCGGCCGGCCGAGAAGATCTCGATGCACGACATCCTGGTCGCGCTGGAGGGACACACGACCTCGATCGACCACATTCTCGCCCAGCCCTGCACGATCGGCGTGGGGCCGAAGCACTGCGCGATCCGCGAGGTCTTCCTCAGCGTGAAGGAGGCGGTCGAGACCATCCTGTGCAACTACAGCCTCGCCGACCTGGCCGCGCGCCAGCAGGAAGTCTGCGAGTGCAAGATAGAGATTCCGCGCGACCTGCCGCCCGAGCGGCTCTCGACGTCGACTGGCCGGCCGCTGCACGTCATCGCCGACTGAGCCGCCCGAGAACGCCGGAAACTCGCCGTTGCTGACCGGCTCCCGCGTCGCGCGGTTCGCGCCTGCCTGCGTTGCTCCCGTCGCGCTCGCGGCCGGTTGGGCCTGCGCGGTCCCTTCGGACCGTCCCGCGCTCGACGAGAACGACCTGGACACGGTGGTGGTGGGGCAGCCGGCGGACTCGATTCTCAGACCGGACGAGGACGTGCGGGAGCAACGGGCGCCGGAGGCGGAGCTGGGCGGCCGCATCCCCGGCGCCTTCCCGGACGGCTTCCCCGTTCCGGACGCTTCCACGGTGGTCGACTTCGGTGACGTGGCGGCGGAAGAAGGCGAGCCCGCTACCGCGGAGTACGTCGGCCTGCTCCTGCCGCTGGGTGCGCCCGACGCCCGGGAATGGCTGCTGCGCGAGGCGCAGGCCGCGGGCTGGCGGGCGACGCTCGGAGAGTCGATGACCTTCCGCCGCGGCGAGGAATGGGTCGAAGTGACGATCGAACCGGGCGCGACGCCGGGCAGTTCGGCGGCGCGGTTCGAGTACACGAAGCCGTAGGCAGTGGAGCCGGCTTCCGGCCGGCGCGTTACCTGGGCCGCCTGCGGCGGCAGCCGGCGGGGACGCCGGCGCACCGAGTGTGGGGACTCTCCACACGCTGTTAGGATCGCGGTTCTCCGACCGCGTGGTCGGTCGGTTCGTATAGACAGACGGAAGTGAGGGATGACGGGTCCTCTGACCCTTAGGCGCGCCGAGAAGTACGGATTCTGCGCCGGTGTGCGGATCGCCGACCGCACGGTGCGCCAACTGGCCGCCGGCGGCCGGCGCGGGCGGATCCTCGGTCAACTGGTTCACAACGAGCGCGTCGTCTCCGACCTCGTCCAGCTCGGCTTCGCCACGGCGGACGCGCTCGACGACGTCGAGAACGGGACGATCGTCTTCTCGGCCCACGGCGTGCCGCCTTCGTTTCACCGGCGGGCGCTGGAACGGGGCCTCCTGGTCGTCGACACGACGTGTCCATTCGTCTATGACGTCCACGAGGAGGCCCGGCAGGCGCTCGAAGCGGGCTATCACCTGGTGTTCATCGGCGACCGGCGGCACCGCGAGGTGATCGGCTACACCCGGGATCTCGATCCGGAGGCGTATGACGTCGTGCTGACCGCGGCCGATGTCGCCCGGCTCGACTTCGACCGCCACGCGAAGGTCAAGATCTTCTACCAGACCACGCTGAACAGCGAGGAGTACGAGCAGGTCGCGCGAACGATCGAGGCGCGCGCGGCGGAGGCCGAGCGCGCGGACACGATCTGCTACGCGACGAAGGAGAACCAGGACGCGGCGCGCGCTCTGGCGGCGGACCCTGAGGTCGATTGCATCGTCGTCGTCGGCGGCCGGCACAGCGCGAACACGCGTCACCTGTGGGAGATCTGCCGGGAGATCGAGCCCCGGAGCCACCTCGTCCACGACTCGGGCGACCTGCGGCGAACCTGGTTCGAGGAGTGCCGCACGGTCGGCGTCACCGCCGGCGCCTCCACTCCGGACGCGATGATCGAGGAGGTCGAGGCGGCGATCCTGGAGACGGCGCCCTGAGAGTCCTGGTCATCGGCAACGGCGGCCGCGAACACGCGCTCTGCTGGCTCATCGGGGAGCGGTCGCCGGAGACGGAACTCTACTGCGCGCCTGGCAGTCCGGGCACCGAGGAATGCGGCGAGAGCGTCGCGCTCGACGTCACGGACATCGACGGCCTGGCCCGGTTCGCCGCCGAACGCGGAATCGACCTCACCGTCGTCGGCCCCGAGGTGCCGCTCTCGCTCGGCGTGGTCGACGCCTTCAGGGAGCGCGGCCTGGCGATCTTCGGCCCGACCCGGGCGGCCGCCCGTCTCGAGAGTTCCAAGGTCTTCGCCAAGGAGTTCATGCGCCGGCACGGCGTGCCGACCTGCGATTTCGAGGTCACGGGCGACCGGGAGACCGCCCGGCGCGCGGCCGAACGTTTCGGGCTGCCGGCCGTGCTCAAGGCGGACGGTCTGGCCGCTGGCAAGGGCGTCCTGATCGTCTCCACGCCCGCGGAACTCGAGGCCGCGCTGGACGGGTTCTTCGTCGAGCGCCGGTTCGGCGACGCCGGCGACCGCATCCTGATCGAGCCCTTCGTCCCAGGCGAGGAGGTTTCCTTCATCGGCTTCTGCGACGGTCGCCGGGTGTTGCCGCTCGCGACGTCCAAGGACTACAAGCGGATCGGCGACGGCGACTCCGGGCCCAACACCGGCGGCATGGGCGCCCACAGCCCGGCGGGCATCGTTTCGGACGGCGAGGTCGACCGGATCATGCGCGAGGTGATGGAACGCACCGTGGCCGGCATGGCGGCGGACGGCACGCCGTTCTCGGGCGTCCTCTACGCCGGCCTGATGATGAGCCCGGACGGCCCGCAGGTGCTAGAGTTCAACACTCGGCTCGGCGATCCCGAGGCGCAGGCGCTGTTGCTGCGCCTCGACGAGGATCCCGTCGACCTCTTCCTGGCCGGCGCCGGCGGCGACTTCGGACGCTCGCAACTCGCCTTCCGCGCCGGCGGTTCCGCCTGCCTCGTGCTGGCCAACCGGGGCTACCCCGGGAAGGCGTCGTCGGGAGATCCGATCGAGGGCATCGAGGACGCCCGCGCCTGCGAAGGCGTCGTCGTCTTCCACGCCGGCACCGGCCGAAACGGAGGCGCGGTGACCGCCACGGGTGGACGCGTCCTCAACGTCTGCGCGGTGGGGGACGACCTCGGCCAGGCGCTCGAGCGGGCCTACGGGGCGGCCGCGCTCATCCGCTGGCCGTCGAAGGCGATGCGCTCGGACATCGGGCGGCGGGTGCTCGACGGGGGCGCCGGAGTCGGACCTCCGCCATGAATTGCGCTGGCTGCAGTTTTGCGGGTCAGTCCACGGCCGTCGAGGACACGTACGTCGGCGTCCGCTTCGGCGAGGAGACGAACCTGACGCTCTGCAGCACCGGTGGCGAACTGCTCGCCCGCGGCGACGAGGTCATCGTGTCGATGAAGCCGGGCCCCGCCTACGGCCGGGTCGAGAAGTCGCCGATGCCGGTGTTCAAGCCGTGCCAGAAGTCGAGCGCGCGCTCCGTCATCCGCCGGGCCGACGACGCCGACCGCGCGGCCAGGGAGAAACAACTGGCGAACGAGGTTCGCGGCAAGGCGTTCTGCCGGGAGCGGGCCCGCGCGCTCCGCCTCGAGATGAAGGTGTCGCGGGTCGATTTCAGCCTGGACGGCCGCAACGCGACGTTCTACTTCACGGCGGACCGGCGCGTCGACTTCCGCCAGTTGCTGCGCGACCTGAAGTCCCGCTTCAAGACCCGGGTCCGTCTCGTGCACGTCGGGCCGCGCGACGAGGCCCGCCTCCTCGGCGGCGTCGGCATCTGCGGCCGAACGCTCTGCTGCTCGACCTGGCTTGACGGTTTCCGGCCCATCTCCATCCAGATGGCGAAGCGCCAGGGCCTGAGCCTGAACCCGTCGAAGATCTCCGGCCAGTGCGGCCGGTTGCTTTGTTGCCTCGCCTACGAGGACGACAACTACCGCGGCCGCCGCCCCGGCAAGGCCGCCCTGCCCGTCGTAACCTGACTACGAAGCTCCCCGCCGGCTCAGCACCGCGGGAATCGTCTTCAGCATGATGACGAAGTCGAGCCGCGGCGACCAGGTGTCGATGTACTCGAGGTCGAGTTCCATCCAGCGGTCGAAGTCGAGATCGCTTCGGCCGCTGATCTGCCACAGGCAGGTGATGCCGGGCTTCATCGAGAGACGCCGCCGCTGCCGCCGCTTGTAGGGCTCCTTCTCCTCGAGCGGCCTGGGGCCGACCAGGCTCATGTCGCCCCGCACGACGTTCCAGAACTGCGGCAGCTCGTCCAGGCTGAACTTGCGCAGGTAGTGCCCCAGCGGGGTGATCCGCGGGTCGCTGTGCATCTTGAACGCTGGGCCGTCCATCGTGTTCAGGTGCTCCAGTTCGCGTTTCCGCTGGTCGGCGTCCGCGACCATCGTGCGGAGCTTGTACATCGTGAAGCGGCGACCGTTCAGACCGCAGCGGGTCTGCCGGTAGAGCACGGAGCCGGACGAGGTCGCCTTGATCAGCAGCGCGAGGATCAGCATCACGGGCAGGCTGATGACCAGAAGGGCGGCGCCGATGCTGAAGTCGTAGGCGCGCTTGAACAGCAGCAGGAGGAAGTTCGAGGGCGCCGGCGACAGCGTGACGACCGGCCGCCCGTCCAGGTACTCGAGGTCGACCCTGGTGTGTGCCGGCGGCAGCAGATCGAGCGCGATGCGGGTCCGGATGCCCTGTTCCTGCAGGCCGTCGATGATGTCCTTGAGCGCCGGCAGTTCGTGGGGCGTTGCGGTGAAGAACACGTCGTCGACCACGTGTTCCGAGACGATGCGCAGCACGTCGTCCATGCTGCCCAGCACGTTCCCGGCGGCGCCTTCGGCGTGGCTGCCGCCGCTGTGGACCAGGCCGATGATCCGGAGACCCCAGTGGGGGTGGTCCTCGATCGATTCGGCGAGCTGCGCCGCGGCTTCCGGCGCGCCCGCGATGAGCACCGTCCGCTGGTTCAGCCCGTGCCGCCGCATGTCGCGCGAGACCAGGCGCAGCGCGATCTTGTCCGCCAGCAGCAGCAGGAAGGCTAGACCGGTGAACAGGAGCAGCCAGGTTCGGCTGAGGCTGTCCTGGATCAGGAGCTGGTCGAGCCGCAGGACGAAGACGGCGAACAGCGTGAGGAGCGTGGCGATCGCCGCCACCTTGAGGATCGCGGTCCCCTCCGTCTTCAGATCGGCCGTCCGGTGCGAGCGGTAGCGCCGCGTGAAGACGAGCGGCGCCCCCCAGGTCACCAGGGCCAGCGGCAGCAGCGGAAGGTGGTCGCTCAGCGGATAGAGCGGCTGCGGGTAGAGCCCCGGCAGCGCGAGCGGGAAGAGGCCGCTGCGGATCCAGTAGGCGAGGAAGAACGCGGCCGCGACCAGGGAGAGGTCAAGGGCCAGGATCAGGGCCGTCTGTAGGCGAACGCGCTGCTTGAGCATGAATCGGGCTCGCAGAAGCTGGCCGGGATTCTAGCGCGGCGCACCCAGTACGCGGCCAGTTCCATGCGAGTCAGCGCCGCGAAGACGCAGCACTGACTCCTAGCGGTTCGAGAGCCGCCGGAAGAGCTGCTCGTACTCGTCCGCCACGCGATCCCAGTTGTACTCCTCGGCCGCTCGCCTCGCGGCCCGCTCGCCGCGGCGCCGGGTGCGCTCGGGCTTGGCGCGGGCGAACTCGAAGGCGGCGACCAGCGACGCCTCGTCCTCGACCTCGAAGTAGACCCCGGCGTCGCCCGCCGTTTCGCGGTTGGCCGGTTCGTCGTTGACCAGCACGCAGTTGCCGTAGCCCATCGCCTCGACCAGCGCCGGGTGCGTGCCGCCGACCTCGGTGGCGTGGACCGTCGCCAGCGCGGACGACAGCAGGCCCCGGTAGCCCTCGCCGAAGACCGTCCCCGGGAATCGCACCCGCGGGTCGGCGTCGCGCTTCATCGCGGCGATGAAGTCGCTCGCGTAGGGCGCGTCGCCGACCATCACCAGGGGCAGATCGCCGCCGACGTTCCGGTAGGCCGCGACCACCCGATGCGGGTTGTTCTCCGGCTCGAACCGGCTGACATAGAGGAAGTAGCCGCGGGGTTCGAGGCCCAGCTCGTCGAGGATCGGATGGCCCGGCAGGGGTTCGGGTTCGACGCCGTAGCGGATCATCGTCGACTCGCGCCGGTAGCGGGCGCGGTAGTGAGCGGCGATGACGTCCGCGTCGGTCACCGTCACGCCGGGCAGCAGGCAGGCGAGCCGCTCGGAGGCGGCGTAGACCAGGCGTCCCGGCCAACCCCACTTGGCCCGCCGCTTCTCGATGCCGTCGACGTGCAGGGCGGTTCGGATGCGCCGCGGCCACAGCAACGGCAGGAAGACCGCGTTGGCGCCGTTCACGACCAGAGCGGCCCGCGCGCCCCACGCGAACAGCGTCGCGTGGAGGCAGGAGAGCAGGGTGTGCACCGGCGTGTCGCCGTACTTCGTCCGGAACGTGGGCAGGACGACGAGTTCCACGCCGCGGTGGGAACGCAGCCGCCGGTCGACGTAGTGGGAACGGCAGTACACGGTTACCCGCCAGCCGCGCTCGGCCAGCCGGGGCGCCAGCGCCTCGATCATCGTCTCGTAGCCGCTGTAGTTGGCGGGGATGCCGCGGCTGCCGAGCATCAGGATCCGCGGCCGCTCCGGGTTCGCTGGCAGCGAAGCGCGGCCGAACCAGCGTGCGGTCGCGCGGGCGGAGACGAGACGGCGGGACCGGATGAGGCGCCGTCGCTCGCGCAGCCGGCGGCGATGGCGCCAGAGCCAGCCGAAGGCGGCCAGCGATGACCGTTCCCGAAGCAGGACGTAGGCGACGATGCCCAGTTCGCGGATCGCGGTCGCCAGGAAGGTGCGCGGCAGATCGGCCAGGGTGCGGTGGTAGTACTGCAGCAGGTAGCGGTTCTTGAGGGAATGGAAGTTGACCTCCGGCGACATCTCCCGCCGCCGCCGCGCCAGGTTGACGCGGCGGTGGACCGCGCGGGCCCGCGGTTCGTAGAGGACCTGCCAGCCCCGCTCCTGCAGCCGGAAGCAGAGCTCGGCGTCTTCCCGGTACGAGTGGAAGTCGTCGTCCAGGACGCGCCCATCGACCGCCGCGTCCTGGAGCGCGGCGCTCAGGAACAGCGTCGCGGCGCCGGTGCCGCCGAACACCCGCTCGGTGACCGCGTACTGGCCGTGGTCGGCCTGGTCGGAGCCGCGGTCGACGTGCCGCCAGCTTCGCGTCAGAGCCATGCCGCAGGCGTCGATCGTCCCCTCCGCATCCGCCCTCAGCAGTCGCCCGGCCACCGCGCCGACAGGTCTCTCGGCAATCGTGAACCGCCGCGCGCTCTCGATCAACCGCTCCGCGTAGTCCGGCGCCGGCCAGGCGTCCGCGTTCAGGCTCAGCACCCACTCGGGTTGCGGGTCGGTCGCGAACACGCTCTCGATGGCCCGGTTCAGGCCGCCGGCGAAGCCGGTGTTCCCGTCGAGCGCAATCACCTCGACCGGGAAGCCGGCCGTCCCGGCGTGCCCGCGCAGCGACTCCACCGTGCCGTCGCTGCTCGCGTTGTCGACGACGATCAGCCGGAACGCGGGCCCCTGCAGCGTCGCGAGAGCGTCGAAGAAGTGCGGTAGGTCTACCGCATCGTTCCAGGTGACCGTGCAGATCGCCAGTCCCGAAGTCACCGTCCCCTCCAGCCCGCAACCGCTCCCACCACCAGCCGCCACAGCCCGGCCAGGGCGTCACCACGACCCCGAGCCCGCCGCGGCCGCCGAAGCGGCAACAGCACGATACGAAGCAGCGCCGCGCCCACCAGCACGGCACGCAACAGCAGCGCGCCGCCGCCACCGTGGTGCTTGCGCGCGTAGTGGTCCAGGTTCCGGTAGTACGCGGCCAGGAACGCACCGTAGCCCAGCCGGGGCACCGAGGCGCCGAGCCCGTGGCGGAAGACGGCGTCCGGCCAGTACAGCACCCGTTCGCCACGGTCCGCGAGCCGGCGCGCCAGGTCGACGTCTTCGAACCAGGCGGGCCAGAAGCGTTCGTCCATGCCGCCCGCGTTCTCGAACGCGGCGCGACGCAGCAGCAGCGCGCAGGCGGCAGGCTGTTCTACCGGCGT
The DNA here is from genome assembly GCA_027493375.1 of Candidatus Multivorans thiocomprendens. Classification (GTDB taxonomy): domain Bacteria; phylum Acidobacteriota; class Thermoanaerobaculia; order Multivoradales; family Multivoraceae; genus Multivorans; species Multivorans thiocomprendens. The sequence continues at coordinate 8,515 of JAPVWO010000095.1, read as the reverse complement.
TCCGGCAGCCGGCTCCGGCTGTGGCCCGGGCTCCACGAAGCAGCAGTAGCCGACCAGGGTGCGAAGCGTGGGTAGACGCCGAAGCTGCCAGCCTGCCTGGGGAGCGTCGTCCGCGCCGAGCAGCCGGGGCGCTAGCCCGGCGGCGTCGGGATGGTTCGCCATGGCCTCGACCAGGGTGTCCAGCGCCCCCGGTTCCGGGACGGCGTCCGTGTTCAGGATCAGGATCAGGTCGCCGCCGGCCGCGGCGGCGCCGCGGTTCACCGCCGCCCCGAACCCGAGGTTGCGGCCGGGATTCAGCACGCTGACATTCGACCGGCTGGCTGCAAGCTCGGTCAGGTCGCCGTCCGAGCCGTTGTCGACGACGATCAACTCGAAGCTCGCGTCCGTGGGCCAGTTCCGCGCGAGCCCGGCGAGGTGCTCCTCGTCGTGCCAGTGAGGCGCCACGGCGGTGAGGACCGGCTGCACACTGCGGTGCCGGCCTGACGGCCGGCGCGATTCAACGCCGCCTCCGGCGGCAGCCGGCGAGGGCGCCGGCGCGCCCAGTGTGGGGCCTCTCCGTAGTGTTCGACGACCACGGCCGAGGTGGGCGAACCGCGGCAGCAGCCGCGCCGCCCGGGCCCAGGCGCAGACGAGGTCGACGATGCCAGGCGGCTCCAGGTCGCCCGGCATCGGCGCCGTCTTCGGCCGCCGCAGTGCGTCGACAACGTCCCGCGCCAGCAGTACGGGCAGGCTGAGCCAGAAACCACGGCCGAGAAGCCGAGCCAGGACAAGCAGCCGGTTCGCGTAGACGCGCCGCGTCCTGCGCCGCGCGGCCTGCGGGCTCCGGCTCGACAGCGCCCCGGCATGTTCCGCGCGCGCCGCCGGCACCACCAGCGCGCCGTATCCGGCCGCATGCAGCCGGTCCGCCAGCTCGACGTCCTCGTAGTAGCTGTCGAGCCGTTCCTCGAACGGCCTGAGCGCATCGCCGGCGGCGCTTACCTCCACGAGCGCGTCACGACGGTAGATCGCGGCGGTGGCGGACACCCCGTAGCTCAGAGCGGAGCCGGCCTGACGGCCGGCGCGTTTCGATGCCGCCTCCGGCGGCGGCCGGCGAGAACCCGTGTGGCGCGGGCCCGCGCCACGCGCGTCACGGTCCGTGCGCCCGTCATCGGGCGCACGGATGACACGCCGGCGCACCCAGTGGGCGGCCTCCGCGGCCCACGCCTCCACCGGCTCCCCGCGGCCAAGCTGGACCGCCTGCAAGCGCTGGTTCCACGCCAGACCCGCGCCGTCGACGCGTTCCTCCTCGCCCCCGCCGTCGCCGCCACCGTCCCCGTCGCTCTCGCCGTCGCCCTCGCCGCCGGCCATCACATTGATCCCCTGCGCCGCGGCCACCCCGGAATCACCTCCCGCGGCCCCGAGCAACCGACGCGCCCATCCAGCCTCCAGCACGACATCGTCGTTCACCAGTGCGATCCAGTCGCCGCTGCTGACCGCGATGCCGTCGTTCGCCGCGCGAGCGAAGCCGGCCGGCCGGGGCAGTTCGACGATCCGCGGCGCTCCGGCGATCGCCCCCGGCCGCGCCGCCGCAAGCCGCCCGCACAACTCGCGCAGGGCCGCCGACCCGCCGGCGCCCCCGGCGTTTCCACCATCTCCGGCATCCACAGCGTCCGCCGCGTCCCCCGCGCCCTCGGCGTCCCCGGCACTCGGCGCCTGCCACACGACGACCAGTTCCGCCGGCACATCGAGCCGTTCACCATCCCGGTAGATCGACGCCAGGCACTTCTCCAGGTGCTCCGGGACGCCGATCGTCGGTATGACGTAGGACAGCGACGGCGCCGCCCCTCCGCTGGGTGCGCGGGTCCTGTGACCCGCTGCCGCCGAAGGCGGCGTTGAAACGCGCGAGGCGTCAGCCTCGTTCAATGCTCTCTTCAAGCGTCGGGTTCGCCGAGTTGAAGAGCGAAGAACAGCGTCAGTTCCACCTGCTCCGGCAGTCCGGGATCCCGGACGACCACCAGGTCACCCTTGCCGCAGAAGGGCGTCAGGTCGACTTCGCTCCGGTAGCGGGTGCCGAAGAGCGGTTCGCCTTCGCCGGCGGCGGCCCAGTGCAGCCAGGGCTTCCGGCCGGCGAGGTCGCCGCTCGCGCGGGCCGACCACTCGCCGGTGTCCTCGCCGTGCCGGAGGATGGCGGCCCCAGGTCCGATGCCCGCGCCAACGTCCCCGGCGGCGCCGACGCCGATACGCGCCACGGGCTGGCCGGCGGCGACCCCGCCGCTGTTGGCGACCGCCGTGTCGAGGATCAGCTTCCCGCAGCCACCGCCCGGGGCCGTCCAACGGGGGCTGTCCACCGTCAGCACCTGGCGGGGCGAGCTGAGCAGCGTCCGCCGCGGCTTGAAGGCGTCCCATGCGCCGAGCGCGGCCGTCGTCAGCAGGACGGCGGCCAGGGCGAGGACCAGCACCCGCGGCGCCGGCGTCCCGCGGACCAGCGCGGCCGACGCGTGGGCGAGCAGGAGGATGCCGCCCAGGGCGAACCAGTGCTCGAGCCCGCCGCCGAGTCCGAAGGCGCGCAGCCGATCGTCGAGATGGGCCGGCTGGAGCCACGGATACGTCGCCGACAGCGTCGCCAACGCGAGCAGGCCTCCCTGCAGGCAGTAGCCGAACACGGCGGCGTCGCCGCGGAGCGCGAGGCTGTGCCAGGGACCGACCGGCGGCGGGTCGTCGGCGGACAGGCCGTCCGACCGCTTCGCGTAAAGCACGGTCCACAGGGCGATGCCCGCCAGCAGCGCCTGCTGCGGCGGCAGGAACCGCAGGCCGGCGATGGCCAGCAGCGCGGCCGCGGCCACTGTCGGCAGGTTTCCCCTGCCGATCAGGCTCGGCGCCGCGATCAGCACCAGCGGCAGTCCGGCGAACACGTCGGGCCAGGGCGTGCCCGCTTCGACCGGTAGCCACACGGTCAGGGCGCCGGCCAGGACCAGGACGATGGCGAAGGCGAAGCGGGGCCAGACGATCGCCGCGGCCATGGCTGCGATCAGTACCCCGAAAGCGGGCTCGCGGAGCAGGACGAAGCCGAGCACGGCGGCGAGCGCCAGACCGGCCGCTCCCGCCAGCGCCGGCCAGCGCTGCTCCAGGGCGCGCGCGAGGGCGTCGGCGCAGGCGGCCGCCGCCAGCACCAGGACGACGTTCGAGCGCACGCCGCCGGCGGCCAGCAGCAGAGCCGCCGTCCCCGCCAGGGCCGGAGCGCCGAAGCGTGCGAACAGCACCAGGACGATCACCGTCGCCGCGGCCGGAATGGCGACCAGGACGACCAGCAGCCTGAGCGTCGAACCGTCGAGCAGCTCTCCCTGCCGAAGGAGCAGGTTGAGCCCGATGAGCGCTGCCGCGAGCAGGACGCCCAGCCGCAACAGCCGGGCCGGTTCGAGCGAGCCCGGCGGCTCGAACAGCTCGGCGCGCCGGGCGATCAGGCTGTCCACCAGCAGCGCGGCTGGGCCGAGGCAGAGCAGCGCCCCCATCGCCGCTCCGCGCGCCGGGCCACCGGGCGGGATGGCCATGAACGCAACCACCGCGAGCACCGGCAGGGCCAGCGCCGGCGCGCCGAAGGGCCGCCGGGCCACGCCGGCCGCGGCCAGGAGTACCGTGGTCGCCGCGAGCGCCAAGTACCGGCCTTCGGCGGCTGCCTGGGGGTCGCGCTCGACGCCGGCCAGGGCGAACATCGCGAACCCGGCGAGCAGAGGCGGCAGGGCGGCTGCCCAGGTCGGCGCCGAAGGCGCGCCGGAGGTCGAGGCTGGCTCTGGGTCGGTCATCAGTTGCGATCCTTGCCCTGAGGGACGAACGTTGGAAGACTGCCACCGCCATGTTGCCCCGAGAACTGCTCAGAAGCGAACCAGAGCGGGTTGCCGCGGCGGTCAAAGCGCGCGGCGTCGACCCCGCGCTGGTCGACCAGTGGACGACCAGCGACCGCCGACGCCGCGAGGCGCTCACCGAACTCGAGGAACTCCGGCATCGCCGGCGGCTGGCAGGCCAGGAGATCGGCAGGCTGAAGGCTCAGGGCGAGGCGAAGAAGGACGACACCGAGCACCTGATTCTAGAGATGACCGGGCTCAAGGTCCGCATCGACCACCTCGAGGAGGCGGTCGAGAAGGCCGAAGGGGAGCTGACCGAGGCCGAGCTCCAGGTGCCGAACATCGCCCACGAGTCCGTGCCGGTGGGCGCCGACGAGTCGGCCAACCGGGTCGAGCGGGTCGTCGGCGAACCGCCCCCTTTCGACTTCGAGCCCAGGAACCACTGGGACATCGGCCCCGAGCTCGGCATTCTCGACTTCGAGCGCGGCGCCAAGCTCGCCGGCGCCCGCTTCGTGACCTACATGGGCTGGGGCGCGCGCCTCGAGCGGGCGCTCGCCGCCTTCATGCTCGACCTCCATGTCGAGGAGCACGGCTACACCGAGGTGCTGCCGCCGTTCCTGGTGAAGCGGGAGTGCCTCTTCGGCAGCGGCCAGCTCCCGAAGTTCGAGGAAGATCTCTTCCACGTTCAACCGGACGAGCGCTACCTCATCCCGACCGGCGAGGTGCCCCTGGTCAATCTGCACGCCGACGAAGTGCTCGAGGAAGACCGGTTGCCGTTCAGGTACGCCGCGCTGACGCCCTGCTTTCGGGCCGAGGCGGGTTCCTATGGACGCGACGTTCGCGGGCTCATCCGCCTGCACCAGTTCCAGAAGGTGGAACTCGTCCAGGTGACGACGCCCGAGGCCAGTCACGACGCCCTGGAGCAACTCACGGCTCACGCCGAAAAGGTGCTCCAGCGACTCGAACTGCCCTACCGGGTCGTCTGCCTGAGCACCGGCGACCTGGGCTTCGCCATGGCCAAGACCTACGATCTCGAAGTCTGGCTGCCGGGCCAGGCGACCTACCGGGAGATTTCGTCCTGCTCCAACGCGGAAGCGTTCCAGGCGCGGCGAGTGCACACCCGCTACCGCCCGCGGGGCGGCGGCGGCCTGCGCCACGTCCACACGCTGAACGGCTCCGGCCTGGCCGTCGGCCGCACGCTGGTCGCGCTGCTGGAGAACTACCAGACGGCGTCGGGCTCCGTGCGCATCCCCGAGGCGCTCCGGCCGTACGTCGGCGGTGTGGAGGAGATCGTGTCAGGCTAGAGGCCAGTCTCGCGGAGGGGTGGCTGAGTGGTCGAAAGCACCGGTCTTGAAAACCGGCGTGGATTAGCAGTCCACCGTGGGTTCGAATCCCACCCCCTCCGCCAAGTCACCTAGACAAGTTCGAGATCGCCGCGCTGCCAGGCGCGGCGGAGCACTCCGCGGACGCTGGCGAGCGCTGGCGTTCGCGGTCGCTGGCTTGTAGTGCCTGCCGAGTCCGTTGTGCACGGCTTCGAGGCTTTGGGCGTAGGCGCTGGGCCACGGGAAGCGCCGCCATGAGGCGGGATGCCCGGCGGGTTGGAGCGGACGTCCGGTCGGGCGGCCTCGGACTGCGCGGCGACGTAGGTCGCAGCCTGCCGGTGGTGCCTGGAGGTGAGGTCGAGGTTCGGGATCATGGGGAGAGCATCGTTCGAGGGTGCCGTGGTTTCCGCCCTCCCCCCTCGTCGGCGCCGGCGTCCAAGGCCTCGGCCGGCCTGGAGCCTTTAGGCCCTTAGCGTACCCGGACCATCCGCGGCAGTCGCCGATCCGCACTGGCGACCCGGCGGTCTGCCTCGGCTTCGGCCGGCCTTTCAGTCCACCGGCTCCCCCAACCACCTCTGTCTGTACTCCGAGGGGCTGCAGTCCATTTGTTGGTGGAAGCTGCGGCGAAACGTCCTCTCGCTGTGGAAGCCGACGGCTTCCGCGATCCGTCTCGCCGGAGCGCTGTTCTCCCGCAGTAGCCGACACGCATGCTCGACCCGTCGCCGTACCAGCCAGCTCGTGAAGGTGGTCCCGACGTGCTCCCGGAAGTACCGGGAGAATCCCGTAGGCGTCATCGCCGCGACCCTGGCGACCGAAGCGCCGTCCAAGTCTTCGGTGAGGTGGCCATCCACGTAGCGCCGCACGCGGTCCAACCGCGCGAAGTGGTCGAAAGGGTCGACACGTGGATCCGCGCCGGCGCCGTGCTCCCTGCCTCGCCGTTCCATTTCGGTGAATGCGAAGTTGTAGATCTCTATCGACCGGGTCGGTTCGACCCGCACGCGGCGATCCCAGCCGGGAGCCCATTCGACGAAGGTGTGAAACTCGTCGTCTCCGCCGCACGGATCGACGCCGGCGGGCAAGCTGGCTGCGAAAACCGCGTCGTACCGGCGTCCCACGCGATCCGTCGGCAGGGAGTCCATATCGACGGAGCACACCCAGGCCGACAGACCGGCCCCCAGCATTTCGGTCGAATGGACTTGCGTATCCCGGCCCCACAGCGGAAACAACACCTCAAGCCCGGTGCCAGCCGTCACCAGTTCGCGCCGGTCGCGGCCCTTCGCCGAGAACAGGTCGCCGAAGGCGATGTGGGTTGCCTCGCGCCCCCGCAGTTCTCCGAAGCCTCGGGCGAGGGCGGCGTTTCGCTCGGTCCTCGAGGACGATTGGCCCAGGGGAAGGAACCGCAACGGCAGCCCGACCGCCTCGGCCTGGCGTTGCAGCAGCGGGTGCCGCACGCCGTGCAGGATCACGCGGCCGTTCTTCTCGTTGACAAGCGCGATCAGGCCCTGAACGTCGAAGCGGGGATCAGCCCGGAGCTCCTTGAGCGCCCAGGCCGAGTTCTTCCCCCCGGACCAACACAACCACGTCGGCCTCGCGTTCCAGGGAAACGGTTCGTCGCGCACGGGACGGAAGGCATGTTACCTCTCTTGGCGGGGCACGGCCGCTCCCCGCTCAGAGTAGACGCTGTTTCTAGTCGCCCCGTGTGCCTAGGGGCGGCCCAGTTCCGACCCCTCGGGTGACCACCAGCGTGGACACGTCGCCAGCCGGATCCGCCGCGCGGACTTCCACCAGCGCCCACACGGCCAACGCCAGCAGCACGCCGACGAGCAACGGATCGCCCCACCGCGACCGGGCTCGAACGATCTTGCGGAAACGCGCTGCGCGGCGCGCCTCACGCCGGAGCCGCGCCACGTCCAACGACCGGGAATAGGGGTTCATGCTGACCTCCTTTTGCGGCGGCCCACGCCGCCCGATGGTGCTCTATGTAGATGCACAGCACGCGCTCGGTAAACCTGCGGGTTTCGAGAAAAGGCGGTAGACCGCCGAAGCGATCGACGGCCCCCGGCCCGGCGTTGTAAGCGGCCAGGCTCAGCACGAGGTCGTTTTCGAACCGGCGCAGGAGAAAGACCAGATAGCGCGCGCCAGCCTCCAGGTTCCCGCGCGGATCACTGACGTTGACCACGCCAAGATATTCGGCCGTTTCCGGCATTACCTGCATGAGGCCGAGCGCGCCGCGGGGCGACAACGCCTGGGCGTCGAAACCGGATTCGACCTGGACGACAGCCGCGATGAGCAGAGGGTCGAGACCGTGACGGTCGGCCGCTTCCAGAATCTCCGGGCCGAAACGCACGTGCTCCAGCCGATCCCGTACCGCCGCACCGTCCGCGAGGCCGACGAAAAACCTGAAGCTCTCCCGGCGCTCCCGAACCTGACTCGCCAGCGGTACCCTCGCGGGACCGATGGTCAGGTCGGATTCCGCCGGTTCGAGCCAAGCCTGGACCTCTTCGAGCAGAACAAGGTCCTGGAGCCGCAGGGTCGACGAAAACGTGTCGGGATGGTGGCCAGGGGCTGCCTCGCGCACCGACGTAGCAAGCATGGCGGAGGTCGCCGCGATTACGGCCAGCCCTTTCTTCAGGCTCTTTCTTCGGAGGGAGAGCATGAGCAGATTGTTGGACCGCGTGTCCCGTGCTGTACCAACAGACCTGTGTTTTCGTTCGACTGGTCTGTACGCCGCGACCTCCACCGACCTAATCTTGGAGCAGTACGACGATCAAGAACAGGACGCTGCTTAGCGGATTCCGGCCAGATCTGAGCAAACCCGGCCAGATCCAGGCATTCCGGTCCGCGAGGTGGCTGCGTCTGGCTCATCGACGGCCGGCCACCGGGGCCGGAGCGAACCAGGGGGCCGACCTGGCGACGCGGCACTACCTCCGTGCGACGCTGTACCGCTCACGGCGGCGACGCCTGGCGGCCCCGCGAGTCGGCACGACTCGCGTCGTCGTCGCTGGCGGCATCTTCCGACGTGCCCAGTACCGGACGATCCTGACCGCCGACGTGCCTCGGGTTCGGTGCGCGGAGCACGGTGTGCTGACGATCGGCGTGCCCTGGTCGGAGGCCGGCTCGCGTTGAGTTGATCGACGGCACGTCGAAGACCGCCCGCTGCCGGCACCTGAAGGAGCTGGCGATGATGATGTGGGAGACGCGAGACCGCGCCGAGGCGCTGGCCATCTTCAGGGGCTGGTACTCGTGGGCGATCCGCAGCCGCCTGGAGCCGATGAAGCGGGTGGCGGCGGGTGGCCCGGATGCTGAAGGCTCATCTCGACGGCGTCCTGAACGCCATCGAACGAGCGGTGACCAACGCACGTCTCGAAGGCATCA
>JAPVWO010000094.1 GCA_027493375.1 Candidatus Multivorans thiocomprendens | reverse complement strand
GCCACCGGCGACTGGCCGGCTTTCGGCGGGGATCCCGGCAACAGCAAGTACTCGACGCTCGACGAGATCGACCGCGACAACTTCCAGAACGTCGAGGTCGTCTGGCGCTGGCGCTCGATCGCCGCGGACACCGAAGTCCCGAGCAGCGTTCGACGCGGCCAGTTCAAGGCGATTCCACTCGAGGTCGGCGGCCGGATCTTCGTCTCCACCTCGCTCAGCCAAGTCGCCGCGATCGACGCCGGGAGCGGCCAGACGCTCTGGTCCTACGACCCGGAAAGCTGGCGCGCCGGCCGGCCGGCGAACCTCGGCTTCCAGCACCGCGGCGTCGCCTGGTGGACGGACGGCGAGCGGGAGCGGGTAATGATCCCTACCCACGACCGACGGCTGGTCTCACTCGACGCCGCAACCGGAGAGCCCGATCCCGACTTCGGCGACGGCGGCGCGGTCGAGATGACGCCGCACCTGGGTCGCGAGGTGATGGAGCGTCTGACGACGCACAGTTCGCCGCCGGCAGTCTGCGGCAACACGGTGATCGTCGGCTCGATCGTGGCGGACTTCGCCACTCACAAGGAGGCGCCGCCAGGCTTCGTACGCGCCTACGACATCCCGACCGGCGACCTCGCCTGGGTCTTCCACACGATCCCACAGAACGACGAACTCGGCGTCGAGACCTGGGAGGACGAGTCGTGGCGCTACAGCGGCAACACGAACGTCTGGTCCATGATCACGGTCGACGACGAGGCGGGAACCGCCTACCTGCCGGTTGGCACGCCGACGAACGATCTCTACGGCGGGCACCGGCTCGGCGACAATCTCTACGCCGAGAGCATCGTCGCGGTCGACTGCGAGACCGGCCACCGCCAGTGGCACTACCAGTTCGTCCACCACGGCCTCTGGGACTACGACCCCCCGACCGCACCCAACCTGTTCGAGGCGACGGTGGAGGGCGAGCGGGTGCGAGGCGTGGCCCAGGTCACCAAGCAGGCCTTCGCCTTCGTCTTCGACCGGGTGACCGGCAAGCCGGTGTGGGAGATCGAGGAACGCGAGGTGCCGCCGAGCGACGTGCCGGGCGAGCGCGCCGCGCCAACCCAGCCCTTCCCGACCCGGCCGGCCGCCTTCGACCGCCAGGGCATCACCGAAGACGACCTGATCGACTGGACTCCCGAACTCCGCGCCGAGGCGATCGAGATCGCAGCCGACTACGACCTGGTGCCGCTCTACACGCCGCCGCGCTTCGAGGAGGCGGGAAGGCCGACGATCCAGTTGCCGGCCGACGGCGGCGGCGCGAACTGGACCGGCGCCGCGGTCGATCCCGAAACCGGGATCCTGTACGTCGTCTCGCATACCCGTTCGGCCAGCGTCTCCCTGACCAGGCCGGATCCGAACCGCTCCGACCTGAACTTCGTGCCGGATCGTTGGTACCGGACCGTCGAGGGGCCGCGTGGGCTGCCCCTGATCAAGCCGCCGTACGGGCGGATCACGGCGATCGATCTGAACACCGGCGAACACCTCTGGATGGCCCCGCATGGCGTCGGTCCGGTGAACCATCCAGCCATCGCTCACCTCGAACTCGACCGCCTCGGGGTCGCCACGCACACCGCGGCGCCCCTCGTCACGCCCACCCTGCTCTTCGTCACGGCCGCCCGGGAACACTCCGGCGATCCGGAGTCCGACGAACCCGACGTGCCGCCGGAGATCAGCGTCTACGACAAGGCGACGGGCGAGTACCTGGGCGGCATCGAACTACCGGGCACCCCGAACTCGAACCTCATCACCTACGAACACGACGGCCGGCAGTACCTGGCCGTCGCCACCGGCGGCGGCCGCTTCGGCATCGGCGGCGGCGGCACGCCCCCCGAACTCGTCGCGCTCGCCCTGCCCGCAGCCCTGGAGGAACCGAAGTCATGAAGATCCACACTTCGATCGCCACGCTCGTTGCGCTACTCCTGGCCACTGCCGCGGCCGCCCAACCCCCACCCCGGCGGGCGGAGGCCGCGTACGGAATCGACGACGCCGCGCTGGTCGGCGCCGCCGGCCGCACCGCCGACTGGCTGACCTACGGCGGCACCTACAAGGAGCAGCGCTACAGCGTGCTCGACCAGATCAACGACGGCAACGTGGACCAGCTCGGCATCGCCTGGGTCCAGGAGACGAACACGAAGCGGGGCCTCGAGGCCACGCCCCTGATCGTCGACGGCGTGATGTACGCGACCGGCGCTTGGAACGTCATCTACGCCCTCGACGCGGTGACCGGCGAGCCGTTGTGGACCTACGACCCGGAAGTGCCGCGCTCCATCGCGAACAAGACCTGCTGCGACGCGGTCAACCGCGGCGCCGCCCTCTACCGGGGCAAGGTGCTTTCCGCCACGCTCGACGGCCGCCTGATCGCCATCGACGCCGAGACAGGGGAGCTCGCCTGGTCGACGATGACCGTGCCCGAGGACTCGATGTACACGATCACCGGCGCGCCCCGGATCGCCAAGGGCAAGGTGATCATCGGCAACAGCGGCGCGGAGTACGGCGTGCGCGGCTACGTCGACGCCTACGACGCGGAGACCGGCGAGCGCGCCTGGCGCTTCTACACGGTCCCCGGCAACCCGGCGGACGGCTTCGAGAACGAGGCGATGCGGATGGCCGCCGAAACCTGGACCGGCGAGTGGTGGACCGGCGGCGGCGGCGGCACGGTGTGGGACTCGATCGTCCACGACCCGGAACTCGACCTGCTGTACATCGGCGTCGGCAACGGCGCGCCCTGGGACCGGAACATCCGCAGCCCCGGCGGCGGCGACAACCTGTTCCTGTCGTCGATCGTCGCGCTCAGGCCCGACACCGGCGAGTACGTCTGGCACTACCAGACGACGCCCGGCGACACCTGGGACTACACCGCCACCCAGCCGATCATGCTTGCCGAGCTGGCGATCGGCGGCCGGGTGCGCCAGGTCCTCATGCAGGCGCCGAAGAACGGCTTCTTCTACGTCCTCGATCGCCGCACCGGCGAACTGATCTCGGCCGAGGAGTTCGTCACCGTCACCTGGGCCAGCCACGTCGATCTGGCCAGCGGCCGGCCGGTCGAGCTCGCGGGAGCGCGCTACACCGATCGAACGGTCGGGGTCGCGCCTGGACCGATGGGCGGCCACAACTGGCATCCGATGGCCTTCAGTCCGGACACCGGACTGGTCTACATCCCCGCGATGGAGATGTCGCACTTCTACGTCCCCGAGCCGAACTACCGCTACACCCCGGGCCAGTGGAACCTGGGAGTCCGTCCCGCGGCGCCCGAGGACATCCCCCAGGCGATCATCGACGCCACCGGCCTCTCGGGCCAGATGCTGGCCGAGGATGCGCCGCCGGCCCTGCTCTCGGGCCATCTCCTGGCCTGGGATCCGGTCGCTCAGCGCGAAGTCTGGCGGGCCCAGTACACGATGCCCTGGTCGGGCGGCGTACTGGCCACCGCCGGCAACCTCGTCTTCCAGGGCACGCCCTTCGGCCAGTTGACCGCGTATCGGGCCGACGACGGCGAGAAACTCTGGGAGAGCTACACCGGCAGCGGCGTCATCGCGCCGCCGATCACGTTCGAATCGGGCGGCACCCAGTACATCGCGGTGATGTCCGGCTGGGGCGGCGCCTTCGGCATCGTCGGCAGCCGCTCGGCCCGGCAAGCGGTCGAATCCGAGGGCCGGATCGTCGTCTACGCCCTCGGCGCCACCGGCCGGACGATCCAACGGCAGGAGCGCCGCGAAATCCGGGTCGCCCGCGTCGACCACGGCGCATCGACCGAAGAGATCGACGCCGGCCGCCGGCTGTTCAACCAGTACTGCCTCGTCTGCCACGGCTACGGCGCGGTCTCCGGCGGCGTCACCGCCGATCTGCGCCAGTCGTCGCAGCGAGTCTTCGACTCCTACGAAGCGGCCTTGCTCGAGGGCGCCCTGGTCGACCTCGGCATGCCCAGCTTCGCGCCCGTCCTCGACCGCGACGACGTCACCCTGATCAAGGCCTACGTGCTGCACCGCCGCAACATGCTCGCCGACGAACAGGCCGCGACGGCGCCGTAGTCGAAAGCCGCCAACGTGGGAGGCGTCATGCCGACCGTGGCCCCGGGAGCGGTGATCCTGCTCGGACTCCCCGGTATACTCATCGCCATCCAGCACCCGGCTGCCGGCCGGGCAAGCCGTTGATCCAAACCTTCCCGCCTCCCACCTCGAAGAGGGAGACCGACATGATCGATCCCATGCCGGACATGGTCTACCCGATCGTGTTCCGATTGCAGATCCCCGTACAAGGCCCGGGCTTCGCCGCCGGAGTCGAGTTTCGTGGGGGCGCCGTGGTCACCGAGGAGGAGGACGGCTTCCTCGCGCACGGCCTGAAGCCGGGCGGCGTCGCCGGCGTGGGCGACACCTTGATCGAAGCCTACCTCGACCTGAAAGCGAACACGGAACTCGCGCTCTACGACATCGCCGCGGAGTCACCCGACTTCGATGTGTTCGAGCGGAAGGTGTCCAGGTTCTTCAAGGACACGGACGCATGGGCCGCGCACGCCTTCGACGTCGCCCGAAGAAAGGTCGCGGCCGGCCAAGTCCAGTCCGAACTCCCGGTGCGACCGAATCCCGCGCTTCGTCACAGCGTCACGTTGTTCGTCGAGACCGCACCCGCCAACAACCCCAAGCCATCCGAACTGGTCCTCGCCGGACTGCCCGAAGCCGCCTGATTCGTGGCGCAGATTCAGCTTCGGAGCGTCTTCGCTGGACCTCTGCGCTCCCGGCTACACCGTCAAACGCGGTCAACACAACTGGATCGTCACCTACAACGGCAGCAGCGCCTTTCTTCCGAGCGGCCAGCACAGCCGGCAGCGTTCGGGCCGGGGTGAAGTCCAGCGCCGCTTCGTCAAGGCCTTGATCCGGCGTTTCCAGATCGAGGCCTGCGCCGAAGGCGAGCTGCCCCAGCTTCGGCAATAAGCCGCGAATGACTGAAACTGAAGCTCCACGAGGAAGTCCGAGTCGTCTCAGCCCATGTCGCCGAAGACCAGTACGACTCCATCTACGGCGCTCTCCGGGTCCCCATCGACCTGAACGACGCGACCTCGGAAGAGATCCGGCTGATCCCCGGAGCCGGCCGGCGCATGACCCACGAGTTCGAGGAGTACCGGCCCTACACCGCGCTGGCCCAGTTCCACCGGGAGATCGGCAAGTACGTCGACCACGACGAGGTCGAGCGGCTCGCCCGCTACGTCGAGATCCGGTAGCCCTCTTTACGTCAAGTCAAAAGACGGGCAGCGCCAGTCAGCGATCGACTGCGGTAGCCTGCTGAAGCTCGACCAAGAAGTCCAGGAAAGCGGTTCGGACGCGCTCCTTCTGGCCGTCACTCAAGATCTCGCCGCCAGTCGCCGAACTCGACCTCGCCAACAGACTCGCGTCGACCGGCTTGGGCCGAAAGCCGGTCGCCTGAACGTGACGGATCAACCCTTCCCGCTCGGCCGCCGGAACATTGTCCGCCTCGGCACGCGCCATCTTCAAGAGTTCCCGGTCCGCAGCTTCCGCCGTGAGTGGCTCGGTCTCTTCGCCAGCTTCCGGCTGAGGCCGCGGCATGCAAGTCAGGAAGGGGCGCAGGTCGTCCGCTTCCCATTCCCGATGTTCGTCCGCCTCCTGAACAAGCAGCTCAGACTGGTTGCTGGTCATGCTTGTGCCAGTGGGGACCTGCGAACCCTGGGCGAACAGGTAGCCAGCATCCACGAAGACCGCCACGTAGTCCATCGACCCTCTCCTCCGCAACGAGGTCCGCCGCGGCGCATAATCGAAGCGCCGCAGCCTGGGCCCGGAAGTATCCGATAGAGGCGGTGACGATGCTCCCGCCCCATCCCGTGGTGATGGACGACCTGCTGGCCGAAGACGCGGCGAGCAGCCCGGAAGGAGTCGAGCTCGGCGAGGTGCTGGAGTACCTGGCCGTCAACGAGGACGCATATCGCGCGCCGCAGGCGATCACGGACCATGTCTTCCGGCTTGCGTCACGGCTGCCGTCCACGACGGTCGGCAGCGACGCCGAACCGCTGTCGCTGCTCGCCGCCGCCCGCGAAAGCCTGGGTGCGGACCAGCGCGGCGAGGGAATGCTGCCTTCGACGCCGCGGGTGCGCGTCATCGAGACGCCGGAAGATCGAGACAGGTTGCCGGAACTGTTGCCGGAACCATCGCTCGAAGAGCGCCAGCGAATTCTGCCAACGTTGCAAGCGGCCGCTGAGCGGCAGCCCGGCGTCAGTCCGGCGCCGTGGCTCCAGGTCTTCGATCGGCTGGGAGGCCGCAGCATGGAGGCCGGCCGCGGCGCGCCCTTGGCGCTGCGTCTCTGGGTGGAGGCTCTGGCGTGGGCGCCGCCGGCGGCGCGGCGGGGCCGCCTCGTGGACGTCGAGCTCGAGGTCCGCGACCTGGTGAAGGCGCTGTGGCCGGACGGCTGGCAGCGCGGAAAGCAATTGCCGCGGCTGCGGGACGCCTGCGCGGCGATCAACGGCCTGGGCTGGTTTGCCGATTCCGAGGACCGGACGGAATGGGCGCCGGTGCTGTTCCGGCGCCGTCCGGGAATGGCCGCGACACTGAACGACCCGGTGCTCCTGCAGGTGCAGTTGCCGCCGGTGAAGGGCGTCGGCGCCGGAGCGAGGTTCAATCGCGAGACGCTGCGGCGGCTCGGGCTGCGATCGGCGCCGGCCTATCGCCTGTACCTCGGGCTGGTGGCGGAGTGGGACCGTCTCGGCCGCCGCGGCGTTCCGCCGAGGTGGCCCGGATTCGGCAAGGCGGAGCGAAGGCGTCTGATCTTCGGAGAAGATCCCTCGAACCGGAGCACTCTGCGAACGCGGCAAGTAGACGCGGATCAAGCCTTCGAAGCTCTGGAAGCTCTCGGAGCGATCGCCTTGAAGCGCGACCCGGACGATCCGAGGATCTTCGTGCCCGAGCGCCGCGATCTGGACTGATCGACGCCCTGGTTAGCGTTAGCTGGCTTCCGGATCCGGCTTTCCGAGGACTGAACAGCCCCGAAGCGAGAAGCCGCACGGCGTGAGCCGTGCTGCCGGGATCCGGATCCGGAAGGGGGATCCAGAGGGGGGAAGGCTTCGGAGTTCTAGGCGGGGCAAGGGTTTCCGGGCGGAAGCGTCCGCGAATGTCCAGGTGGGCGGTGGCGGAAACGTCCGCGAATGTCCAGGCCGGTCAGTTGATGCGATCGGTCTAGATGATCGGGGCGGTTTCGGCGTGAGAGCGCATGCTTTGCGACCGCCGCGGCCTGCGGTAAACGCCGCGAGCAAAGGGGCCGGACGCCCTCGACCCAGCAAGAAAGGGGAAATGACCCGCTACGACGGGCGCTACGGCCCCAGAACGAGGGGGTGTCTAGTCCAACCTACGCGGGGGTAGTCGCGGGGCCGTAGCGGGCCAG
>JAPVWO010000093.1 GCA_027493375.1 Candidatus Multivorans thiocomprendens | reverse complement strand
CGACACGGTGACCGGGGCGGTCAGGGAGTACCGCAACGAACCCGGAGAGCCGGCCGCGGCGATCACCGACGTCACCGCCTTCCCGGACGCCTGCGAGCCCTGATGACGTCGCCGGTGCGTTTCCAGACAGTCGACCTGGCGACCGGGGAAGGCCGGTCCGCGTCGCTGGAAGGCCCCTGTTTTTTCAGAGCGCCTCAGTGGATCTCCGCCGCTTCGCCCCAGGCGGCCTTCAGCTTCTCGAAGTCGAAGTCCGCTCGTCTGGCGGCGTCGATGACGACGCGCTCGCGCCGGGCGATCAGGTCGGCCGCCGCTTCGACCTGATCGGCCACGTCGGCTGGTACGACGACGGCGCCGTGCCGGTCGGCGTGGATCAGGTCGCCGTCCGAGACCGCCATGCCGGCGACGGTCACCGGACGGCCGTAGTCGACCACGTGGACGAAGGCGTGTGACGGTCCGACCCGGCCGGCGAGGAGCTGGAAGCCCTCGGCGATGTCGTCGAGGTCGCGAATGCTGCCGTCCGTGATCACGCCGAGACAGCCCAGGCCGCGGTGGATGTTCGAGTTCACCTCGCCCCAGAAGGCGCCGTAGCCGCGGGCGCCGTCGTCGAGGTCCTGGATGACGGTAATGGTCGGGCCTTCGCCCGAAGCCAGGTACTCGTAGTAGCCGACGGAAGTGCCGCGGGCCTGCTTGGGATCGGCCGCGTTCGGGTGCTGGGCGCGGATACGGGCGCTTCGAGCGAAGCCGACGATCGGCGGCAGCCCGGGCTTCGCGCAGACCAGCGGGTCCACGGTGTAGCCGTGGCCGCGGCGCTTGGGCGCTACCACCTCCAACGCGTTGCAGACGGTGGGGGTGTCGAGGGACCGGAGAGCGTCGAGGACGGCTGGAGAAGTCATGGGCGCATACTAGACCCATGTTGACGGAGGGGGGAATCGTGTGTAATGTTGACAGCGTCAACAACGCGGAGAGGAAACCGTGAACGAGGAACTGAGCCGGTTCGTACGAGAAGCACTGTCGCGGGGCGCGAGCCGCGACGAGATCCGGGAGGCGCTGGCCGATGCGAGCTGGCGGCAGGCCGATGTCGACAAGGCGCTTGGCGCCTGGGTGGACCGGGACTTCGTGGCGCCGATCCCGCGGCCGCGTCCCTATCTCGGCGCCCGGGAGGCTTTTCTCTACCTGGTCCTCTTCGCCGCGTTGTACACGGCGGCGATCAGCTTCGGCAACGTGACGTTCGTGCTGATCAACCGGGCGTTCGCCGATGTGGCGTTCACTCTTCCGGCGGCAGCTTCCGCCGAGATGCTGCGGTGGGGGCTCGCCTATCTCGTCATCTCCTTCCCTGCCTTCCTGCTGATTCAACGGATGGTGAGGCGCACGCTGCGCAGCGACCCGGACTTGCGCTCGTCGCGGATCAGGAAGTGGCTCACGTACCTGACGCTGTTCGTCGCCGCGGGCGTTCTGGCCGGCGACCTGATCGCCCTGGTGTTCTTCGGCCTGGGCGGTGAACTGGCCGTACGGTTTCTTCTGAAGGTCGGGGTCGTGGCGGCGATTGCCGGCAGCGTGTTCGGCTACTACTTCTGGGACCTGCGCCAGGATGACGTGGAGGTGGCCGAAGGTGGCCGGGCGCCGAAGCCGCCGACGGTCTTCGCCGGCGTGTCGGCGGTCGCCGTCCTCCTGGCGGTCGTCCTGGGACTGGTTGCCGTCGGTTCGCCCGGCAAGGCGCGGGAGCGCGGGCTGGATGTCGCACGCGTCGGGAATCTGCGGGACATCGTCCGGGGCGTCGACATCCACTGGGAGCGGAACGGTTCCCTGCCTGCGGGCCTGGAATCCCTCAGCGGCGAGCGGGACATCGACATCGCGTCGATCGTCGATCCGGAAACCCGGGAGCCCTACACCTTCCGGGCCACGGGCGACAAGGCGTACGAACTCTGCGCGACGTTCAGCCTCGATGCGCCCACCGATCAGGCGTCGCTACGGATGTACCCCTACCGTGAGCGGTTCTGGAGGCACCCCGCCGGCTACCACTGCTTCGACCTCGAAGCGATCGAGCCCGACGCGCGGCGGTGGTGAGGGTCGCAGCGGCCCTCGAACGGCTTCCGGATTCCGCCCGCGGCGAATGCCGGCGGGGGCGCCGGCGCACCCAGTCCTAGACGGCGACCTGGACCTGAACCCGTTGCGACAGCCGCGCACCCAGGAGGTGCGAAGCGTCCGCGACCATCTCGTGCAGGATCTCGCTGGCCGGGCGGGTCTCCGTCAGCATGCCCGAGGCCTGGCCGGCGGCGTTCATCAGCAGGTCGTCCCGTCCGGCGGTGCGGATGGAGTGGAGCAGGTCGCGGGTGAGCACGCCCTGGAGCCCCATCGGCAGCGCCCGGATGCCGCTCGCTTCCCAAGCCTGGATCAGCGGATTCGTGATGTTCCGCATCGTCTTGCCGCTGTAGAGACGGGTGACCACCGTGTCCTCGGTGGCGGCCTCCAGAATGCGCTGCTTCTGCAGCGCGGGCTGGTTCGCCTCGTTCGAAACGAGGAAGGCGGTGCCGCACCAGGCGCCGATAGCGCCGGCGGCGATGACGGCCGCCAGGCCGCGGCCGTCGGCGACGCCGCCCGCGGCGACGACCGGGATCGGCGCGACGGCGTCCATGACCTGGGGCAGGAGCGCCAGGGTGCCGATCTTGCCGGTGTGGCCGCCGGCTTCCGTGCCCTGGGCAACGACGATGTCGGCGCCGCCCTCGGCGACCCGCCGCGCGGCGCGGGCGTTGCCGACGAGGGAGACGATCTTGATGCCGGCGTCCTTGAGCG
The DNA here is from genome assembly GCA_027493375.1 of Candidatus Multivorans thiocomprendens. GTDB lineage: Bacteria > Acidobacteriota > Thermoanaerobaculia > Multivoradales > Multivoraceae > Multivorans > Multivorans thiocomprendens. Next base: position 7,883 of record JAPVWO010000093.1, on the reverse strand, counting down.
CCCTCGAGAAGGGCGCGGGGGAACCGAGACCGGAGGCAAAGACCGGGATCTTCTCTTCCAGCAGGACTTCCATCTGGGCGCCGGCGTAGCTCTGGCCCTCGGGCACCGCCCAACTCGGCGCCGGAGGCGGCGCCTCGAGCCAATCGATGCCGAGGCTCTCGGCCATCCGCCTCAGTGCGTCGCGCGTTTCCGCCGGCACCAGGTCGCGGGTCGGCACCGTCGCCGAGGTCGGTCCGCTGCCCGCCTTCTCCAGGAAGTTCGAAGCCAGCAGCAGGTCCACCCCGAACGGCTTGTCCGTCTTCGCGCGCACCTTGTTGATCTCGGCCCGCAGACCTTCGGGGCTGTAGGCGACGCCTCCGATCACGCCCAGGCCGCCGGCCTCGGACACGGCCGCGACCAGGTCGGCCCTGGCGACCGGTTCCGCGCCGCCCGCCACGGGCCCCATGCCGGCGGAGAACACGGGATACTCGATTCCGAGCATGTCGCAGAGTTCGGTGCGCAGGAAGGGACGGGACATGGCGGCTCCTCTCGATCGGCTGCGGTGCGTATCGGTCGACGGTGGGGTTCGTTGTTCGGCCCGCGAGTATACGCGGCCCGCGCACAGCTCAGAGCAGGTCGAGTTGGGGAACGCGGAGCTGGTTCGCGACCGCCTCCTCGACCGTGTCGAGCCAGCTCTCGCGATGCTCGGGGTCGAGGGCCAGCGAGTGGATCCGGCGTTCCTTCAGCTCCTGCCGCAGCCGGTTGTCGATCTGTCGCCGGAAGGCCGGATCGGTGGCCCGAAGGCCGTCCGGTTGCGCCTCGCTGCCGCGCAGGATGGGGACATGGACCTTCAGGTCATAGGTGTCGCTCCAGGACCCGATCAGGGGTTCCAGCGCCGGCTGGCGGCCGCGTGAGAACAGCAGGTAGACGTAGTTGTCGAGCACGCTGCGGTCGCAGATGACGACGGGGGAGCGGGCTTCGGCGGCGAGTTCATCCGCGATCTGGGCGTGGAGGATCCACGCCTGGGCTTCGAGGGTCGTACCCTCGTTGAGCGGCAGCGGGCAGCGTCGCGCCACCTCGACCACGACTTCCAGGTTCACGTCGCGCCGCTTGAGCCGCGAGGCGAGGCCGTAGGCGAGGGTCGTCTTGCCGACGCCGTGGGTGCCGATGAAGGCGACTTTGAAGGGCATGACCGAGGGCGACACTACAGCGGTCCGGTTGCGTGAGAGGATGTGAGGGGATGCGACGTCTTCTGCTCGCTGGCGTTCTGGCCCTGGCCGCGGGGGCGTGCGTGCCGAGGTCGGACGGGTTGTCGGAGCAGGATTGGCCCGACCGTTCTCCGCGTCACGACGTGGTCGAAGAACTGCGTGCCGACCTGCTGCGTGCGCGTTCGGCCGCTGACGGCGGCGGCACCGCCACCGTCGCGGCCTTGAGAGGCCCGGCGGTCGCCGGCAGTCCGGGAAGCTGGCGGATCGTATACCGGGCAGGGCCGGCGGGCGTCGCGGTCGGAGGAACCGTCCACCTTCAGGTGTCCCCCTTCTGGGGCTGGAGCACGCCGCAGACGGAACGTCCGGAGGCGCTGGGCTACACGACGATCGAGACGGCCGCCGCCGGCGTCGAACTCTCGGCGGAGACGCTGGATCAGCAGTTGCTCGCGGTCGGCGTTGGCGGCCGGCCGCTCGCGGCGGGACAGGAGATCGTGATCACGTACGGCGCCGGCCCGGCGGGCGCGCTGGCCGACCGGTACGCCGAGCGTGAGTCGCGCTTCTGGATTGGCGTGGACGGAGACGGCGACGGGGTGCGGGAGCTGATCGGTGAGTCGCCGGCGGTCGATGTGTTGCCGGGGCAGCCGGCACGGCTGCTGCTCCATGTGCCCTCGACTGCTCGGCCGGGCGATCGCGTCGAGCTCAACGCGGCCCTGGTCGACGCCGCTGGAAACGGCTGGCCGGCGGCAGCCGGGACGCTGGATCTTCGACTGCCGGCGCGCGTCGGCCTGGTCGATTCGAGGGCCGATTCCGCGGCCGAGAGAGAGCGGATCGTCTCGCTGGCACTCGCCGTGGAGGATCGAGGCCGGCTCGTCGTTCCGCTTCGGCTTTCCGCGGAGGCGGGCGGTGTGATCAGGGTGCGCGGCCGGTTGATGGGCGCCGCGGCCGAGCCCGGATTCGAGGCGGAAAGCAATCCGCTGGTGGTATCGCCGGCCGGCCGGCGCATCCTCTGGGCCGACCTTCAGAACCACTCCGGACTCTCCGACGGCTCCGCGATCCCCGACGATCTGCTCCGCTACGCGCGGGAGGTGGCCGCCCTCGACGCCGCGGCGGTGACCGACCACGACCACTGGGGCATGCGGTTCATGGACGGCGAACCCTCCATCTGGCGGCGGACGCTGGATGCGGCCGATGCCCGCAACGAACCGGGACGCTTCGTCGCTCTGGCCGGCTACGAGTGGACGAACTGGGTCGAGGGCCATCGCCACGTCGTCTTCTTCGAGCCGAGCTCCGGGACCGCGGCCGGCCTGCTTCGGAGCTCAATCGACGAGCGATACGACGAACCGCGGGAACTTTGGGCCGGACTCGAGGACGTGCGGGCGCTGACCTTCGCCCACCACTCGGCCGGTGCGCCGATCGCCACGGACTGGTCTTCGCCGCCTCCGGCCGAACTCGAACCCGTCACGGAGATCGTGTCCGTCCACGGTGCGAGCGAGGCTGCCGATGCGCCGGGCACGGTCGTCCGGAACGCCTTGGCCGGCAACTTCGTCCGCGACGCTCTGGATCGAGGCTACCGGCTCGGATTCGTGGGTTCGAGCGACGGACACGACGGGCACCCGGGCCTGGCTCACCTGGCGTCGCCAAGCGGCGGCGTGGCGGCGATCCTGAGCGACGAGGTGACCCGGGAGGGGATCTACGGGGCGTTGCTCGCACGGCGCGCCTATGCCACGAACGGCCCAAGGATCGTGATCCGCGCGAGCTACGCGGGATGGCCGATCGGCGCCGACATTCCCGCCGCTGCGGCCGCCGCGGGCACAGTGGGGCCGATCGCCGGCGTGCCGGAGGCGACGCTGGTCGTGCGGGCGGTCGCACCCGGGGAGATCGCGCGCATCGAGGTGGTCAGCCGCCAGGGCGCGTCCGGCAAAGGCGCCCTGACTGGCGAGGCGCTATGCGGCGAAGGGGAACGCGAGTGCAGCCTGACCGTGCAGTTGCCCGGGTTTCAAGCTGGCGGCTATCTCTATCTTCGCGTGATTCAGAGAGACGGCGGCGCCGCCTGGACCAGCCCGTTCTTCTTCGAGTAGCGGGCTACCCGGTCGCCGCCTCTTCCTCCACGTGCACCATGATGTACTGCGACAGGCCCGGCTCGTCGAGCGTGCGGTGTTCGCCGTCGCCGATCTGGAGGCAGAGATAGTGCTCGCCTGGAGTGAGTTCGATCTCGATCGAGTCTGAGCCGTCTCCGAAGTGGATCCACGGGTCCGCTGTCGGGATCACGATGCCCGGCTCCAGGCACTCCCCGTCGATCGCGATGTGGTAGTGCCCCGCCCCCTCGTTGATCGCGCCGTCGCCGACGGGTTCGATGACGAAGTTCTCGGCCGCGAACTGCAGGTTGATCAGGCTGGGGATCGTGGCGTGGTTCTCCAGTCCCACGAAGTAGACGCGCGGCGCGCCGTCGTCGGCCGCTTCTTCGGCGTGGTCCATGTCGCCTTCCATGTGGCCGTGGTCCGCGTGGTCGTCGTCGGCACCGGTGCCGCCGCATGCGCCAAGCGGAAGCAGCAGCAGGGCTGCCGCCAGAGTCAGTAAGTGCCGGTTCCTGGCGAGATCGAGGAGCATGTCGGGTGCCTCCGTCGGAAGACCGGGCCGGGGCCCGGGAAGTGACGATTCAGTGAAGGCAGACGTTAGCACGCTGGCGTGTGAGGGTCCGGTAGGGCAGGCGCTTCCCCGTTGCCGCGGCGGGCGGTTCCGGCGCTTGAGGAGACCTGCCGGGCTTGCCCATCCGGGGCCGGTCGGCTAGATTCTCGCTCGCCATGTTGAAGAACTTCCTGTTTGCGATCGCTTACCTTCTCGGCGCTGGCTGGTGGGCCAGCCAGGCCATGGTCGACGCCGCCGCCGGCTCCTGGTGGAACCTGCTTGCTTTCTTCGCCGTGCTGACCTTCTTCCTGGTCCGTATCGGCTGCATGGGAGGCAGCGAGGAAGATGCCCAGAAGATGGGGAACGTCTTCTCGATACTGACCGCGGCGGCGCTTCTCGTCCTCGCGGTGATGGGCCTGATGGGCGAGAGCGGCGGCATCGCGAACCTGGTCTTCGCGCTACTGTTCGCGGTGGTAGCCGGGCTCGGTGTGCGCGCCACCGCCACGGCCCACGCGTAGCGCCAGTCAAGGCGCCGCCACCGACGCCGCACACGCTTGACGCGAGCCCGCCCTGTGCGGGCCGCTACAGCGCCGCCACTTCCAGTTCCAGCGCCTCGGCGTACTTCTCGAACGCCGCCTGCCGCAGCTTGGGCAGGTGGGTCGTCGGGAAGAGGTCGTCCGTGCCCGCGTACTCGCGGAGGATCTGCCTCGCCACCGTGATCTTGTGGACCTCGGTCGGCCCGTCGGCCAGGGCCATGTGGAAGGAGTCGACGACGCCCGCCGAGAAGGTCATCTCGTTCGAGACGCCGAGCGAGCCGTGGATCATCAGCGCCCGCGAGAAGACGTCGAGGTAGACCTTCGGCATGACCGCCTTGACCGCCGAGATGTCCTTGCGGACCATCCGGTAGTCCTTGTACTTGTCGATCTTCCAGGCGGTCTGCAGAACGAACAGCCGGAACTGCTCGATCTGCGCCCAGGAGTCGGCGATCTTCTCCTGGACGAGCTGCTTCTGCGCAAGCAATTCACCCTGCGTCTCCCGGGACAGCACCCGCTCGCACATCTGGTCGAAGGCGGTGCGGACCTTGGCGATCGTCCGCATCGCGTGGTGGATGCGGCCGCCGCCGAGGCGGGTCTGGGCCACCACGAAGCCCTGGCCGCGCTGGCCGAGCAGGTGATCCTTGGGCACGCGCACGTCCGTGTAGCGGACGTAGCCGTGTGAGCCGTCCTCGTTGCCGGCGCCGACGGCGACGTTGCGGACGATCTTGACGCCCGGCGTGTCCTTGGGCACCAGGAACATCGACATCCTGTTGTAGGGCGGCGCGTCCGGGTCGGTGACCACCATGACGACCAGCAGAGAGGCGTAGCGGGCGTTCGAGGAGAACCACTTCTCGCCGTTGATCACCCACTCGTCGCCGTCGAGGACGGCGCGGGTCGTGAACACCTTCGGATCCGAGCCGCCGTGCGGCTCCGTCATCGAGTAGGCGGAGACCATCCTGTTGTCGAGCAGGGGTCGCAGGTAGCGGGCCTTCTGATCGTCCGTACCGTAGTGGGCGATGATCTCCGCGTTGCCCGAGTCCGGCGCCTGGCAGCCGAACACGATCGGCGCGTGCGGCGAGCGGCCGAGGATCTCGTTCATCAGCGCCAGCTTGACCTGGCCGTAGCCCTGGCCGCCGAGATTCGGACCCAGGTGGCACGCCCAGAGCTTGCGCTTCCTGACCTCCTCCTGGAGCGGCGGAATCAGCTTCTGGCGCTTGGGGCAGGACAGATCGTACGGACTGCCGAGGACGAAGCGCAGCGGTTCGATCTCGTTGGTGACGAACTCGTCCATCCAGTCCAGCTTGTCCTGGAATTCAGGGTCTGTTTCGAAGTCCCAAGCCATCGTTCTCTTCTCCTATAGCGCCTTGTTCCTGAAGGCCGCCTAGCGTACAGGATCGCCACGTAGACTCGCCGGATGCTCCCCAACGACGTTCTCTCACTGGGTGCGCCGGCGTCCTCGCCGGCATCCGCTTCCCGCTTGGCCCCGGTCGCCCGGTCGCTCCTTCTGCTTCTGGCCGCCGGCTGCGGCAGCGCTCCCCACGCGAGCGACCAGGCACCGATCGGCGAATGGCGCCACTACGCCGCCGACCGCGCCTCGACCAAGTACTCGCCGCTCGACCAGATCGACCCCTCGAACGTCGACCAACTGCGCGAGGTCTGGCGCTGGACCTCGGTGGAGACCGAGGCCGACACGGAGCACCGCGGCGGCATGTACAAGAGCACGCCGCTCTACATCGACGGCGTCCTCTACATCACCACGTCGCTCAGCCAGGTTGCGGCGATCGACCCGGGCACGGGCGAGACGCTCTGGGTCTACGACCCACGGAGCTACGACGCCGGCCGTCCGGCGAACGCCGGTTTCCAGCAGCGAGGGCTGGAGTACTGGAGCGGGGAGATCGACGGCGAAGCCGTCGAGCGCCTGATCTACGCAGCGCACCACCGGCGCCTGATCTCGCTGGACCGCCTGACCGGCGAGCCGGACCCGGCCTTCGGCGACGGCGGCATGGTGAACACCGCCGTCGGCCTGGGCCGCGAGATCAACGAACGCCAGTACACCCACTCGGCGCCGCCGATCGTCTGCGCCGACGTCATCGTGCTGGGCTCGATCGTCTCGGACGGTCCCCGCGGCCCGAAGATGCCGCCCGGCCATGTCCGCGGCTACGACGCGCGCACCGGCGAGCAACGCTGGATCTTCCACACGATTCCGCGTCCCGGCGAGTTCGGCAACGAGACCTGGCTCGACGGGTCCTGGGAGTACTCAGGCAACACGAACGTGTGGACGATGATGAGCTGCGACGACGAGCTCGGGTTCGTCTACCTGCCGGTGTCGACGCCGACGAACGACTGGTACGGCGGCCACCGGCGCGGAGACGGCCGACGGATCAAGGCGGTCGCGCAGGTCAGCAAACAGGGCATCACCTACGTCTTCGACCGGGAGACGGGCGAGCCCGTGTGGCCGATCGAGGACATCCCGGTGCCGCAGACGGCGGTGCCCGGCGAGTGGAGCTCGCCGACCCAGCCGATGCCGACGCAGCCCGTGCCCTTCGAGCGGCTCGGCATGACCGAGGACGACCTGATCGACTTCACGCCGGAACTGCGCGCCGAGGCGCTCGAGATCGTCGAGGACTACGTGCTGGGCCCTATCTTCACGCCGCCGCTCGAGGTCAAGGAGGGCGGCAAGCTCGGCGTGCTGACGCTGCCGTCCGCCGCCGGAGGCGCGAACTGGCGGGGCGCCGCGGTCGATCCCGAGGCGGGTGTGCTCTACGTGCCGTCAATGACCAAGGTGATGAGCTTCGGCGTGCGGCCGGCCGACCCGGCCCGCTCCGAGTTCCGCTACGTCGATGCCCTTGGCCTCCTGGAGGGGCCGCGCGGCCTTCCCCTGGTCAAGCCGCCCTACAGCCGGATCACCGCGATCGACCTGAACACCGGCGAGCACCTGTGGCAGGTCGCCCACGGCCCGGGCCCGAAGGACCATCCCGCGATCGCCCACCTCGGCCTGCCCGACCTGGGCAGCGCCTCCCACGGCATCCTCTCGAACGGCGGCCTGGTGCTGACGAAGGACCTGATCTTCATCATCCAGGCCGACTACGACCCGAGCCGGATGACCTTCATGGGCAACGCCGGGCACATTCGCGCCTACGACAAGCGGGACGGCGCGAAGCTGTGGGAACACCGCGTCGAGCCGACGCCGCACGGCACGCCGATGACCTACCTCCACGAAGGGCGGCAGTACGTGGCCTTCACCGTTGGTGCCGGCCGCGGGGAACAAATCCCGGCCCTGGTGGCGTTGGCGCTGGAGTAAGCCTTGTAACAGGGAGGTCCAGCCCCATGACGCGGTGGATTGCGCCCCGGCGGCGCTGTCCTGGGTTCGTTGCTTCTTTGCGGGTGCTCGGCGGTCGGCACGCCCGAGCCCGCCTGCCGTCCGCTGGAGACCGCCGGCCTGCCCGACTGGTTCGGAACCTTGCGGCGCTGCGCGGAAAGCGGTGTGCGGGGCACGTTCGAGCTGGCGGGTCTTCCGGCCGGTACCGTCCGGGCG
>JAPVWO010000092.1 GCA_027493375.1 Candidatus Multivorans thiocomprendens | reverse complement strand
CGCGGCGCCGGAGCCGCGGCGCTCTCGTCTCCAGGCACACCGAGCCCCTGTTCGAGAACCTGGCCAAGGTCGCGATCGTGATCCTGGGGGCCTACCTGGTGATCAACGCCTGGGGCGCCGACGTCTCGGGGCTCCTGGCGGCGGGAGGCATCGCCGGCCTCGCGGTGGGCTTCGCGGCCCGCGACACGCTGGCCAACCTCTTCGCCGGCATCTTCATCTTCGCGGACGGGCCCTACAAGATCGGCGACTTCATCACCCTCGACACCGGGGAACGCGGCATGGTCACCGAGATCGGCATTCGCAGCACCCGGCTGCTGACCCGCGACGACATCGAGGTCACGATCCCCAACGCGGTGATGGGCAACGCGAAGATCAACAACGAGAGTGGCGGGCCCCACGTCAAGTACCGGATCCGCGTTCGGGTCGGCGTGGCCTACACCAGCGACGTCGAGAAGGTCGAGGCCCTGCAGCTTCAGGTAGCCGACGACAACGAGAAGGTGTGCAAGGAGCCCACACCCCGCGTCCGGTTCCGAGGCTTCGGACCCTCCTCGATCGACTACGAGTTGCTGTGCTGGGTCGAGGAGCCGGTGCTCCGCGGCATCGTCACCCACGAACTCGTGAAGGCGACGATCACGGCGTTCGCCGAGGCGGGCATCGAGATCCCGTACAGCAAGCACGACATCTACATCAAGAAAGGGCGTCCCTCGCGGCAACCCCGGCTAGCCGAGCCCGCTGCCGACTGACGAGGACCTCGACCGCGCTCGCCACGGCCGGTGCGGGAACCGGCGGCCAAGCCCGCGCTGAATCTCACGCCACTTCCGCTCTTCGTCCGGGGTCACGAAGGTGACCGCCTCTCCGGAGCGCCCCATGCGGCCAGTCCGCCCGACGCGGTGCGTGAACAGTCTCTCCGAGTCCGGCAGATCGTAGTTGATGACTTGGCCGATACCGTTCACGTCGAGCCCCCGGGCGGCCACGTTCGTCGCCACCAGGATCGGCGCGGCGCCGGAACGGAAGCCCCTCATCACGCGCTCGCGCGCGCCCTGGCTGAGGTTGCCCTGAAGCGCCCCCACCGGATAACCCAGCGCATCGAGCTTCTTCGCCAGCTTCCTGACGCCGTGCTTGGTGCGACCGAAGACGAGGATCGGGTCGCCATTGCGGCGATCCAGCAACGACCGGAGAGCGTTCATCTTGTCGTCCCTCTGGATCGAAAAGACCAGATGCTCCACCGTTGGCTCCTGGAGGCCGTCGTTGATCTCGACCTTGATCGGGTTGCGCAGGTACTGCTTCGCCGTGTTCGCCACCCAGTGCGGCATGGTGGCCGAGAACAGGGCCGTCTGCCGTGAAGCAGGCGTGCGGCTGAGAATCGCTTCGACGTCGCGGGCAAAGCCCTGGTCCAGCATCTCGTCCGCCTCGTCCAGGACGAGGAACCGCACCGCGCCCAGATCCAGAGACCCCTGTCGCAGGTGATCCAGCGTTCGGCCCGGCGTGCCGACGACGACATCGGCTCCCCGCCGCAGGGCCGCCTGCTCACGCCGTATCGGCCGGCCGCCGACGAGCTGCGTCACGGTCACACGCCGCGCTGAAGCCAGCCGGGAGATGACGCCGGCCACCTGGAGGGCCAACTCCCGCGTCGGCACCAGCACGAGCGCCTGGACCCGCCGAATCGATGGATCGCAAGCCTCCGCGATCGGTACGGCGAAGGCCAGCGTCTTTCCGGACCCCGTCTGCGCCTGCCCGACAAGATCCCGCCCCGCCAGCAGTACAGGGATGGACTGCTCCTGAATCGGCGTCGGCTCGGAAATGCCCATTCGGGTGATCGCCGCCCTGGTCGCGCCCGAGAGCTCCAGACCGGCGAACACGGCGCCTGAGTGGGCGTCCTGCCCGTGATCGGCCACGGGCTCAACCAAAGGCTGGGCGCCGTTGCGGTTGCCCCGGGGACGGTTGGTGAAGCACGAGCGGCAGTACACGGGCCTGCCGCGTGCGGGCCTGAAGGGGACGGTTGTCGGGCTGTCGCATTCGGTGCAGACGGCATCGTGGCTCTGCGGCGCGCGGCCGGACCGGCCACGGCCGGCTGGCCTTCGGCCGGGCGGCCGCCCACCGGACGAGCGCCGGCCGGTTGCGCGAGGTTTCCTGGGCATGAGAGAACAGCTCCTCTGGTCGGGAGATAGTGATGAGGCGGTTTGTGCGCGGGCGAGCAAGCAGGGGGAGGACTCTGTCCACCGCTGCGTCAACCCTGGCGCGGCGATCAAGCGCTCTTGGTCGTCATCGCGACCAGGGGACTGCGAGCTGGACCCGGCGGCAGGCGGAACGTACACGAGTTCCGCCTCCTGGTCAAAGCAGAAGCCTGCTCCGCAGGACGCGAGCGAGACGAAATGGGCGACAATGAAGGGCGATGAAAGTCGCTCGCACCACGGCCGATGGCAATCTGGAGCTCGCAGAGGCGCCGGAGCCGGCGATCAAGACCGGCGAAGCGTTGATCGAACTCGTCTACTGCGGCCTCTGCGGCACGGACCTCTACAAGCTGGCCGACGCCGGCCGGCCGCCGGGCGAGGTCCTCGGTCACGAAGTCGTCGGCCGGGTGATCGAGAGCCGCGCCGACTCGCTTCGTCCCGGCGACCGGGTCGTCGCGCCGCACCACGCACCGTGCGGCGTGTGCCGCCTATGCCGATCCGGCGCCGAGACGACGTGCCCGCGATTCCCCGAGAACCTCCTCGATCCCGGCGGCTTCAGCGAGCTGATTCGTCTGCGCCGCCGGGCAGTCGAAACGACCGTACGGAAGCTCCCGGCAAGGCTCTCCGACGAAGCGGCCGCGTTCGTGGAGCCGGCGGCGTGCGTCCTGCGGGGCGTCGACCGGGCAGGTCTGACCGGCACCGCCCCGAGAGTCGTCGTCATCGGCGCGGGATCGATGGGTCTGCTCCACCTGCTCGTACTACGGGCCTCATTTCGCGACGCGAACATCCTCATCGCCGAACCGGACCCGGCTCGGCGCTCTACGGCAACGCGCTTCGGCGCCGACGAGGCGGTCCATCCCGACAGCCTCGTCGCCTCGGCCGCCGGTCGGCCGCACGGGGGCGCCGACGCCGTCTTCGACACCGCTGGCGGCCAGGCCGCTTTCGACCTGGCCCTGCAGGCCACCCGGCCAGGCGGCCGCGTCGTGCTTTTCGCCCACGCCGCGCACGACGCCCGCGTCACGTTCGACATCAATGCGGTCTTCAAGTCCGAACGCCAGGTGATCGGCGCCTACTCGGGCTCGCCCGCGGAACAGAAACGGGTGCTCGACATGGTGCTTGACGGCGCACTCGATTCGTCGCCGCTGGTAACCCACCGCCTGCCCCTGGACCGCGCCGCCGAAGCCGTCGACCTGTGCGGCACCGACGTCAAGGTCTATCGCCGGGGCGGCCATCCGACGATGCTGGCCCTGCCCTCGCCCTTCGGCCACGAAGTCACCGGCACCGTCGTCCGGGCCGCGGCCGGGACCCTCCGCACCGAGGGAGACGCCGTCGTCGTCGCCAACAGCGCCTCCTGCGGCAAGTGCCAGCCGTGCCGGCACAAACGCGAGAACCTCTGCCGCAACCTCGTCTACCTGAACGGGGCCTTCGCCGACTACCTGCTGATTCCCGAAGCCGTCGCGAAGCGCAGTGTGCACCCGCGCCCGGCCGGACTCGAACCCGTGGTCGCCGCCATGGCGGAGCCACTGGCCTGCGCCGTCCACTGCCTCGAACGCTGTCTCGGGGCGTGGAGCGGTCCGCCCACCGAGGCGCGGACCCTGGTCATCGGCTGCGGGCCGCTGGGACTCATGCTGATCGACCTGTTTCACAGCATGCGCACTCATGTCCGCGCCCTCGACCCGCACAGGCACCGCCTCGAAGCGGCGCGCTCCTTCGGCGCCGCGGAGACGCGTCTCGGCCGCGCCGGCGACGGCGACGGCCCTGCGGCAGAAGACTCGTTCGACTTATCGATCGATGCCACCGGTACGTCCGCCGGCTGGGACCTCGCCGTGAGATCGCTCGCTCCCGGCGGCGTCGCCGCCCTGTTCGGCGGCTGCCGTCCCGGAACCGAGCTTGTGATCGACGCGGAACGGGTCCACTACCAGGAACAGACTCTGCTGGGCGTCTACCACCATCGGCCCTCGTCGTTCCGCGCGGCGCTCGACCGGCTGATCGGCGCGCCGGAGCGGTACGGCGCGCTGGTGGAACGCGAGCTGCCCCTCGACCGGCTGACGGAGGCACTCGACCTGATGATCGGCCGGCAGGCCCTGAAGGTCGCCATCCGGCCACACCCCAACGAATAGCTGGCCGCCCGCGGCGGCAGCGGGTCGGAAGACCCGCGTACCCAAGCGTTTACGCACGAGCGCCGTATACTGCGCCGGGCGGCCGCCAGAGGCCGCGAAAGTCGAGCACACGATGGCCGCTACCGAGCATGACCTCTTGCCCGATCTCGAGGCGGTGCGTCAGGAACTGGAGCACGTCGACCAGGAGTTGCTGAGGGGATTCAGACGCCGCGTCGAACTGTCGCGCGAAGTTGCAGGCGCCAAGATCGCCGCCGCCTTTCCGTTCCGCGACCAGTTGCGCGAGGAGCAGTTGCTGACCCGGGTGCGGACCATCGCCGCCGAACTCGACCTCGACCCTCACCAGACCGAGCGCATCTTCAGGCTGCTGATCGAGATGTCGATCGCGGCGCAGCAGGGCTACATCCGCGATCTCGACCGGGCGCCGCTGCGCGTCGCCTACCAGGGTGTCGAGGGCTCGTTCAGCCACCTGACCGCCCAGCGGCAGTACGCCGGACGGCCCGGAGGCGTCGTGCTCCAGGGCTACGAGTTGTTTCGGAGCGCCGCCGAGGGCGTCCGGGACGGCCGCCACGACATCGCCCTGCTTCCCATCGAGAACAGCACCGCCGGCAGCATCAACGAGACCTACGACCTGCTGGCCGAAGGGGGCCTGGTGATCACCGCGGAGGTGATCAGCAAGGTCGCGCACTGCCTGCTCGCGCTGCCCGGCACGGAGATCGAGGACCTCCGGCTCGTGCTCTCACACCCCCAGGCGCTCCGCCAGTGCGACCAGTTCTTCCACGACCACGACTGGCTGCGGCCGCAACCCGAGTTCGACACCGCCGGTGCGGCCGCGCGCGTCCGCGAGGGCAACGACCGGACGATCGGCGCCATCGCCAGCGAGCCGGCGGCGCGGGTCTTCGGCCTGGAGATCCTCGCCCATGGCATCCAGAACCAGGCCGGGAACTTCACTCGCTTCGTGGA
>JAPVWO010000091.1 GCA_027493375.1 Candidatus Multivorans thiocomprendens | reverse complement strand
CTCTCGGACCGGACGGACGAGATCGAGGGACGAGCGGCCATCGCCTTTCGCGTCCTGCGACCCGTCGGCGAGGTCGGGTTCGATCTCGACGACCCGGCGGCGGACGGCGGCCCGGAAGCCGGCGGCATGGTCGTTTCCTCGGCGACCCTCGCCGACATGGCTCTGCAGTTCCGGCAGCAGGACGACCGGCTCCTCGTGACGCTGGACCGCGAGGCTCCTGCCGGCGAACGACGCCGCATCGAGATCCGCTACCGCGGCGTCCCCGCCGACGGTTTCGCGATCGGCACGAACCGCCACGGCGAGCGGACCTTCTTCGCCGACAACTGGCCGGATCGGGCCCACCACTGGCTGCCGGTTGTCGATCATCCCTCGGACAAGGCGACCGTGGCCTTCGTCGTCACGGCGCCGGCGCACTATCAGGTCGTGGCCACCGGCGCCTTCGTCGAGGCGGTCGACCTGGGCGAAGGCATGCGGCGCACCGAGTGGCGCAGTCGCGCCCCGATCGCCACCAAGGTGATGGCGGTCGGCGTCGCGCGTTTCGCCCGGCACCGGCAGGCCGAGGTCAACGATGTGCCCGTGGAGATCTGGGTCTACCCTCAGGATCGTGAAGTCGGCCTGCGGGCGTTCGCTCCGGGGCCGCGCGTCCTGGGGAGCTTCGAGCGACGGCTCGGGGACTACCCGTACGCCAAGCTCGCCAACGTGCAGACGACGACCCGCTGGGGCGGCCTGGAGAACGCCGGCAACGTGTTCTACGACGAGGACGCGATCCATAGTCGAAGCGGGATCGAGACCCTGATCGCGCACGAGATCGCCCACCAGTGGTTCGGCGACTCCGTGACCGAGACCGACTGGCCCCATGTGTGGCTCAGCGAGGGCCTGGCGACCTACCTGACCGCCTGCTACCTCGACTGGACGTACGGTCGCGGGCGCTTCATGGGCCAGATGGACGCGGCGCGGGAGCGGGTGCTCGCGTACGTGGCAGAGGCGCCGGACTCGGTCATCGTGCCGGAGTCCGTGCCCGACCCGCGGCGCCTGCTCAGCCCGAACGTGTACCAGAAGGCGGCCTGGGTGCTGCACATGCTCCGGGGCGAGGTCGGCGACGGCACGTTCTGGAAGGGGATGCGGACGTACTACGAGCGCTTCCGCGACCGGAACGCCTCGACCGCGGACTTCGCCGCGGTGATGGAGGAGGTTTCGGGACGGCGGCTGGCGTGGTTCTTCGATCAATGGCTGCGCCGGCCCGGCGTGCCGGAGCTCGAGATCGCATGGCGGTTCGACGAAGCGACATCGACTGTCGAACTGGCGGTGGCGCAGCTCGGTCCGACGATCTACCGCCTGCCGCTGGACGTGGAAGCCGTGCTCGACGACGGCCGCGCGGTTCGCGGCCGCGTCGACGTCGAAGGCGAGCGAGCGGCCACCTCGCTGCTCGTCCCGGCCCGACCTGACCGGCTCCGCATCGACCCGGACACCTGGCTCCTCATGCGGTACACGGCGCTACGATGACGCCATGCCGCCCCGCCTGACGGCCGCCGCCGACTTCGAACGCGCCCACGCCAACAGCGCCTTCGGCACCGTCCTCGCCGATCCGCCCTGGCAGTTCACGAACCGCACGGGCAAGGTGGCGCCCGAACACCATCGCCTCAGCCGCTACGCGACCCTCTCGCGGGCCGAGATCGCCGCGATCCCGGTGGCCTCCGCCTGCGCCGAAGCGGCCCACCTCTATCTCTGGGTGCCCAACGCCCTTCTCCAGGAAGGCCTCGACGTCATGAAGCGCTGGGGCTTCACCTACAAGACGAACCTGGTCTGGCACAAGGTGCGCAAGGACGGCGGCCCCGACGGCCGCGGCGTCGGCTTCTACTTCCGCAACACGACGGAACTCGTGCTCTTCGGCGTCCGCGGCAAGCTGCGCACCCTCGCCCCCGGCCGCCGGCAGGTCAACATCATCCGTACCCGCAAGCGGGAGCACTCCCGCAAGCCGGACGAGCTCTACGACATCATCGAAGCGTGCAGCCCGGGCCCGTACCTCGAGCTCTTCGCCCGCGGCCGCCACTCGGATCTCTGGACCGCCTGGGGCGACCAGAGCACCGAGTACGAACCGGACTGGCCAGTCCAGCGATTCGCGCCATAGGATGGCGCGGACCGCTGGACAGGTGGGGGCTGGGGCCAAACTCCGAGCCTGCGAGGCGTTTGGCGGCGACGCGAACGCGAGCGACGCCGCCCGCTGAAGGAGACCGCCATGTGCAGGAACATCCGCGTCCTCTATAACTTCGAGCCGCCCGCGAGCGAAGAGGAAGTGCGCGCAGCAGCGCTCCAGTACGTGCGCAAGGTCAGCGGTTCGACGAAGCCGTCGCGCGCCAACGAGGCCGCCTTCGAGCAGGCGGTCGCCGCCGTCGCCGACGCGACGGCCCGGCTGCTCCGGGAGCTGACGACGACTGCGCCGCCGCGCGACCGTGAGGCCGAAGCGGAGAAGGCGCGTGAGCGTTGGCGGCGGCGCCAGGCGCGGATGGCCGCGGCGGGTCAGGTCTCCGCCGCGACCACCTCGTCGTAGTAGTCGATCACCCGCCGCACGTAGGCCCGCTTCTCGATGTAGCTGCCGGGGTAGAAGCTGCGCTTGAAGCCGTAGATGATCACGTTGCGCAGGTCCTCGAGCGACAGGTCGAAGGCCTCGCAGGCCAGGGCGATCTCCCTGGTCACGGTGGTGCGGGACATCAGGCGGTTGTCGGTGCACAGTGTGACCGAGAGCCGATCCTCGATCATCCGGCCGAAGGGGTGGTCCGAGAATCTCTCGAGGCGCTGGATGCTCTGCAGGTTCGACGTGATGCAGACCTCGAGGGTGATCCGCCGGTCGCTGATGTACTGGGCCAGGTTGCGGATGTAGCGCTCCGGGTCCCTGGCCGCCGCCGAGTCCGGATTGTCGCGGCGGAGCCGGTCGGCGGCGTAGAGATGGGTGCCGTGGCCGATGCGGTCGGCCTGGAGCAGGGTGATGGCCTGGAAGATGCTCTCCGGCCCGTAGGCCTCGCCGGCGTGGATCGTCTTCTTCAGGAAGTGCTGCTGCGCGTACAGGAAGGCGTCGCGGTGCACGGCGGCCGGGTTGCCCGCCTCGGCGCCGGCGAGGTCGAAGGCGACGACGGGCAGTCCGAGCCGGTCGCGCGCCTCGACGACCGAGCGGGCCAGCGAAAGCGAGGCGGCGGCATGGATCTCCGGTCTGGTCCAGCCGTGGAGCGCCGTGAAGAGGCCCCGATAGTAGGGGCTGTGGCCGGGGCCGAACATGCGGAGGGCGCAGGCGATGATCCCGTAGCGGAAGGGCGGCTCGCCGCCGCTCCGTACGCTTTCGGTCGCTTCGTGCTCGCGCTGGACGCGGGCGAGCCCACGGTCGACCGCGGCCAGCACGCCGGCGATGTCGAGATCGGGCCCGGTGTGGAGCTGCGGCGCCAGGCGCACCTCCACGTAGCAGACGTTCTCGGCCAGGTTGTCGGCGCCGAGCTCGTAGGCGGCCCGTTCCAGAGCCTCGGCGGTGCAGAGCGCGGGCGAGGTGTAGGAGAAGGCGCGCAGGTAGTCCTCGAGGTCGTCGTAGCTCTCCTTGAAGACGAGCTCGAGGAGGCCCTCCGGCGTCTGGGAGGGGAGCTCCAGGCGAGCGTCCCGCGAAAGCTCGATCAGGGTGTCGAGCCGGAGCGAACCGTCGAGGTGAACGTGAAGGTCGGTCTTCGGAAGCCTGCCGATGAGATCGGCGCGGGAGAGCGGTGCGTTCAAGTCGGTATCATGCGCGGTCTGCATGGCGCAGTGTACAGGCATCAGGGTCACTGGGGATTTCCAGCGGGGAGCGAGACGATGACGACGACCAGGCGTTCCTTTCTTCATGGCATGGGCGGTCTCGGCGCGGCCGCTGCCGGGTTCGGTACGGCGGGCGCGGCGCTGGCGGCACCGGCGCGCCGGAAGGCGGTGGCCCCGAGCGACCGCATCCGGGTCGGCGCGATCGGCGTGAGGGGCATGGGTTCGAGCAACATGGGCTCGATGCTCGACATCGACGGCGTCGAGTGCGCGGCGCTCTGCGACGTGGACCGGAACGTCCTCGACCGCGCGGTCGAGGGCTTCACCGAGCTGACCGACAGCAAGCCGGACGCCTACACCGACTACCGCAAGCTGCTCGAGGACGACGAGCTCGACGCGGTGATCGTCGCCACCCCGGACCACTGGCACTGCAAGATCATGGTGGACGCCTGCGAGGCGGGGAAGGACGTCTACGTCGAGAAGCCGATGGCGAACTCGATCGAGGAGGTCCGCATCATGCAGCAGGCCGCCAGGGCCTACGGCCGGGTGGTCCAGGTCGGTCAGTGGCAGCGCTCGGGCAAGCACTGGCAGGACGCGATGGAGTACCTCTGGTCCGGCGAACTCGGGCAGGTCCGCACCGCCAGGGCCTGGGCCTACATGGGATGGGACGCGCCGGTGCACGTGCCGGACTCGAAGCCGCCCAAGGGCGTCGACTACGACATGTGGCTCGGCCCGGCGCCCAAGCGGCCCTTCAACGAGAACCGCTTCCACTGGAACTTCCGCTGGTACTGGGACTACGCGGGCGGCTTGATGACGGACTGGGGCGTTCACCTGATCGACATGGTGCTGATGGGCATGAAGGCGACCGCGCCGAAGTCCGTCATGTCGCTGGGCGGACCGTTCGGCTATCCGGACGCCCCGATCGAAACCCCGGACACCCAGCAGGCGGTCTACGAGTTCGACGACTTCACGATGATCTGGGAGCACGCCCTGGGGATCGCGCTCGGTCCGCACCGGCGCGGGCACGGCGTGTCCTTCGTCGGCAACAAGGGCACCCTGGTGATCGACCGTAGCGGCTGGGAGGTGCTTCCCGAAGTCGGCCGCGAGAACGGCAGGAGGTTCTACAAGACGCCCGCCATTCCGGACCGGACGGCGTCGCGGAGCCAGCGGGGCCTGGCCCAGCACACCGAGGACTTCATCGAGTGCATGAAGACCCGGGAACAGCCGCGCTGCAACGCGGACGTCGGCGCTCTCGTCGCCGTGAACGCGCACCTCGGCAACATCGCCTTCCGCACCGGCCGGCGGGTCTACTGGGATCAGGAGGCCGGCCGCTTCAAAGGCGACGACGAGGCGAACGCGATGCTCCGGGCCGAGTACCACAACGGCTGGCGGCTTCCCCGGGTGACGGGCGCCGAGGCGTCGGCCGGCTGAGGTGACCGAACTCGAAGACCGCCGCATCGGCGCCGCGACCATTCTGTTCGGCGCCGGCGGCGGGAAGTACCCCGACAACAACGCCCTGCTGATCGAGGGTGCCGAGTCGACGATGCTCGTCGATCCGTCGCTCGGGGTCCGCGCCCGCGGCCGGAGCGCCCTGCCCGCCGTCGACCTCGTCCTGCTCAGCCACTGTCACGAGGACCACACGGCCGCGCTGCCCCTGTTTCGGGACGCGCCGGTGTACGTCCACGAGGAGGATCTGCCCGGCCTGCTCGACTTCGAAGGCTTTCTGAGCATCTTCGGCGTCGAACCGGAGCGCCATGGGGAGTACGGGCACTTCCTGAAGACGACGTTCTTCTACGAGCCCCGGCCCGACGCCGTGCCGTTCAGGGACGGCGACCTGTTCGACCTTGGCGGCGGCGTCTCGGTGCGGGCGATTCACACGCCCGGTCATACCCGCGGCCACTGCGCTCTGCTGATCGAGCCGGCCGGCGTCCTGTTTTTGGGCGATATCGACCTGACCGGTTTCGGCCCGTACTACGGCGACGCCTGGTCCGACCTGGAAGCGTTCGAGCGTTCGCTCGAACTGGTGCGCGATATCGAGGCCAGGCACTACGTCACCGGCCACCACATCGGCCTGCTCCCCGGCCGGGAGGCGTTCCTCGCTCGCCTGGACCGCTACGTCGCTCGCATCGCCGACCGCGAGCGGCGGCTGCTCGAGTACGTGCGGGAGCCCCGGACGATGGACGACATCGTCGCCCACCGCTTCGTCTACCGCCCGCACGACGAGGGGGACGGCATCGCGAAGGCGGAGCGGTGGAGCATGCAGTTGCACCTCGACCGTCTCAAGCGCGCCGGCCGGGTCGAGTGCAGCGGCGCGACCTACCGCGCAGTCGGCTGAGCGGCGCGGAACGGGGTGCGCCGGCGTCCTCGCCGGCATCCGGCGCGAAGCGCCGGCCTCCGGAAGTGCCGCCGCCGGCAGCAGGTCTATACTGCGGAACACACGGCGGCCGGCGCTTTCGAGTCGATCGTCGCGGGAACAGGAGGGTTTCGGATTGACCGTCAAGACACTGGCCGCGACTGTCGTTTCGGCTTCGGTTCTGGTTGTTGGGCTGCTTGTCGTCGCGCCGCCTGTCCTCGCCGACGATGCGGCGGCCGTGGATCATCTGCTCGATCCCGACACGGTCCATCCGGCGACCGCGGACCAGTTCCGCGCCGTGCTCGAACACCACCGCGGCAAGGTCGTCGTGGTCAACTACTGGGCCACCTGGTGCATCCCCTGCCTCCAGGAGCTGCCCGAGCTCGATCTTCTGCGGGAGCGCTACGCCGACCGCGGACTCGTGGTGCTCGCCGTCTCGATGGACGACCCGGAGAAGCTCGAGGACCGGGTGCGGCCGTTCTTCGCCAAGCGGGCGCCGGGGCTCGTTTCCTACCTGGCGACGGCTGGCGAAAACTCGGTCGATTTCGTCATGTCGTTCGATCCGGAGTGGCCCGGTGCGCTGCCGACGACGATGTTCTTCGACCGCGGCGGCGAACTGACCAACGTTCATCTCGGACGGATGCTCTACGCGGAGTTCGAGGAGGCTGTCCTCGAACTGCTTGAAGTCGGCGGGGGATCCTGACCGGCCGGGGGACCGCCCCCACTCCGGGCTCGACCTGGGCCTCATGAGGTCCTACAACGCACTGGCCGAACCGGCGGTCGACCGGCGTTCGGAGCGGCGCGGCGACGCCGACTGGCTGGCGCGGAGACTGGCGGATCCGAACAGCCGGTTGACCGCGGTCTGGCGCGAGCGCAGTCTGGTCTTCGACGCGCACGCCGGGGACCAGGGGCCGGCGCCGGGAATGGTGCCCGCGGTCGAGGCCAGGGGGCTCGTCGAGCAGGCGGAGGAGGTCGTGTTCCTGGGGGAAGCGGAAGGCGTGGCTTACTTCTCGGTCGACCTGTCCGATCGCGAGGATCCCCTCGCCGGTCCGCTGCGCGGGGCCGGCCGTTTCGTCGAACTGCGGCAGGTGGGCGCCGCGATGAGCGGTCAGGGCGGCAACCTGCTCGCCTATGCCCGCGCCATGGCCACCTGGCATCGCCGCCACCGTTTCTGCGGCCAGTGCGGCGCCGCCACGGCGAGCCGGCAGGCGGGCCACCTCCGCGTGTGTACGGGCTGCGGGGCGGAGCACTTCCCGCGCACCGACCCGGCCGTCATCATGCTCGTTCACACCGGTGCCGCCGCGGAAGACGGGTCCTGTCTGCTCGGCCGCCAGGCCTCCTGGCCGCCGGGCATGTTCTCGGCCCTCGCCGGCTTCGTCGAGCCCGGCGAGAGCCTGGAGAGCGCGGTCGCGCGCGAGGTTCTGGAGGAGACCGGCATCGCGGTGGACTCGGTCCGTTATCACTCCTCCCAGCCCTGGCCGTTCCCGACCTCGATCATGCTCGGTTTCTATGCGACCTCGCCCGGCGGCGACGTGCGGGTGGACACGGAAGAGCTGGAGCAGGCCGTGTGGGCGACCCGCGCCGAACTCGAGTACGCGCTGCGGGCCCGCGAGGTGCGGCTACCGCCGCCGTTCTCCATCGCCCGCCGTCTGATCGACAACTGGCTGCGCGACGAGCGTTAGCGGGACCCACCGGGTGCGTCGGCGCCCTCGCCGGCTGTGGCCGCGGGTCTTCTGACCCGCCGACGCGCCGCGAAGCGGCGACCACGCGGGCTCGCGTAGCATTGTCCGTTCATGTCTCTCGACTCCACGAACGGCGGCGCCTCGCCTCTCGCGGTCATCGACCGCCTCGGCCGGCCGGTGCGCGACTTGCGCATCTCGGTCATCGACCGCTGCAACTTCCGCTGCACGTTCTGCATGCCGGCGGACCGGGAGTACAAGTTCCTGCCCAGGCAGCAGTTGATGACGTTCGAGGAGATTGAACGCCTGGTTCGACTGTTCGTGCAACTCGGTGTCCGCAAACTGCGGTTGACCGGAGGCGAGCCGCTGCTGCGGCGGGACATCGAGGAACTCGTCCGGATTCTGGCCGCCGTGCCGGGAGTGGAGGACCTGGCCCTGACGACCAACGGCGCCCTGCTCGGGGCCAAGGCGCAGGCGCTTGCCGACGCCGGCCTCAACCGTGTGACGGTCAGCGTCGAGTCCCTCCACGACGACGTCTTCGGCCGCGTCACCGGCCTCGGCCACGGCGTCGGCCAAGTGCTCGAAGGGATCGACGCCGCTGCCGACGCCGGCCTCGGCCCGATCAAGATCAACACCGTCGTCATGAAGGGCACGAACGAGGACGAAGTCGCCGACATCGCGAGCTACTTCAAGGAACGCGGCCACATCGTCCGCTTCATCGAGTTCATGGACGTCGGTACCGTCAACGACTGGAGCCTCGACCAGGTCGTCACCGCCTCCGGGATCGCCGACCGCATCGCCGAACGTTGGGCCTTTGAACCCGTCGACCGCGCCCAGCCCGGCGACGTCGCCGAGCGTTTCCGCTACCTCGACGACGGCGTCGAGTTCGGGGTCATCCCCTCCATCAGCCGCCCATTCTGCGGCGACTGCGCCAGAGCCCGCCTCTCCTCCGACGGCCGTCTCTACACCTGCCTCTTCGCCGACACCGGCCCCTCGCTCCGCGACCGCCTCCGCGCCGGCGCCACCGACGAGGAGCTGCTCGGGTTCCTGGCGCAGCACTGGCGTCAACGGGAGGACCGCTACTCCGAGATTCGCGCCGACCGCCTCCGCGCCGGCCTTCAGCCGACCGCGGAACGCGTCGAGATGTTCCGCATCGGCGGCTGAGCCGCGCCGGCGCGGCTGCGGCGCCGCGGCGGAAGGTCGTCGGACGCACCCGCCTGCCTGGTCGGGCTCGGAGGGGAGGGTCCCAGCGGTCGCTCGCGCTTTCTGAGTGAGTGAACGGTCGGCGCTCGCTGCGGTCGGCTGCGCTCCGGTTGGGCGTCAGTTCATGAGTAGTCGTCGACCGTCGCTTGCCGACAGCCTCGCTGGGACCCTCCCCTCCGACCCCTGGGCAGGCTGGACGCAGCGCCGTGCGCAGGACGCTCCACACTGGGACTCCCCACCATTTTGCAAGTGGGGTAATCGCCGTCGGTTGTCGCGGTGCGGTGTTCGGTTTTCCACAGTCACGTCGAGGGTTCAGTC
>JAPVWO010000090.1 GCA_027493375.1 Candidatus Multivorans thiocomprendens | reverse complement strand
CGAGGGGTAGATGAGGATCGTGCGGTTGGAGCCGACGTCGTTGTTGTTCGCGCCGTCGACCGTCCACAGGTTGCCGGTGGTGCCGCTGCCGCTGATCGACAGGTCGACGCCGGCCAGCAGGCCCTTGTTCTTCGTGTCGAAGCCCTCGGGGGAGCTCACGCCGGGCTGCAGGAGCGTCAACTGGACGAAGTTGCGTCCGTTGAGCGGCAGCTCGCGGATCTGCTCGCCGGTCATCAGGCCGGCGACTTCGCCGCTCATCGTTTCGACCGGGATGGCCTCGGCTTCGACCGTGATCGTCTCCGAGACGTCGCCGAGTTCGAGTTGCGCGTTCACTTCGCGGACGTCGGCGACGTTCAGGCCGATGTCGCTGATCACGGACGACTTGAAGCCGTCGAGCGTGATCGTGATCTCGTACGCGCCGACCGGAAGGTCGCCGAAGGTGTAGATGCCGGAAGGGTTGGTGAACGTCGTCCGGTTGAGACCGGTTTCGGTCCCCTCCAGGTTCACGGTGACGCCGGGCAGGGCGCTTCCGTTCGGGTCGGTGACGGTGCCTCGGATGCTGGCCGTGAACCGCTGCGCCACGAGGGGCGCCGCCAGCAGCGAGAGAATGAGGATGAGGGCGAGTCTTCGTGCCATGGCTTCGTGCCTCCTTGACGGGTAAACCGATTTAGCCGCTAGCCGTACAAAACGCCCGGCATCCTGCCGCTGCAGACGGAAGGGTCGGGCTAAATCGTTTTAGCATGCTAATCTGGACTGTACACGCCGCGTAGGATTTGTCAAGAAGTCGGCAAAGAAGCCCCAGTGAGCAGCGACAGACCTGAAGAAGCCAGCGGCCAGGAGCCGAAGCCCGGGCGGCGGGTCCGTCTCAAGGACGTGGCGGCGCATCTCGGCCTGTCGCCCACGACGGTTTCGCTGGTCATGAACCGCTCGCCGGCCGCCAGGGGGATCCCCCCGGAGACCCAGGACCGGGTCCGCGCCGCGGCGGAAGAACTCGGCTACCGCCCCAACTTCATCGCCCGGTCGCTCCGGCGTCAGCGGACGTTCGCGGTGGGCGTGCTCCTGCCGGAGATCAGCGAGGGCTACGCGGCGGGCGTCCTCGGCGGCATCGAGGACCAGCTCCTGCAGGAGGGCTACTTCTACCTGGTCGCCGGCCACCACTCGAAGCAGGATCTCCTGGACGACTACCTGCAGCTCCTCACGGAACGCTCGGTCGAGGGACTGATCCTGGTCAACACCCCGATGGATCAGCCCCTGTCGCTGCCGGCGGTGGTGGTGGCCGGGCACCGGGAGCTGCCGGGCGTGACGAACGTCGTCCTCGACCACGAAGTCGCCGCGCGACTGGCGCTGACCCACCTGGCCGAGCTTGGCCACCGCCGGATCGCCTTCTTCAAGGGGCACCCACACTCCGCCGACACGGAGTCTCGCTGGCAGGCGATCGTCGCGGCGTCCGCGGAGCTCGGCCTCGAGATCGACCCGCGGCTGACGCTCCAGCTCTCCGGAGGGCCGGCCGGCGAGCAGTTCTCGCCCGAGGAGGGCTACCGCGAGGGGCACGTGTTCGGCCAGAAGCTGCTTGCGGTCGGTGCGCCCTTCACGGCGCTCTTCGCCTTCAACGACGTCTCGGCGATCGGTGCGATGCGGGCGATCGTCGAGAGCGGGCTGCGGATCCCGGACGATGTTTCGGTCGTCGGTTTCGACGACATTCTCAGCGCGGCCTTCCAGAATCCGAGCCTGACCACCGTGCGGCAGCCGTTGCACGAGATGGGGCGGAGGGCCGCCGCCGAGTTGCTGCACAAGCTGGGTGCTCCCGGAGGCGACTCGCCGGCGACGGTCACGATCGAGCCGACCCTCGTGCTCCGTGATTCGACCGGTCCCGCACCTGATCGTGGCTGACGCGCCCCGGATTCCGCTCGACGTTGGCTCCACCAGGTCTGTGCGGTTGCCCCTCTACACGGGTTTCCTGCTCACCGGCGTGGTCACGGTGCTTCTCGGCCCGCTGCTCCCCGAACTCTCCCGGGAGTGGAGCCTTCCGGTTGAGGATCTGGCGCCGCTCTTCGTCGCTCAGTTCCTCGCGAGCGCCGTCGGGTCCCTGCTCTCCAGCTACCGGCAGGGTCTCAGTCTGGCGATCGGCTACCTGCTGATCGCCGTCGGTCTGTCGTCCCTGGCGATCGCGAGCTGGCCCATTGCCCTGGCGCCGGTGGCCGCCATCGGGCTGGGACTCGGTCTGGCGATCCCGGCGACCAATCTTCGGGTCGCGCACTCGCAGCCGACAAGGCGGGGGGCCGCGCTCTCGTCGCTCAACCTGGTATGGGGCGCCGGCGCGGTCGCCTGCCCCCTCGCCTTCGCGGTTCGTCCGCCGGGGATGTCGAGCGACGCGGTGCTGCTGGTCTTGGCGGGGGCGGCGGGCCTCGTGCTGCCGTGTCTCGCATGGAACGTGCGGCCCGCAGCAGCAGGGCGTTTCACACTGGGTGCGCCGGCGTCCTCGCCGGCTTCTGAAGTGAAGGCGCCGCAGGGCGGCGACCTTGGTGCTGCCGTAGCGGCGCCCGCAGCCTCAGTGCCGACCAGAAGGCAGGGGGGCGTGTTGCCGGGTCTCGTCGTGATTGCCGCGATCCTCTTCCTCTACGTCGGGATCGAGAACGCGGTCGGAGGATGGCTGGTCAGCCTGGCCGATCAGTTCCAGCCGGCGCGATCGGCGACGTCGCTCTGGATCGGATCGGGCTTCTGGGCGGCGCTCCTGGGCGGCCGCGTCGTGGCGCCCCTCCTGCTGCGGCGGATGTCCGAGCGCGTGCTCTACGGCATCGGGCTCGCCGTCGCGGGAGCGGGCCTTCTCGGGCTCCTGGCCAGCGGCTCGCAGCCCGGCGTGGCCGTCTCGGCGGTCGCGGTCGGCGCCGGGCTGGCGCCCCTCTTTCCACTTACCGTCTCGTTTCTGGCGGAACTGACCGCCTCGACGCAGTCCCGTTCCACCGGCTGGGTCTTCGCCCTCGCGGGCACGGGAGGCGCCGTCCTGCCCTGGTTGACCGCCCGGTTGGCCGGTGGCGCCGAGCAGCTTGCCGCCGGGTTCATCGCGCCGATCGCGGGGCTGACTCTGCTCGCCCTTCTCTTCGGCTTTCTCAACCGCCTCGCGGCCCCGGCCGCACCGCATCGGGCCCGACCTTGAAAGTAGACTGATTCGATGACTTCCGGCGGTCCAGACCGTGCCCTCCTCCCGACGTGTCTGACGGCGGCGCTCGCCGCTCTCGCGCCCGCCGTTGCTCCTGGACAGTCGGAGGACGCCGATCGCCCCGCCTTCAGCGACGTCGTCGATGTCCAGCTCGTCAACGTCGAGGTCTGGGTCAGCGACAGCCGGGGCCGTCCCGTCACCGGGCTGGGTCCGGAGGACTTCGAGGTGCGCGAGGACGGCGATCCGGTGACGGTCGACTTCTTCAGCGAAGTGACGGATGCCGTTTCCGCCCGACCCCTGGAGGCCGGCGTGCCGGCGCCCGAGCCGGCATCGACCGCGGGCGGGGCCGTGGCCGAACCCGCGCACCTCGTTCTCTACTTCGACGATCTCCATCTCGGCCCGGCCAGCCGCAAGCAGGCGATCGAGGACCTGCGGGCGTTCCTCGACGAGGAGAAGTTCCCGGCGGAGCGGGTCCTCATCTTCCGTCAGGACCGCGACCTGGTCACCGAGGCCTACTTCGGCTCCAGCCGCGAGGAGCTGGACATCGCGCTCGAACGCATCGGGGCCTCGCCGGGAATGGGCGGCCAGTCGCAGCAGGCGAAGCGGCTGGCGGTGCAGAGACTGAACCAGCTCTGGCAGGACGCGAGGGTGCTCGCGTCATCGGGAAGCAGCCGGCGGACGACGGCGCCGGCGCCCTGCGAGTCGTTCGTGCGCCGCGCGCTGCCCGAGGTCGAAAACGCGGCCCGCATCGGCCGCGACCGGATCGGCGCCACGCTCGATCACCTGACGACGACCGTCCGCTTCCTGGCCGCGCTGCCGGGCCTCAAGACGCTGCTCTACATCAGCGACTCCCTGGAACGTTCTCCGGGCGCGGACCTGCGGGACTTCATCACCGGCGTGTGTCCCGCCGGCGACCGGTTTCGCTCGCTCACCCCCGTCGAGGAACTGTCCACCGGCTTTCACGAACTGACCCGTCACGCCAACGCGAACCGCGTGACGATCTACTCGCTCCAGACCAACGGCCTCCGCTCGTCGTTCCTGAGCCTGGCGGAGCAGTCGTCGATCGACTTCCAGGGGGCGAACCCGTTCAACAGCTCGGTCCGCGAGGTGGAGCGGGGGGGAATGGCCGTGCTCGCCGACGAAACGGGCGGCCGCGCCATCTTCAACCGCAACCAGTTCGGCGGCGAACTCGAGCAGATCGCGAACGAGATGGCGAGCTACTACTCCCTCGCCTACCGGCCGCCCCACGGCGGCGACCGCGGCGAGCACCAGATCCGCGTTCGGGTCCGGGGCCGGAACCTGCAGGTCCGTCACCGCCGCGGCTATCGCGACAAGAGTTCCGATCAGCGGATGAGCGAGCAGCTCGACGGCGCGCTCTATCTCGGCCTGGTCGAGAATCGGCTCGGCGTGCGGCTGGGCGCGGGCCGCGTTCGGGCGGCCGGCGGCGGCAAGCGGCGACTGCCGCTCCACGTCATGGTGCCGGCCGCGCGGGTCGCCTTCCTCCCGTTCGAGGACAAGGAGATGGCGCAGATCAGGGTCGAGGTCGCCAGCCGGCACGCCCAGACCTCGAAGGTGGTCAGGGACGAGAAGACCTTCCTCGTCGAGGCGCCCCCGGATCGCGCCACGCGTCTTCTCGACCTGGTCTTCAACGTCGACATTCCCGATGGCCTCAACCTGGTCGCGGTCGGCGTCCGGGACGACGCCACCCGCGAGACCGCGTTCGTCTCGACCACCCTGGCCGTGGGCGAGGGCGACCGCTGATCCGCGCAAGCGCTTTCGGCCTGATCCTTGCCGCCGGGCTGCCGGCGGCGACGCAGTCGCAGGATGAGCCGCCGGCCGACGCCGCCATGCGGCGTGCCCTGGTGGAGGCCGAGACCATGCTGCGCGGGGACGAACCGCAGGCCGCCGAGAGCTGGTACCGGGAAGCGCTGCTGGAAGGCTGGCTCCTGCTCGGTGACCTTCACCGTGCCGGCGGCGCCCCGGCCGAGGCGCAGGCGGCCTACGAGCGGGCCCTGGTTTCGGCCCTTGAGGCGCGGCGTCCCCTGCTCGCCCTGGCCGAGCTCGCGCTCGAGCGCGGCGATCCGGACGGCGCGGTCGAGGTTCTGCTGCGTCTGCTCGCGCGAAGCTCGGGAGACGGTCGTGCCGTGCGGCTGCTCGCCCGGGCCTTCAACGCGACCGGTCAGCCGGAGCTGGCGGTGCAGCAACTGGAAGGCGCCGTCGCATCGATGCCCGAAGACGTCGAGACCCGGTTCGCGCTCGCCAGCGGCTACCTCCGCCTGGAGCGCCCGGAGTCCGCCGAGAAGCTCTTCCGGGACGTGGTCGAGGAGCGCCCGATTCCGCAGACCTGGATCCTGATCGGCAGGACCTGGCGCGACTACGGCGAGTACGAGCGAGCCCGCGGGGCACTCGAACGGGCCATCGAGCAGGACCCGGAGGTGCCGCGGGCGCGCTTCTACCTGGGGACCGTGGAACTCCTGGACCGGGGCCGGGGCGCCGTCGAGGAGGCCGTCGACCACTTCAAGGAAGAACGCCGCATCTCGCCCGAGGATCCGGTGAACTCCCTCTACCTGGGAATGGTGCTGGTCGATGCCCGGCGCTTCGAGGAGGCGCTGACCTCGCTGGAGATCGCGGTGGACTCGGAGTCCACCCGGCCGAACGCCCTGCACCATCTGGGCCGGGCCCTGCTCGGACTCGACCGGCCGGGGGAAGCGGCCACCGCGCTCGAGAGCGCCATCGATCTGGCGGAAGCCGGGTACGGCGCCTCGTTCAACGCCAACCAGATGGAGAGCCTCCACTACCAGCTCGCGCTGGCCCTCCGCCGCACGGGCGACGAGGCGCGGGCGAAGCCTCACTTCGAGGCCGCCAAGGACTTCTCGGTGGCCCTGGCGCAGAGTTCGCGCGATCGAATGTCGAACTACCTGGACGGTCACGGCAAGGAACCGTCGGCCGGGGTCGTCGGCCTGTCCGTCTTCAGCGAGACGCCGGTCTCTGGTCTCTCGCCGGTGGTTCAAGGGCAGCTCGTACGAACGGCGCGAACGACTCTTGCCCGCGCCTCGTTCAATCTCGGCGTCATGGCTACGCAGGCCCGGCGTTTCGTCCGGGCGGCCGACCACTTCGAACAGGCTGCCTCGGTCGACCCCGGCTTCCCGAGGGTCCAGTACTCGCTGGGCGTGGCCCGTTTCAACGCGGGCCACTTCGATCGGGCGACCTCGCCGCTTTCGAAGGCGCTGGAAGAGACGCCCGGCGATCCGGCGCTGCGGCGGATGCTCGCGCTGGCCTGGCTCAACGCAGAGGTCTACGACCGCGCGGCGGACCTCCTGGCCACCGACCCAGGCCGCGCCGACGACCGTTCGCTCCAGTACGCCTACGGCCTGGCCCTGGTCCGGAGCGGCCGGACCGTCGAGGCGCAACCGATCTTTGACCGGCTGCTCGCCGACCACGCCGACTGGCCCGAGCTGAACGTGCTGCTCGGCCAGGCGGCGGCTCAGGAAGGCGACTTCGACGCGGCGGTGGAGCACCTCGAACGCGCCATCGAACTTCGCCCCGGCGTCGCCGAGGCGCAGGCCACGCTCGGCAACATCTATCTCCGCCAGGGGCGCCTCGAGGAAGCCGGCGCCGCGCTGCGTGCGGAACTGGCTGCCCATCCCGCCGACCACCGGTCGCGCTACGTCCTGGCGACCGTCCTCGAACTCGACAACCAGCCCCAGGCCGCGCTGCGCGAGGTGGAGCTGGTCCTCGCCGCCGAACCCGACTTCGCCGATGCCGGCTACCTCCGAGGCAAGATCCTGCTCGAGGACGGCCGCGTCGACGAGGCGGCCGCGCAGTTGCTGGCGGCCGCGGAACTCGCGCCAGAGGATCCCAACATCCGCAACCAGCTCGGTCAGGCCTACCAGAAGCTCGGCGATCGGGAGAAGGCGCGCGAGCAGTTCGAGATCTTTCAGCGACTCAAGGGACGGTCGGATCAATGAAGGACTGGGTGCGTTCGGCGGCGCTCTTTTCCCTGCTGCTCGCGCCGGCGGGTCTCGGCGCCCAGCCCGACGCCGCGGCGACGGAGTCGGTCCGCGGCCTGCTCGACCAGGCCCGCGCCCTTGCCTCGCGGAACGAAGGCGACGCGGCCGCCGAGGCGCTCGGCCGGGCCATTGCCCTGGCGCCCAACTCCGAGGACGTCCTGAACGCCTATGCGCGCTTCTCGCTCGCCCGGGGCAACCCGATCCAGGCGACCCTGGCGCTCGAGCCGCTGGCGCGGATGCACCCCGGGGAGGCGGAGTACGCCTACCTGCTCGGCGTGGCCCGGATGCAGGTGGGCGAGATGGCGGAGGCCGCCGAGGCGCTGGTCGACGCGGCGGCCCTCGACCGCAGCCGCGCCCTGACGCACATCGCGCTCGGCCTGGCTCTCAACCGGGTGGACCGCTTCGACGAGGCGCGGGAAGCCCTGGCCACGGCCCTGCGGCTGGAGCCCGACAACGTCGAGGCGCTGGCCGCCATGTCGGAGACCGCCGAGGGGCTCGGCATGCTGGACGAGGCGACCCGGCTCGCGGACCGGGCCCTGGCGGTCAATCCCGATCACCCGACAGCGCTGGTAACGATCGGAACGGCCCGGTTGAAGGAGGGCCGCTTCGAGGCGGCCCGGGAAGCGCTCACGCGGGCGGTCGCCGCCGAGCCCGATTCGATCAAGGGGCACTACCAGCTCAGCCTCGCCCTGGCCCGCCTCGGCGACCGCGAGGGAGCGGAGCGCCACCTGCAGCGTTCCCGGGAGGCTCAGGCCGCGATCGAAGAGCACATCGAGCGTCTGCGCGCCCAGCCGCCGTTGGGCTCGAGGGCCGAGCGATGAGCGGAGGTCCGCGGCGACTGCTGCTGGCGGCCCTCCTCGTCTGCCCCGCGTTGACGCATGCCCAGGGCGCCGGCGACGCGCCGCTGTTTCGCGACATCACGGAGTCCACCGGCATCACCTTCCGCCACAACTCCGCGCCCGAGAAGAAGTACATCGTCGAGTCGATGAGCGGCGGCGTCGGGCTGTTCGACGTCGACCGCGACGGCCTGCTCGACATCTACTTCGTCAACTCCCTGACGGTCGACACCGCGAACGAGCCGGAGTCGTCGCACAGCGCGCTCTATCGCAACCTCGGCGACGGCACGTTCCGCGATATCGCCGCCGAGGCCGGGGTTGCCCACCCCGGCTGGGGGATGGGCCTGTGCATCGCCGACGTCGACGGGGACGGCTGGCAGGACCTCTACGTGACCGGGATCGGCCGGAACCGCCTCTATCGCAACTCCGGCGACGACACGTTCACCGACGTGGCGGCGGAGCTTGGCGTCGCGGCTTCGGGCTGGTCGACGGGCTGCGGCTTCGCCGACTACGACCGCGACGGCGATCTCGACCTGTTCGTGAGCCGCTACGTCGAGTTCGATCTCGACAACCTGCCGGAGTTCGGCAGCGACAAGACCTGCCAGTACCGCGGCGTCTCCGTCCAGTGCGGACCTCGCGGCCTGCCGGGCACCTCCGACCTCCTGTTCCGCCAGGAAGAGGACGGCGCCTTCACCGAAGTCGGCGAGGAGGCCGGGGTTCGCGATCCGGACGGCTACTTCGGCCTCGGCATCGCCTGGGTCGACATGGACGGCGACGGCTGGCTGGATCTGTACGTCGCCAACGACTCGACGCCCAACTACCTCTACATGAACCGGAAGGACGGCACCTTCGAGGAGTCGGGGTTCTTCATGGGTGTCGCGGTGAGCGAGGACGGCGGCGAGCAGGGAGGCATGGGCGTCGCGGTCGGCGACTACGACGGCAGCGGCCGGCTGAGCCTGTTCGTCAGCAACTTC
>JAPVWO010000009.1 GCA_027493375.1 Candidatus Multivorans thiocomprendens | reverse complement strand
GTCGCGGTGCCCGACCCCGCGACGCCTGGCGAGTTCCTCGCCGACTTCACACCCGAGGTTGAAGCCTCGATGAAGCGCTGGCAGGAAGCCGGCGTCCACATCGGGCACTCCGGGGACGACGCCTCGGACTGGGTCTGACCGCCTACGGCACGTTGCGCCGCAGCTCCTCCACCCAGACCGCCGGTCCGCCGTCCGACGGCGCCCGCCAGTCACCGCGTGGCGACAGCGACCCGCCCGAACCCACCTTGGGTCCGTTCGGCAGCGCCGAGCGCTTGAACTGGCTGGTGCCGAAGAAACGGACGAGGAACACCTCCAGCCAGTGCCTGATCTCGGCCAGCGAGTACTCGCCGCGCTCGGCTTCGGGAATCGTGTCGAGCCAGGCGCCCCGGGTCCGCTCTCCCCAGGCCTGGTGGGCGAGATAGGCGACGCGGCTCGGCCGGTAACCGTACCGGCTCAGGTAGTAGAGGTGGAAGTCCTGCAGCTCGAACGGCCCGATCGCTTCCTCCGTCGACTGCGCGGGTTCCCCGTTGCCGGCCTCTCCACCCGCCGCGGGCGGCACCAGCTCCGGTGAGATCTCCGTGTCGACGATCGACTGCAATGTCTCGCTGGCGGCGGCGCCGAACTCTCCGCGCTCTATCTCCCAGCGGATCAGGTGCTGGATCAGGGTCTTCGGCACGGACGAGTTCACGCTGTAGTGCGCCATCTGATCGCCGACACCGTATGTGCACCAACCCAGCGCCAGTTCCGAGAGGTCGCCGGTGCCGATGACCAGGCCCTGGTGAAGGTTCGCGAGCCGGAACAGGTGCGCCGTGCGCTCGCCGGCCTGGACGTTCTCGAAGGTGGAGTCGTAGACGCCGTCGCCGCGCTCGCCGCGGCCGTACGGATGGTCGATCGCCTTCAGCATCTCCTCGCTCGGCGGCCGGATGTCGATCTCGGACGCCGTGACGCCCAACGCTTCCATCAGCCGGTTCGCGTTCTCGTACGTTCGCGTCGAGGTGCCGAATCCCGGCAGCGTGTAGGCGAGGATGTTCGACGCCGGCAGCCCAAGGCGGGCGAAGGCCCGGACGCAGACGATCAGCGCGTGGCTCGAGTCAAGTCCGCCGGAGACGCCGATCACGACCTTCTCGAGACCGGTGGCGCGCAGCCGCTGGACCAGGCCGGAGACCTGGATGTCGAAGGCCTCCGCACACCGTTCGTCCCGCTCCGCGGTGTCCGCCGGCACGTAGGGGAAGCGCGGGATCTCGCGCCGCAGCGCCACCGCGCCCGGGGGCCGCTCCACGGCCATCGAGATCGTCCGGAACTCGCCGGCCCATGATTCCCGGCGCGCAGCGTCGCGGAACGTCGACATGCGGAGCCGCTCCTGCGAGAGCCGCTCCAGGTCGAGGTCGGCGGCGATCATCTGGGGCTCCTGGCTGAAGCGCTCGGACTCCGCCAGCCGCTCTCCGTTCTCACAGATCAGGCCGTGGCTGTCCCAGGCCAGGTCCGTCGTCGACTCTCCGGCGCCCGCGCCGGCGTAGACGTAGGCCGCGATCGACCGGCCCGACTGCGACGCGCAGAGAAGCCTGCGATAGTCCGCCTTGCCGATCGTCACGTTGCTGGCCGACAGGTTGAACAGCACCGATGCCCCGGCAAGCGCGCCCCGCGTGCTCGGCGGCAGCGGCGACCACAGGTCCTCGCAGATCTCGACGTGGAAGCGGAAGCCCGGGACGGGGCCCACGTCGAACAGCAGATCCTCGCCGAACGGCACCTCCTCGTCACCCAGGGACACGACCTCCGACCGCCGCGACTCGGCAGCGGCGAAGTAGCGCTTCTCGTAGTACTCGCGGTAGTTCGGCAGGTAGACCTTGGGTACCACGCCGGCGATCCGGCCGCCATGCACCACCGCCGCGACGTTGAACACCGCGCCGTCGACCTCGAGCGGCAGGCCGACGATGAGCACCGGACGCAGGTCCCGTGACGCGGCCGCCAACTCCACGAGCGCGGCACGAGAGCCGTCGAGCACGGCGGACTGATGGAACAGGTCGTCGAGCGAGTAGCCGCTCAGGTTGAGTTCCGGGAAGACGGCGGCGACCGCGCCGTCCCGGTCCGCCATCCCCGCCAGGTCGATCGTGCGCGCCAGGTTCTTCGCCGGATCGGCGATCTCGAGCCGTGGCAGACACGCCGCGACCCGGGCGAATCCGTGCTCGCAGAGGTCGTCGAAACGCCGAACTGCTGACCTGTCTAACCTTGCGGCCATGCCAGATTATGAACGACCGGCGTCCCAGGCGCCGTTTCGGTGGACGACAGCCCGGCCAAACCCGCTAGTCGATCACGCTGACCGGGCGGTCGCCGAGTGCGACGCCGCCAGGCGGTCGCACTGTTCCAGGAGGCTCGCCGTGACCTCGACCGGCGCCGGCCCGTGAGCCTCGAGGTCCAGCAGCGCCGACGGCAGGGAGGCCACCTCGCGCCCCGCCGCCTCCCGGGCGGCGTCGAGCGACGGCAGCTGCTCGAGGAGCTGGCCGTCTTCGAGCACCGGCACGAGCAGATCGCGGCCGTCCGGATCGTCCAGGCCCAGCGCCTCCCCCGACCCGTCGAGCGCGTGGATCACGTCCCGCTCCAGGGCGCCGCCGGCCCCTCGATAGCGGCGGACCTGCAGGCGCCCCGGCAGGGACGCCTTGCCGACTCCCGCGCCGAACTTGAACACCGGTCGCCAGCGCTCCTCGCCGGTCCGCCGGATCGCCGACAGCTTGTAGACGCCGCCGAGCGCACCCGCGCCGGCCGCGGTTACGAGTGACGTGCCGACGCCCCAGATATCGATCGCCGCGCCCGCCCGCCGCAGCGCCAGGATCTTCTTCTCGTCCAGGTTGTCGCTGACGACGATGGCAACGTCCTCGAGCCCCGCCTCGCGCAGCCGCTGCCGCGCGGCGCGGCTCTGCAGCAACAGGTCGCCGGAGTCGAGCCGAATGCCAAGCAACCGCTGTCCGCGACGCTGCAGCACTCGCGCGGTGGCGATCGCGTGCTCGATCCCCTGTTCCACGTCGTAGGTGTCGACCAGCAGGACACAGTTGTTCGGCATCGTCTCGGAAAAGGCGTCGAACGCCTCGGGTTCCGAGTCGAAGGCCTGGACCCAACTGTGCGCGTGGGTGCCTCGCACCGGAATCCCGAAGCGCTGGCCCGCCTCCACGTTCGACGTCGCGATGCAACCGCCCAGGTAGGCGGCGCGGCTGGCGCTCAGGCCTCCGTCGAAGCCCTGCGCCCGGCGTAGCCCGAACTCCAGCACCGGCTGGCCCGGCGCGGCGACGTGGCAAAGCCGGGCCGCCTTCGTCGCCACCAGCGTCTGGAAGTTGAAGATGTTGAGAACGGGCGTCTCGATCAACTGGCCGACCAGCAGGGGCGCCTCGATCCGGAGCAGCGGTTCCCTCGCGAACACGGCCGTGCCCTCCGGGACGGCCGCGAGCGAGACGGAAAGATCGAGCATCGGCAGCGCGTCCAGGAAGTCCCGAGCGAACAGGGGCCCGCCGTCGTTTCCTTCGAGGCCTCGCAGATACTCGATGTCCTCGGGCTCGAAGCGAAGACCGAGCAGGAACTCCACGACCTGCTCCAGGCCGGCCGCGACCGCGAAGCCGCCGTCGAACGGAGTGTGGCGAATCGACAGGTAGAAGCTGGCCCGGTCCAGGTGACGACCGTGCCGCCAGTAGCCCTGGGCCATCGTCAACTGGTAGAGGTCGGTGGTCAGAGCGCTCACGAGGACACCTCCAGCGGCGGCCGCGCCGACCGGTGCTGGTACAGCTCGCCGTCCTCGAAGCCGAGCCGGCGGTAGTACTCGCGGGTGCCGACCGAGGAGATGACGGCCACCTGCTCGAAGCCGGCGCCGGCCGCGATGCCCAGGGCCTCGGCGACCAGACGCCGGCCGAGACCAACGTGCTGCGACCGGCCCTTTTCCCGCGCGCCCAGGCCGACGACCGCTCCGTAGACGTGAACCTCGCGGATGATCGCCTTTCCCGCCAGCTCCGGAAGCGAGAACTCGCCCGCGCCGGCCGGAGCGGGCAGCCGAAGCCGCAGGAACCCCGCGATCCGGTCCTCCGCAGTCGCGAACTCGAGAAAGATCTCCCGGCCGCCGGACGCCTCGTAGTCGCTGCGCCGCAGGCGAAGCCGGCGCGGATCGACCGGACGGCCGCCGACCTCGCGGGCGCGGATGTCCCGGCAGCGGAGGCCGCGCCCGCCGGCCTCGGCCTCGGCCACCTGACGCATGTTCGTCGTCCTGTTCCCGGTCACGATGTCGGTCCCCGGGATGTCCCGGATCACTCGCGTCAGCCGGCAGTAGCGCGGCGTCGCGCCCAGGCTGTGGACGAGCACGTCCAGCAACTCGGCCCGGTCGTAGGGCCGCCAGTCGCCACGACGGTGGTAGGCCATCAGCTCGGCGCTCTCGATCAGGGAGCACGGATAGACCTTGAGCTCGTCCGGGCGCACGTCGGTATCCGCGAACAGCCGGTCGAAGTCCTCCCGGTCCTTGGCCGGCGTCGAACCGAGGAGGTTCGGCATCCAGTGCGCCTGGACCTTGAACCCCATCCGGCGCAGCAGACCGACCGCCCGCCGGGCTCGGCCCACATCGTGGCCCCGCCCGTTCAGGGCGAGAACGTCGTCGTCCATGCTCTGGACGCCGATCTGTACCTTGGTCGCACCCAGCCGCCGCATGAAGAGCGCCTCTGCCCGGTCGAGGCAGTCGGGACGCGTCTCGAGCGACAGACCCACGCAGCGAGCGGCAGCCGTCTCGTTCTCGCGCTGTGCCCTTTCGAGGTCCGTCCAGCTCGCGGCCTGACGCCGGGCCTGGTCCGCGGCTCGCGGATGCGCGGAGGTCCAGTCGGCCACGACCTGGTTGTACCCGCGCCGCCGGACGGCCGCATCGTCGACGGCAGCCGCCGCCGGGGCCAGCAGCGCGCCCTCGACCGTCTCGTCCTGTTCCCGAAAATCGACTTCGGGCTCGAAATGGGCAAGCGGATCCGCCGCCGCAGGTCCGAGCGTTTCGGAGAAACGGTTCATCGCCTCGAAGCAGCGCAGCACGAACCAGATCCGGTACGCCTCCGGGTAGCTCGACCAAGTGCCGCCGAGGACGATCAGCTCCACCTTGTCGACCGGATGCCCGGTGTGGCGGAACGAACGCAGGCGAGAGAGGGTCTGCCGGAAGGGGTCGAACTGGTGCTCCGCAGCCCGCTGCGCGCCGGGTTCGGACGACAGGTAGCTCTTCGGCATCCTCACGTCGCTGGGACAGAAGATGCACCGGCCCGGACACGGGAAGGGCTTGGTCAGCACGGTCACCGGCGCCACGCCGCTGCGGGTGCGGACCGGCTTCATCCTCACCCGGTCGACGAACGTCTGCTCACTCGCCGAACCCGGCCGAAGAGCCCGGAAGCCTCGGATCAACTCGCTCTTCGAGAAGAAACCCCTGCCGTTCTTGGGGTGGCGCCGCAGCAGATCCTTGAGGTCGCGCTCGTCGAAGCGGGATGCGCTCTCGATGGCGCCGATGATCGCGTCGAGCTCCGCCGCGTGCTCTTCGGGCTCGAACGAGTAGCGCTTCGGGGCTATTGTCGCCGCCATGACGGGAACCTACTACGGCGGCATCGGACAACTGAGAGCAACGCGGCAATGACGATCACAGCCGGAGAGAACGCTGCGGAAGCGCGGTTCAAGGGGCGGGCGGCGCTGATCACGGGCGGCGGCAGCGGCATCGGACTGGCGATCGGCCGCGCCCTGGCGGAGGGCGGATGCGGCATCGCCCTCGGCGGCCGCCGCCGGGAGGTCGTCGAAGCCGCGGCCGGCGACCTGCGCTCGCTCGGTCTACGCGCCGTCGCCGTCGCCGGCGACGTCTCGACCGCCGACGGAGCGCGGCGGATGGTCGACGAAGCGGCCCGCGAACTCCGCGGCCTGGACGCCCTGGTCAACTGCGCCGGGGTCTACCACGCCGGCCCGCTCGCGGCCGAGGGCGACGAGAACGAACCGGACCCGGTCGACCTGGTCGTGGACGTCGACCTGAAGGGTGTGCTGTTCGCGACCCGCGCCCACGGCCGCGAAAGCCGGCGTCGATGCGTTGACCCGCAGCCTCGCGGCCGAACTCGCCGGCGACCGGATTCGCGTCAACGCGGTGCTTCCCGGCGTCGTCCGTACGCCGATCTTCGAGACGGTCATGCCGCCGGACGAGGCCGCCGCCTTCCTCGACGGCTTCGGCGAGGAGGTACCGCTGGGCCGCATCGGCGAGCCGGACGACGTCGCCCGCGCCGTCGTCTTCCTCTGCGACCCGGCGAACGACTGGATCACCGGATCGCTCCTTACTGTCGACGGCGGCCTGAGCCTGGGCACGCACTAGCCCACTGGGTGCGCCGGCGTCCCCGCCGGCATCCGGGCCAACGCCGCGAAGCGGCGAGGCGACGCAGCCATACTCCGCTTCCCCATGAATACGGCAACCCAAGCCGCCCTCCGACGGATCAACCGCGACTTCTACAGCAGACATGCGGCCGACTTCGACCGCACCCGTCATCCCGGGGGCTGGCCGGGATGGCGGCGCGTCGTGGAAACTGCCGCTCAAGCCACGGACAGCCCGCTACACGTGCTCGACCTCGGCTGTGGCAACGGCCGCTTCGCTCTCTTCCTGGAGCGCAACCCCGATCTCCGCGGGCACCGGCCATTCACCTACACTGGCATCGATCTCAGCGCCGAGCTGATCGCTCACGCCCGCACCGCCACCGTAGGCCTCGACCACATCGGCTTCCAGGTCGAAGACATCGAGGAATGCCCGCTGGACGAAGCGACCTGCGACCTCGTCGTCCTGTTCGGCGTCCTCCACCACCTCCCCGGTTTCGGCACCCGCCGCCGCGTCCTCGAACGCGCCGCGGCGGTCGTGGCGCCCGACGGCCTCCTGGCCCTCACCTGCTGGCAGTTCGCCGACGACCCCAGG
>JAPVWO010000089.1 GCA_027493375.1 Candidatus Multivorans thiocomprendens | reverse complement strand
CCCCTGGACAGCCCCCGAGCTAACGGAGGCCTTTCCCTAGCACTCTCCCGCGTGGCTACATGCCGGCGAGGACGCCGGCGCACCCAGTGTGTGACCGCATGGTTCCAGGACCGCCGACGACGGAGTCCAGTCCGCAGCGGCGTGCGGGAGGAGGGTCCCAGGGCGTCGGAGGCAAACGACTTCCTCCCCCTCTCCATCAACCGACGCCGACGTGGAGTGCAGCCGAAAACAGCGAGCCCCTGCTCCACATCTTCCAAGTGCGGGCGAGCGTGCCTCTGGGACCCTTCTCCCGCACGCCGTCGCGGACGGCCTACGTTACAGCCGCCTCGGCGACGGCCTCAGGGTCGGCGTCGCGCTTGTGGAAGTCCAGCAGCAGATAGAGCGCCGGGATCACGATCAGCGTCAGCAGCGTTGAGGTAAGTAGCCCGCCGACCACGGTCAGGGCCATCGGCGTTCTGAGCTCCGCCCCCTCGCCCAGGCCCAGGGCCATCGGCAGCAGGCCCAGCACGGTCGTCGACGTCGTCATCAGGATCGGCCGCAGACGGACCAGGCAGGCCTCGCGCAGGGCGTCCACCTTGGCCTTGCCGGCGCGGCGCAAGCGGTTCGTGTAGTCGATCAGGATGATCGCGTTGTTCACGACGATGCCGGCCAGCAGGATGCCGCCGATCAGCACGACGATGCTGACCGGCGTCCGGGTCAGATAGAGGATGCCGATCGCGCCGATGATCGAGAACGGCACCGCGAAGAGGATGACGAAGGGGTGCAGCAGCGACTCGAACTGGGACGCCATGACCAGGTAGACCATGAACACGGCGAGCAGGATCGCCAGTCGCATGCTGTCGAACGAGCGCTCCATCTCCTGGCGCTGCCCGCCGACCGAGTAGTCGAAGCCGACCGGGAACCGGGTCGTGTCCAGGATCGCCTGAATGTCGTCGGAGACGCTGCCCAGGTCGCGGCCGACGATGTTCGCCTCGATCAGCGCCACCCGGCCCCCGTCGCTGCGGCGAATCTCGGCCGGCCCTTCCGTCTCGATCACTTCCGCCACCGCCGAGAGAGGCAGTGGCGTGGCGCCGTTCTGGCGGATGTTCAGGTTGCGAAGATCGCGGACCGAGTCGCGGTAGCCCTCGTCGGCCCGCATCCGGACCTCGATGTTCCGATCCTCGCGCACGATGTCCGTCGCGATGTCGCCCTGCACCTTGGACCGGATCACGGCGCCGAGTTCGGCAACGGTGTAGTTCAGCGTCGACAGCCGCTCCCGGTCGAAGATGATCTGCAGTTCCGGATTGCCGCCCTCGGTCGATGACTTGACGTCGACCAGCCCTTCGACCTCCCGCATCCGGGCCGCCACCTGGTCGGCAAGCACTTCCAGCAGCGCAAGGTTGTGGCCGCGGATCCGCACCTCGACCGGGCTCCGGAAGCTGAAGTAGGTCGGACGACCGAACCGGTACACCAGGGAATCGTCGCCGAGCACCGATCCGGCGCCGGCGGCCCCGGCCGGAGGAACCGACGCCGCGCCCGCGACGGGCGGCGCCTGGCCGGCGAAGGACGCGTTCTCCGCGTCGATCAGGTTCCGGATCCGGCTCATCACGAGTTCCTCGCGCTCGGCGTCGATCGGCGGTTCCATCCGCACGTTGACCTGGCCGATGTTCTCCCGTCTCTCGCCGGCCGCGCCTCCCTGCTCGTTCGAGGTGCCGACCACCGTGTAGACCGACTGCACGCCGAGCTCCTCGCGGAAGTCGCGCACCCATTTGTCAATGTTCTTCAGCCGCCGGTCCGTGACCTCCAGCCGGCTCCCGGGCGCCAGTTCGGCGTCGACGTAGAACTCGCCCTGGATCAGCTCCGGCACGAGTTCGCTGCCCAGCGAGCCCACGAGCTGGACACTCCCCGCGAGGAGCACGACCGCCACCAGGACGACCAGAGCGGGGTGGCGAAGGGCGCCGCGAAGGACGCGGGCGTACACCGCGGCAATGCCCCGGAGCAGCGCGTCGAAGGCGGCCAGCACCGGCCGCAGCAGCACGGACATGACCGTGGCGACGGCGCGAAACACGTGCTTGACGACCAGCGCGATGCCGACGCCTATGGCGCTGAAGAATGCCGAAAGGGCCCGGGTCACAGGATTGGAACGCCCCGCGCTCCGGACCGTCTCGACCGGGTCTCCGGCAGCGAAGAACCTTCGCG
Organism: Candidatus Multivorans thiocomprendens; assembly: GCA_027493375.1. Taxonomy (GTDB): domain Bacteria; phylum Acidobacteriota; class Thermoanaerobaculia; order Multivoradales; family Multivoraceae; genus Multivorans; species Multivorans thiocomprendens. Next base: position 2,881 of record JAPVWO010000089.1, on the reverse strand, counting down.
ACGCGAGCATCGGGATCACGGTCAGCGCGACCCCTAGCGACACCAGCAGCGAGAACGTCACGGTCAGGGCCTGGTCGCCGAACATCTGGCCGGCGACCCCCTCGACGAAGACGATCGGCACGAACACGCAGACGGTCGTGATCGTGCTCGCGATCACCGCCCGGCCGACTTCGGAGGCGCCGGCCCGGGCCGCCTCGACGACGCCCAGGCCCTGGTCCCGCCGTCGCTGGATCGCCTCCAGGACGACGATCGAGTTGTCCAGCAGGAGGCCGATGCCGAGCGTGATCCCGCCGAGCGACATGATGTTGAGCGACACGCCGGCTACGTACATCAGGAAGAAGGTCGCCACGACGGAAACCGGGATCGAGATCCCGATGATCAGCGTCTTCGGCGCGCTGCGCAGGAAGAGGAACAGGACGACGATCGCCAGCGAGCCGCCGATCAGGGCGGTTTCGATCACCGCCGACACGGAGTCGCGGATGTAGCGCGACTGGTCGGTGAGAACGCTCAGTTCGAGCTGAGGATCGATCTGCCTGATCTCCTCCACGAGCCCGTTCACCCGATCGAGAACGGCGGATGCGACGGTGACCGTGTTCGTGCCCCCCTCCTTGTAGACCGCGATCTCCACGGCCTCGTTACCGTCGATCCGGGTGATCACCTCGCGTTCCCTGGCGCCCTGGTAGACGCGGGCGATGTCCTCGAGGCGCACGATCGCCCCCTGGGAGCGGTCGATCACGATCTCCCGCATCTCCTCCGGACGCAGCAGTTCGTTGATCGTGCGCACCAGATAGTCGGTCTGGCCGTCGCGCAGCCGCCCGCCCGTGAGATTCACGTTCTCCTGCGCCAGGCGGTTCATCACCTGGTTCATCGTCAGGCCCAGGGAGGTCAGTCTCCGTTCGTCGATCTCGACCTGGATCTCCTCCTCCAGACCGCCGCTGACGACGACGGCCGCCACGCCTTCCAGACGCTCCAGCTTCCGCTTCAGATCCTCCTCCGCCAGCAGGCGCAGCGCGATCAGGTCGCTGCCGCCGCCGGCGAGCCCCATCCGCAGGATCGGGTCGAGCGACGGGTCGTAGCGCAGCAGAACCGGCCGGTCGGCCGCGATCGGCAACCGCACCTGATCCAGACGCTCGCGCACGTCGAGCGACGCGAAGTCCATGTTCGTGCCCCAGGAAAACTCCAGCGTGACCTCGCTGATGTCCGCCCGGGAACTCGAGATGACCCGGTTGACCCCGTTGACCACACCGACCGCGTCCTCGACCGGCCGCGTGATCAGGGTCTCCATCTCGACCGGCGCCGCGCCCTCGTACCCCGTCTGAACGGTCAGCGACGGGTAGGTGATGTCCGGCAGCAGGTCGACCGCCAGATCGCGGAAGGCGACGCCGCCGAAGACCACCGCCGCGAGGGCGAAGATGAACACGGTGACCGGTCGCCGGGTGGCGAAGGAAACAACCCGCATTGTCGCGTTACCTGGTCAGGCGCCCCGGTTCCCGGTCAGCCTTGCGGTCGGCCGGGCGGTCCGCCCTGCCGCCTGCCCGCCGGAGCGCCAGGCGGCCTTCCCGGCGGCCCCTGGCCGCTCCGGATGCGCTCCATCATCTGGTCGATCTGCTCGTCGCTCATGCCCCGCTCCTTCATGCGGGCCCGCATCATCTCCATCCGTTCGGGCGTCATCTGGCTGGGGTCGAAACCGCCGGGAGGTCCACCGCGGAAGCCTCCGGGGCCGCCTGGTCCGGGCCGCCCCGGTACGGCCTGCCCGGCGGCGCCGGCACCGCCAGCCGCGGCAGGCGACCGACCGACCGCGCCCTCGGCGCCGGCCGGCATGGAAGTGAACATCGCGGGCGCCGCGGCCGGCCCCTCCCGCTCGTCGACCGAAATCGGCGTTTGGTCCGAGAGTCCGTCCTGCCCGACGATCACGACGTCCTCTCCCTCGCGGAGGCCGGAGAGCACTTCCAGACTGTCGCTCTCCTCGTAGCCGAGCTCGAGTTCGCGGCGCTGGGCGACGGTACCGCCCTGCCCGTCGTCGACCGCCACGTACACCGTGTCGGAGGTGCTTTCCAGGACCAGGGCCTGCTTCGGCACGACGATGGCGTTCTCGTGAACGTCCGTCTCGACGAACACGCTGGCGAACATCCCGGGCCGCAGGCGGCCCTGGGCCTGCACTTCCAGCGTGACCTTGACCGTACCGGTCGCCGCCTCGACGACCGGGCTGATCCGCAGCACCCGCGCCGGAAAGCGCACGCCGGGCCAGGCCTCGACCGTCAGGTGGGCGGACTGGTCCAGCTTGAGCCGCGGCAGATCCTTCTCCGGAAGCTGGATCGGACAGAGCAGCGGGTCGAAGTCGGAGATCCGGAACAGCCTCGCGTTGGTCGGGACATGCTCCGCGTTCTTGATCACGCGTTCGATGATCAGGCCGTCGAACGGCGCCCGGATCACGGTGTAGTCGAGAAGAATCTCGGTACCGACGATCTGGGCGGCGGCGCTCTCGAAGGTCGATCTGGCGAGGTCGTAGGCCTCCTGGCTGATGACTTCCTCGCGGTAGGACGACTGGGCCCGGTTCCAGGACAGTTCCGCCTCGGCCAGGTTGACCCGGGCGATGCCCAACTGCGCCTCGATTTCCGCGGCGTCGATGCGCGCCAGCACCTGGCCCTCCCGCACGAAATCGCCTTCCTCCACGTTCAGCTCGACGATCGGACCCGCCGTCCGAGCCACGATGTCGACCTCGTTCTCGGCCTCGAGCGAACCGTTCGTCTCCAGGTAGTCCGCGATGTCACGTCGAATGGCGCTCGTCACCCTGACCGGAATCGCGGCGGTGGGCGCCGAGCCTCCGAAGCCCGGCGGGAATCCCTCCGGAAAGCCGCCCGGCGGTCCGCCCCCCCGGCCC
>JAPVWO010000088.1 GCA_027493375.1 Candidatus Multivorans thiocomprendens | reverse complement strand
AGGATGGGCATCAGGATGATGATCGGCGGCAGGGCGTCCATCACCATGCCGAGGAACAGGAAGATCAGGTGGACGAAGAGGATGAAGACGATCCAGTTGGGCGCGTGGTTCGAGATCCCCTCCGCCAGCAGGTGCGGCAGCCGTTCGAAGGTGAGGACGAAGGAGAACATGGACGCCGTCCCCAGGACGAACAGGACGACGCCGGAGAGCGACGCGGTCTGGAGCAGGATCTTCGGGATGTCCTCCAGCTTCAGCTCCCGGTAGATGAGGAACGACACGAGAGCCCCGTAGACGACCGCGACGGCGGACGCTTCCGTGGGCGTGAACACGCCGCCGTAGATGCCGCCGAGGATGATGACGATCATGAACAGCGGCAGGATGCCGTCGCGGATCACGCGGAGCCTCTGCGACCACGAGGCCTTCGCCTCGAGTGGCAGATTCAGGTCGAGTGCCCGGATGTAGGTCAACCCCATCAGCGCCAGGCCCAGCACGACCGCCGGCGTGATCCCCGCGGCGAACAGCGCGCCGATCGACATCCCCGAGACGACGCCGATGATGATCAGGTCGATCGCGGGCGGCACCAGGGTCGAGACGCCGCCGGCCGAGGCGAAGACGGCGGTTGCGAACGCCGGCGGATACTGCCGCTGCCGCATCGCCGGCAGGGCGACCGAGCCGATGGCGGCCGTGTTCGCGCTCGGCGAGCCGGAGATGCCGGAGAACAGCATCGTCGACAGGATGACGACCAGGCCGAGGCCGCCGGGGAGGCGGCCGACGAACTGCATGGCCAGGTCGACGATCCGGCGCGCCATGCCGCCGTGCGAGATGAGCGCTCCGGCGAGCACGAACAGAGGCACCGCCAGGAGCGGGAACGAGTCGAGCCCGGCCAGGAACTTCTGCGGCAGGACGATCAGGAACTCGGGCGAGCTGTAGAGCAGGCCGACCATGGCCGCGAGGGCGAGCGCGATGGCGACCGGCACGCCGAGCAGCAGCGCCGCCACCAGGGTCAGGATGACCAGGATTCCCATCGTCCCGGGGGCCTACTTCCGTTCCGCTGCGCGGAGTTCCCGGCGCCAGTTGACGAGCACGTAGTAGAGGGTCAGCGTGCTGCCCACGAACGCCGAGGAGTACGGGACCGCCATCGACATGCGTGTCGCCGGCGCCAGCATGTCGTGCACCTCGATCGCGAAGCGGAGCGACTGGTAGGCGAAGACGGCCAGGAACGCGGAGGCGCTGAGCGCGACCGCCGAGCTGATGAGGCGCCGCATGGCCGGCGGCGTCCGGTCGACGACGAAGTGAAGCGCGAAGTGCGCGCCCGTCTTCATCGCGTAGGCGGTGGAGAGGGCGGCGAGCCACATCAGGAGGAAGCGGGCAAGTTCCTCCGACCAGGAGAGCGAGGCCTCCAGGACGTAGCGGAAGACGACCTGGGAGAAAGTCACCGCGACCAGCGCTACGAGGATCGTGCAGACCGCCACCTCGAGCGGATGGCGGAGCAATGCCCGGAACATGGCGCCGAGGCGCTTCAATGCATGTACTGGCCGCCGTTGGCGTAGAAGGTGGCGCCGGTCGTGAACTCGGAGCCGATCATGCAGTCGACCATCCGGGTGATGTCCTCGAACTCGCCTAGCCGTCCCATCGGCAGGGTGGCGAGTTCCTTCGCCAGGCCGTCCTCGGTTTCCAGGTGGTAGCGGTCGATGACCTCGCGGGTCCGGACCGATCCGGGCACCAGGCAGTTCACCCGGATCCGGGGCGCAAGTTCCTGGGCCATGCACTTGGTCAGCGCGATCACGCCGCCCTTCGCGCTGCAGAAGTTCGCTCCGTTCTTGCGCCCGATCTGGCCGCAGGCGGCCCCCAGGTTGATGATCACGCCGGGCCGGTCGGGGTTGTGAAACAGGAACTCCTGGCCGCAGACGAAGTGGCCGCGGAGATGCGCGGAGACGACCGAGTCCCACATGTCGTCGGTCAACTCCGTGAAGGGTGCGTCCCGGTTGATGCCGGCGAAGTTGATCAGGATGTCGACCTGGCCGAACCGTTCGATGACAGCGTCGAACATCGTCCGCACCTGCTCCCGGTTGGCCACGTCGGCCTGGACCTTCATCAGGCGGTCGGTGCTACCCACGCTGGCCGCGATGCGGTCATAGGTCGCCTGCGCCTCGGGCTCGATCAGGTAGTTCATGGCGACCCGGTAACCCTTCAGGGCGAAGTGCTCGCAGACCTCGGCTCCCAGGCCGCTCGACGCACCGGTGACGACCATGACTCTGTCCTCACTCATCGCAATCACTCCTCTCGCTGTTCGCTAGTGCCCGCCCCAGATGTCGCCGACGGTGAATCCGTTGGGGAAGGGATCCTCCGGATCGACGACGTACTGGGCGAAGCCGGTAATCCATGCCGTGCCGGCCAGCGCCGGCACGGCGGCGTCGACGTCGCCGACCTTCGTCTCCCGCTCCATACGGCCGGTGAAGGTTGTGCCGAGGACGCCCTCGTGCACGAAGTCCTGGCCGATGGGCAGCTCGCCCTTGGCCCACATCGCCGCCATCTTGGCGCAGGTGCCGGTGCCGCAGGGTGACCTGTCGAGGGCGCCGGTCCAGGTCAGCGGCTTGTTCCAGTCGAGCTTGCCGGTCGAGACGATCACCGTGTTGCGGCGGTGCGACCCGGGCATCAGGGGCGGCGCCGAGAGCTGGCCGATCGTCACGCCGCGGATCTCCGGGTTCAGCGGATGCACGGGAGGTGGCAGTTGCTCCTGGCAGGCCGCCTTGATCATCTCGCCGACCCGGGTCGCTTCGGCGGCCTCTTCCGGCGCCAGCGTCAGCCCCACCTGGTCGGCGTCGGCGATGACGTAGAACATGCCGCCGTAGGCGACGTCGACCGTGACCTTGCCGAGTTCGGGCACATCGAGCACGGCGTCGAGATGGACCGCGAACGCCGGCACGTTCTCGAACTCGACCCGCTTCACCTTGCCCCGTTCGACGTCCGCGCGGACCCGGATCAGGCCGGCGGGCGACTCCAGCGTGAGTTCGGTGACCGGCTCGGTGTGCGGCACCATCCCGGTCTCGATCAGCACGGTGACGACGGCGATCGTGTTCGTCCCCGACATGCCGGGGTACTCGACCTGCTCCATGATCACGTAGCCGGCGACCGCGTCGGGGTGCGTCGCCGGCAGGATCAGGTTGCAGTTCGCCGCGGGATAGCCCCGCGGCTCGCGCAGCATCCGCAGGCGCAACTCGTCCGCCTCCGTTTCGAGGTAGCGCATCTTCTCGAACATCGTCGAGCCGGGGACGTCGAGGACGCCGCCGACGATCACCCGCCCCGGCTCGCCGCCGACGTGGGTGTCGACGGCGTGGATCACGTTGGAGACGCGCATGCTCAGGCGCTCCCGCCGGGCGGCATGACCTTCATCTTCATCCAACCAGCGGTGTTGTGGAAGTCGGCGACGACGCTGCCGGGCGGTACGAGCGCGTCGCAGGCGGCCCGCTGCTCGTCCGTCAAGGTCATGTCGAGCACCGGCAGGAGGTCTTCGAGGTGCTGGAGCGTCCGCGGCCCGATGAGCGGCGCGGTGATGCCGGCCTGATCCTTGGTCCAGAGGATCGCGAACTGGGCTGGAGTCAGGCCCGAGTCGGCCGCGATTTCCGCGAACTTGCGGCCGACGTCGATGCCGGCCCGGGTGACACGGTCGGCGTAGAAGCCGCCGCGCAGCGCGGCGCGCGAGCCCTCGGGATAGTCCGAGTCGCTCAGGTAGCGGCCGGCCAGCACACCCATCGCCATCGGCGCCCAGGTGATGATGCCCAGGCCGAGGCGCTGGCACATCGGGATCAGCTCGTTCTCGATCCGGCGGTCCAGCAGGTTGTAGGGCGGCTGCTCGCTGGCGAAGCGGGCGTAGCCCTTCAGCTCGCTCGTCATCACGGCCTCGGCGACCATCCAGGCGGGGTGAGTCGAGCAGCCGATGTAGCGGATCTTCCCAGCGCGGACCAGGTCGTCCAGCGCTCTCAGGGTCTCGTCGAAGGGCATCTCGGGCGAGGGACGATGCAGCTGGTACAGGTCGATGTAGTCGGTCTGTAGTCGTTTCAGTGAGCCTTCGCAGGCGCGGATCAGGTTGATCCGCGAGTGGCCGTACTCGTTGGGGCCGATGCTGCCGGTGTAGTCCACGACGCTCTGGCCGACGACCCGG
>JAPVWO010000087.1 GCA_027493375.1 Candidatus Multivorans thiocomprendens | reverse complement strand
CGAGCGATTCGGCGCCGGGGGAACCTCCGAGCAGCAGGGCACCCTCGACCAGCATCCCGAGCTCCGTCGCCCTGGACATGTCGAGATAGTGCTCCCGCGTTCGGACGCGGACGTCGGGATGCCCGGGCAACCGCACCTCGATGTCGTGAAGCCGGTCGTCCTCGTTGCGGGGAGGTGCGAAGCCGAGCCAGTAGTAGGAGCGGGTGTCTTCCGCGGTTTCCGCGAGGGCCTTCTTGCTGAAGGAGTTGATCATCGGGAGTCCGCCGGTCTCGTGGGCCAGGAACTGGAGGACGTTGTGGAACCTCCGCTCGGGCATGGCCCACTACGTTGCGTATCCTCCGATGGAACCCGCGAAGACCGGGGCCGCGTGTGCCGTGCCGAAGCCGCTGATCGGAGGGCCTGGCGGACCCTCGAAGCCTGGCAGGTCGATCGGGTAGAGGCTGTAGCCGACCAGGTTCGCGGCGTTCACGAGAGGACTGTAGAGCCGGTCCAGCGTTGCGCCGGCGGACGCCGCCGCGTACGCCGACCTGAAGCTCCAGGTGTCGCCCACGGTGGCCCACCCTTCGATCAGCAGCAGCATGACCTTGCGGCCCGGCGCGTTGGCAAAGCTGCGGACGGCGCCGGCGGCGGCCATCACCGATCGCCGGGTCTTGTCGCCCCGCTCCGAACCCATGCCGTGTATGAACTCGAGGCCGTGCGTCTTGCGTTTCCTTGCCTCCAGCAGCGCAGTCTCGATGTCGGCGCGGTCGCCCGTCCAGTCCGTGATCAACGCGAGTTCCCGGCCGTTGTGGGCCACGACCGCCACGCGATCAGCCGGGCCGAGCCGGGTCAGATCCTCCTTCAGGCGGTTCAGCACTCGGTCCCTGCGCTGCTTGATGGCGAACAGGTCGTCGATGAAGACGAGGTAGCTCGTGCCGACCGGTCCGTCGGCCGTCACCGAAGGCACGTTGGCGATGCGGTCGTCGGTGGACGCCAGCGCGCGGCCCTCGTCGATCTCCGTGAAGTAGTCGATGGGCACCGGGCTGCGGTCCACCCGGAGCTCGAAGTCACCAGGCTGGAGCCCCCGGATGCGGTTCCCGCTCCTGTCCGTGACGACGACTTCGACGTTGACAACGCGAACGTCGATCACCTCGGAGAAGAGGTCCGGCAGCGGACTGTCCTGCGCAGCGGCGGGCAAGGCGGCCAGCAGCCATGTGACGGTAGCCGCGGCACCTGGTGTTGGCAGGTTCGCGTTCATGTGCATCAGGTTACCTCTCGGTTCCGGATACTCACGCTTTCGCGGACGGAGGGGTTCCTCATGGCGACCCTTCCGGCCCCACCCTGCCGGTGGCCGACAGGATCGCGCCGGACAGTGGATCGTGGACGGCGGCAACGTAACTGTGCGGGCGTTTGCGCATCACGAGATCCGTCTCGTAGACGAACGTCTCGCCGGGCACCGGCGCTTCCGGACGGACGATCGGAATCCTGCTGATCGGGGTGTCGGAGTGGTCGCCGTACTCGTCGATCACGGTTATCCGGAACTCCAACTCGTTCATCCACTGGCCGCCGGCGGACAGCACGGTCAGATCCTCGAGGGGGATCCGAACCTCCATCGGCACCGCGACCTTCCTGAACCCGGTCTTCTCGGGAGTGCCGAAGCGGACCTCGAGCGCCGGGACGCCGGGGGCGCCGCCGAACAGCAACGCTCCCTCGGCCAGCATCGTCACCTCGGTGCTCCTGGACAGGTCCTTGTAGTTCCGGCGCGACCGGACCCGGAGCCAGGGCTGGCCGACCACCCGCACTTCAATGTCGTGGAGCGTGTCGTCCTCAACACGCGGCGGCTCGAAGCCGAGCCAGTAGTAGGAGCGGGTGTCCTCCGAAGTCTCGGCAAGCGCCTTGTTGCCCAGGAAGCTGATCATGGGCAGTCCGCCTGTCTCGTCGGCAAGGTAGCGAAGGACATCGCGCCATCTCCGTGGGTCCTCGGGTTCATCGGGCCGCCCTCCCCAGGCTGCCGCGAGACCGGTCAGTCCGAACTCCTTCTGGTTGAGGCTCGGGTCATTGGCGCGCGCGGGTCCAGCGTCACCCATGTCGATCGGGTAGAGGCTGTAGCCGACCAGGTTGGCGGCATGGACGAGAGGGCCGTACAGGTCGGCCAGACTGGCGTCCGCGAGTCCGAGTACCCAGAGCACCCGGGGATTCCACAGGTCGACCTGCGTATCCCATCCCGCCGCCAGCAGCAGCATCACCTTGCGGCCGGGTGCGTCGGCGAAGCTGCGCACGGTGCCGGCGGCTGCCATCACGGACCGCCGCGTCTGCCACCCCAGGCCGAACTTGTTCTCCAGACCGAGCGCTGACCGGTCGCGTGCCCGCGACAAGGCAGCCTCGATCTCGTCGCGGGAGCTCGTCCAGTCCGTGATCCGCGTGAGGCCGCGGCCATCGAAGGCCACCAGTGCGACCCGGTCCGCCGGCCCGAGTGCGTCCAGGTCCTCCTCGATGTGCTGCAGGATCCGGTTCCTGCTCTGGCGGATGGCGGACACCTCGTCGACGAAGATGAGGTAGTTCGTGCCGACTGACCCGTCCGGAGTCAACGCGGGCACTTGGCCGACGCGGTCGTCAGTCGGGGTCCTTGCACGTCCGTCGTCGATCTCCGCGAAGTACCTGATCGGCATCTGTTCGCCGTCGACCAGGAGTTCGAAGTCCTTCGCTTGCAAACCTCGGACGCGACTTCCTTTCCTGTCCGTGACGACCACCTCGACGTCGACCACGCGGACATCGATCGTGTCGGAGAAGAGCTCCGGCAAGGGGGTCTCCTGTCCCCAAACGGGGACGGCTGCGATACAGGAGGTGACAGCGGCTACAGTGCCGAACCTCATCGAGACGTTCCTGTTCTCTTGCCGGTGTTCAGAACAGAGTGCGTAGCAGCAACACGCGTGCCAGGACTTTCGTCTAGCCGGGCGCCTCAATGCGGATCCGGGATCCGAACGGGGCGAAGTCGCGGACATTCCACGTGAGGATCGTCTCCGCTCTTGCCTTGAGCGCCGTTCGAGCGATGAGCGTGTCGTAGGTCCGGCCGCCGACGGTTCCGAGCCTTACGGCTTCGGTCAGGGCAGCCCAGGTCTCGGTTCCGGTCAGTTGGACCACCGGCGCGGAACTCCAGTTGGCCTCGATCGCCGCGAGGGCGTCGCTTGCTCGCAACCTGTGGGGAGCTGGCAGTCGCGTCAGCACGGAGTAGGTCTCCACGAGTGAGTGGGCTGCCAACACGAGCGTGTCGCCCCGGTTCGATCGCCGATCGAGTTCCGCGCGGGTGCGTTCGTGATGCTCATGCCAGGAACTGATCGCTGCCACCAGGCAGGATGTGTCGCAGAGGTAGCGGGTCAATCGCCAGGACGCCCGCGGTCCTGCCGCGTGCGGACTTCATCGGTCACGGTGGCAACTTCCGATGCGGTCAGCGGAGATGGTGTTTCCCCGGTCGGAACGGCAACGACCACCGAGCCGCGGCGTTCGAGTTTCACCTCGAGGGGCTCCGGCTCGATCTGAACGCAACCGCCGGTCAGGCGAAAGCGAACCTGGGTGCCTGGTTGGAGATGCGCGGCTTCCCGGATGGCCTTGGGTACGACCAGGCGGCCCGCTTTGTCGATCATCGTCATGGCAGAGAAGCTACCATTCTCTCTGCCAGGCAGCGACCCATAGGACGAGCTTAGCGGCGAACCTGAGCGAGCCTCCTGCGAAGTCCGGCCGCCTCGGGACTTCCCGCTTCCTCGGCCAGGTCGAGCGCTTTCTCGAACTGCCCGGCGGCGGCGTCCGGCAGGCCGCTGCCGACCATCGCTTCGCCGACGTTCGTGAGCAACCGGATCAGGCCTTCGCGGGTGACGGGATCCTGAGGTCGCTCCCGGTAGGCGCGATCCAGGACCTCGACGGTGCGGACGACGTCGCCGCGCTCGGCGCTGACCAGGGCGACGAGCAGCATCATGCTGACGTCGCCCGCGTCGAGCCGCAGAGCCTCTTCGGCCATGGCAAGGGCCCCGCTCAGGTCGCCGGTCTGAAAGAGCGCCCGCGCCAGAAAAGGCGCCACGCCTTCGAGTTCCGGGTGCTGTTCGTACGCGCGGCGCGCGGCGGCGAGCGAGCCCGCCGGATCGCCCGAGGCGGCTAGCACTTCGGCTAGAGCGAAGTGGAGCTCGGGCCGCGCGCCGTCGACTTCGATGCCGGCCCGCAACTCCCGCTCGGCGAGGTCGAACTCGCCGTGGACGCGGTGGGCATTGGCCCGCCGCAGGTAGCTGCGGGCGTCGAGCGCGAGATCGTGGACGCTGGAGCGGACCGGGTCGTTGCGGTAGTTGATTCGTCCCAGCGATCGCGCGGCGGCGGCGATCTGCTGTCCGCGCTGGCGGTTTCCGGCCCGGGCGTACGCCTGGGCCAGGGTGACCGCGAAGGAACGGTTCTCGGCCGCGAGTTCGCGGGCTCGGGACAGATGCCGAACGGCGGCCTCCGCGTCGCCATCGGCGAGAGCGAGACGGCCCAGCCCGGCGTGGGCGTGGGCGTTGGCCGGGTCGAGGCGGGCCGCCCACGCGTACTCGCGGTTGGCGGCGTCGAACTGCCCCGTTCGTTCCAGCGCTTCGGCCAGGCGAACTCGGGCGGGCGCGTAGTCGGGATCGATGGCGAGGGCCGCGCGGTAGAGCGGCAGGCTGTCCGCGGCGGAGCGCTCGTCGGCCAAGGCGGCGAGCAGGTAGGGCCAGCGGAACATCCGCGGCGAGAGCTCGTGGGCTCGGCCGTAGGCGGCGATGGCCTCGTCGGTGAAGGTATGCGCCTCGAGCGCCATGCCGTAGCGGCCCCAGGCGTCGCCGTTTCCCGGGTCGGCGCGGAGGTCGGCCTGGAGCGAGGCGAAGCGCTGGCGAACGGCGGGCTCGGCGCCGTCGAGCCGGGGAGTGGGAATCTGCTGGGCGCCGGCGGGTACCACGGTCGCCGCAGCGAGCAGCAGGACGTTCAGCGGCCGCGCGGTCACTTCGGTTGCCCCTCGCCGCGGATGATCTCGACGACCTGGTTTGCGGCTGCGCCGGCGAAGCGCTCGGTCAGGCCGTCGGGCCAGACGACCTCGAAGCCCTGGACGCCCTCGGCAGCGCCAAGGCCGAGGTGGGCCGTGGCGGGCCCGGCGGAGAGGTAACTGCCGGGCGGCAGCGCGTGCAGGAGCCGCGGACCGTCCGGCGTACGGACCGTGATGCGGGCGCCGAGCGCCTCGCGGCCCAGCCGCGGGTCGAACGCACGGACCTGCAGCCAGTTCGCGGCGGCCGGTTCGTCGCTGACGGAGCCCGTGTCGATCGTCAGGTTGCGGAGGATCCGCGGTGCTCCGTCCAGGTTCGCGATCACCAGGTCGAGGTCGCCGTCCCGGTCCAGGTCGGCAGGTACGAGCGCGCGGCTGAGGCCGAGTTCGGTCCACGGCGGCTGGGCCGAGGCGTCGGCGAAGCGGCCTTCGTCGTTGACCAGGAGAAGGTTCGGTTCGGCGTACTCGGACCAGAACGCGGGAGGAGCGTCGACGCCACCGGGCGTAGCTAGCGCCGACGGCCGCCGCTTGACCGCTCCGTTCGCCACCGCGAGGTCGAGGTCGCCGTCGTTGTCGGCGTCGAAGAAGGCGGCGCCGAAGCCGGTCAGATCGAGGCTCGCCGCGCCGAGTTCGGTGTCGATCGTCGCGTCCTCGAAGCCGGGCAGCATGAGGTTGCGGTAGTAGGTGTTCGTCTCGGTGATCAGGTGGGTCACGAACAGGTCGAGGTCCAGGTCGAGGTCGGCATCGCCGGCGGCGATGCCCATTCCCGCCTCGCTGTTGCCCCAGCGGTTGAACGCCGCGCCCTGCAGGACGCCGTCGTCGAGGAAGCGCCCGCTGCCCTGGTGGATCCAGAGGTTGTTCGGGTCGGCGTCGTTCGCGACGTAGATGTCGACCTCGCCGTCGTGGTCGAAGTCGGCGGCGACGACGCCCAGGCCGGCGTCTTCCACGGCGTTGATGCCGGCGACGGCGCTCACGTTCTCGAACCCGTTCCCGCCCAGGTTGTGGAGCAGGATGTCGCTCAGGCCCTCGAACTCGGTCGGACCGCAGAAGTCCCGCCGCCCGCCGTGCTGAGAGCAGACGCGCGCCGGGTCGAAGGCGACGTAGCGGGCGACGTAGAGGTCGAGATAGCCGTCCCGGTCGTAGTCGAGCAGAGCGGCGGAGGACGACCAACCGGGAACAGCCGCGTCCCAGGCCGCCGAACGGTCGGCGAACACGCCCTTGCCGTCGTTGAGGAAAAGGCGGTCCGGGCCGACCCGGGTCACGTAGAGGTCGAGGTCGCCGTCGTTGTCCAGGTCGCCGACGGCGCAGCCCATGCCGTCTCCTTCCAGTCCGGCGGCCGTGGTTGCGTCCGTGAAGTGGCCGTCTTCCTGCTGGACGTAGAAGCGGTTGCCGCCGGCCGCCGGGGCGACGACGTAGAGGTCGAGGTCGCCGTCGCCGTCCGCGTCGAACACGGCCAGGCCGCCGCCCATCACCGCCGGCATCGGGTAGGTCGAGTCCGTGCCGCTCGGCAGGACCTGGTCGATGCCGCTCTCGGCTGTCACGTCGACGAAGCGGACGGCGGGCGTGGCCTCCGGGCCGGCTCCCGGCGCTTCCGCCGGCGCCACACCGGAGTCGGGCGGCGCCGAACAGGCAGACGCGATAGCCAGAACCAGGCCCGCAACCCGGGCCGCGCGGTTCCGCGCCACTCGCGAACCGGGCCGAGCCCCCGCGGTTGGACGCCTGGATGACACGGTGCCGGGATGCGAGCGAGACGCCCGCTCTCCCACAGGTGTTACTGCCAGGCCCCCTGGATCGCACCGACCATCGCCAGGCCGATCGTCATGTGTCCGGCGTTGATCAGCCACAGCTTGAGGGACCGCTGCTCGAACAGGTACTGGACGCCCATCAGCATCGACGCGATGCCGAGGCCGAGCAGCAGGCCGACGTGGATCCCGACCATGTAGCCCCCGCCCATGTCCATCATCACCATGCCGACGACGATCGCGGCGATCAACTCCAGGACGAACGAGCCGCCCATCGTCTTGACCATGTTCGCTTCCGGCGGGTTCTCCATGTCGATGCCCATCTCGGCGGCCCACGCCTTGCCGAAGAGGAAGGAGTACCAGACGGCGCCGAAAGCGAAGAAGGCGACGGCGGACACGACGACGGCAAGCCAGTTCAGGTCGGCAAAGTGCATGTGAATGCTCCTCCTGTTGTTGGGGACGCTTGCCAGTGTAGCGCCCGGCGTTCACTCCTCCGGCGCCCCGAAGTGCTCGATCATGTAGCCGTCGTAGGGGCCGGCCAGGAAGTTGAGGAAGATCTCGTTGACCAGCTTGACCGCCTTGCCGGCGGCGTACTCGACGTCTCCGTCCAGGCAACGGACCTCGATCGACACCTTGCCGCCCCGGTTCCGGCAACGGCAGCTCGCCTTCGCCGGATCGATCCGCCGGTGACCAGGCAGGTCGTCGCTCGCGCGCCCGGCAACGAAGGCCCTGAGCGCCCGGTCCATCTCGGACGGGTAGGGCACTCCCGGCAGGAGATTGACGAAGACCAGTTCGCTCCGCCCCGCTTCGAACCGCAACCGATGCGGCTCCGGCGCATGCCACAGGAAACGGCACTCCAGACTTCCTCGCCGACCCTCACCGGCGCCGAATCCCCGGAACACACCCCGATCCGCATACCCCCGCAGGCAGCTCAGGACAATCTCTCGCGGCGGAGTCATGTCAGCGCGTCAAGCCTCGTGGTGACTCGTTTTATCCAATGCGGTCGCCGCTTTTCGGCGTCATTTCCCGGCCGCCTCCGGCGGCAGCGGGTCAGAAGACCCGCGCACCCCGAGCACCGCTTCCGGCAGTCCGGCGACGTCCAACTGGCGCGGGGACGGGGATGGAGGGTCCCAGCGGGCTGGAGCCAAGCGACTGCCCAGGACCTTGCATGAACCACGGACAAGCCGGAGCGCAGGCGACCGAAGCGAACGCCCAACCTCACATCCACCAAGCGGGCGTGAGCGTCCGCTGGGACCCTCCACCCCCGTCCACGCGCCAGCGGGTCCCCGCCACCGACGCCACCGTCAGTGGTAGTACGCCATGCAGCCGGGTTCGACCTTGCGGGGCAGTCCGGGCGCATACTCGTTGGTCCAGAACTCCTTGATGGCCTGGCAGTTGATTAGGGTGGAGACGCCGTCGTTGGCGGCCATCTCGTAGCTGCGGGGCAGGGCTTCGCGGAGTTGTTCGGGGGAGGTGACGTACTCGCCACGGGCGCCCAGGCCCTCGGCGATCTTGTCGTAGCGCAGGTTCTCCTGGAAGAGGTACATGTGCATCGACCGCGTGGCGCGGCGGGCCGATCCGTAGACGCCCCAGGCGTTGTTGTTGTAGACGATCATGACCGCCGGGATGCGGTACTTGGCCAGCGTTTCGAACTCCATGCCGGAGTAGGCGATGCCGCCGTCGCCGGTGATGCCGAACACGGGCGCCCCTTGGTACGGCTCCTGCGGGCCGACGCCGTTCATCACCGCGGCGCCGGCGCCGACCGTGTAGCCGACGTCGGGTCCGATGGCGCCGTACTGGTACGCGCCGTTCAGGATCTGGCCGGGCCGGTGAGCGCGCAGCCACCGCCGCGTGTAGCGGGCGATGCCGTAGCCGCCCGAGACCACCGTCGTCTGCTCCTTCGGCAGGTCGCCGGAGTAGAGGAAGTTCGAGAGTTCCTGGGCGATCACGGCCGGATGGATCGTGTCGGTGGACGCGCTGTGCTTGAGTCCGAGTTCGACCCACTCCGCGTTCTGCTTCTCGAACGCGTCGCGGGCGGCAGCCAGTTCGGCGCGCCAGGCTGGCCGCGACGCCGGGGGCAGTGCCTCCGCCAGAGCCTCCAGGCCGCCGCGGGCACTGGCGACGAGCCCCAGATCGACCGGCAGATTGCGCCCGATGTCCGCCGCGTCCGGATCGATGCGGATCACCTTCGCGTCCGGGTCGAAGGCGACCTCGCCGACGTTGGGCATCGAGTACTGGCCGGCGAAGATGACGAGGTCGGCCGAGAGGAGCGCGTCGGGACCGGTGCTGACCGACAGGGGATGGCTGTCGGGGAAGTGGCCTCGCATCGGCCCGGATTCGACGACCGCGATGTCCGCCCGCTCCGCCACCGTACGCAGGACGTCCCAGGCCCGGTCGTAGAACACGCCGGTCGAGGCGACGATGATCGGCCGTTCGGCCTTTCCGATCATCTCAACCGCTTTCTCCGTGTCCGCCTTGGACGGATGCGGGTGGGACTCGGTCCGGTACGCGCTCTTGTCGTGGTAGTAGAGCAGGTCGTCGGGGGCGTCGAACCGGGCCCGCGCGACCTCACCGGTGAAGTCGAGGTGGACCGGCCGCGGCACGCCGGTGCGCAGGTGCCGGAAGGCGTAGGCGGCGTACTCGTAGACCCGGTTCGGGGTGATCAGCCGCTTGCCGTACTTCTTGAGGCCGACCGTCGTCGGCTGCTGGTAGCCGCGCTGGATGCCGCGTTCCGTGTCGTCGCCGCTGACCGTCATGTTGCTGGCGAGAACGAGGAGCGGGGTGCGGGCGGCGTTGGCGGCGCCGATGTTCATGATCATGTTCGTGAACCCCGGGCCCTCGGTGCCCGAGCAGGCGGCGGCCTCGCCGGTCACGCGGATGAAGCCGTCGGCGGCGGCGCACATGCTGCCCTCGGTGCGGCCGCCGTAGGTGGGGATGCCCTCCGCCGCGATCGCGTTGATCACCTGGTAGTTGCCGGGGGCGCAGAAGAGCGCCTTGAGGCCCTCGTTGGCGCAGGCGCGGGCGAACACCTGCGCGCCGTTCATCGGGAAGTCGGCGGGGTCGGGGGCCTCGTTGCGGGTGCGGGGAATCTCGTCCGGAACGCTGATTGGCCGATCCTCGCGGTCGGCGGCGGCGGCCCTGGCCTGCTGCGCGAACAGGGCGGCTGCGCCGACGCCGGCGGCGCCGGTCGCGACGAAGCTGCGCCGCGAGAGGCCGGAGTCGGCCCTGGCGTCGCCCGTGTCGACCGTTCTCGCGGGTTTCTCCCGATTGGCGGCGGCAGGGTCCGCGGCGTTCTGCGCCGGTGAAGGCGCTGGGGACGGGCGTTGCGGTTTGCTCATGGTCGATTCTCCGGTTCAGCCGCCGCGCGGTGCTCCTCGGGGCCGAGGCTGCGCAGGTAGTGGACTAGCTCCCAGATCTCCGCGTCGTCGAGTTCGGCTTCGAACGGCGGCATGTCGAGGCCGGCGCCGAACTTGGTGGAACGGAAGAGATCGCCATCGGTGGTCCCGAACCGCCAGCGTTCGGGGTCGGTGAGGTCGGTGGCCTCGAAGTCGATGTTCTCGAGCGCGCGGCCGTCGAAGCCGTGGCAGATCTGGCAGTGCCGCAGGTAGTGGGTGCGCCCCCTCTTCTCGGCGGCCTCGGTGTACGGCGTCGGGTTGACGGCCGGTACCGCCGGATCGTCTGCCGCGCCGGCGCCCTGGGACGCCTCGGACTGGGCGACCGCGGCCGCGGCCAAGCCGAGCGAGAGGAACGTCGCAACGCGGAGCGCTCTTGTGACAACTGTCATCGGGGTGGCCCGGACAGTGTAACCGCGCTCTACCTCGAAGGAGCGGGAATCAGCTCGATCCGGGCCTCGGCCGCCTCGAGGATGGCGGGGCGGGTGTAAAGCAGCGGAAAGGCCTGGTCGTTGGCCCAGGGCTCGAAGAGGTCCCGGTAGTGCGGACTCCTGGGATCGCCGGACTGGCCGGGGTTGTTCATCGCCACGGAAGCGTCCCAGTTGCCGACGTCGATGACCATGCGGAAGGAGGCGCCGGAGCGCTGGTTGAAGTCGTCGCCGTAGCTCGTGTTGCCGACCGTGTCGCCGGAGCCGCCGCGCTCGGCCGGGCCGACGTCGGCGAGTCGGCGGATGTCGTCCGGAAGGTGCGCCGACATCGGATGCCGCAGTTCGATCTGGTGCAGGTCGCCCCAGCGCCAGGCGGCGGGATCCGGGCCGAGACGCTCGCTGACGTCGGCCCAGGCGGCCCGCAGGCTGTCGAGGAGAGCCTCGTCGCGGGCCCGCCGCGGCCGGTCGCCGAGCCGCGGGTCGAGTTCCTCGAGGATCCGGAGCAGGTGCTCGTCCTGGACGGGGAGCGGGTCTTCGGCCGCCCCGAGGGCCGCCGCCATTCGCCGGCCGACCTCGGCTTCGAGGTGCCGTCGCCACCAGACCTCGAACAGCGCGGCCGCCGCGCTGTCCGCGGCGAGCTCCGCGTTCCAGCCGCCAAGGAGTTCGAGCGCCGGCCCGGCCTCCGGTGTCGGACTTGCTCGTCCCAGCAGCGCGTGAAGACGGCGGGCGGGAATCGAGACGTAGTCGGTCTGCAGCCGGACGGCGCCCTTCACCGTCATCGCGTCTTCGGCGTCCAGCACTTCCCCGATTCGCTGCCGCCGGTACGGCCCGGCCCACTCCCAGCCCAGCGGCACGTCGTAGCCGGCGGGCAGGTTCATCTCGTTCGCGGTCGCGACCCAGCCGCGCTCGGGGTTGTACTCGACCGGCAGTTCGTCCATGTCCCGGTAGCCGCTCCACTCGTACCGGCCGTCTCCCGGTACCGGCAGCAGACCGTCCCAGTTGGGCCGGATCGGCGCGAGGCCGCCCGGCTTCCAGCCGATGTTGCCGCTCGTGTCCGCGTAGACCTGGTTTTCGGACGGCGTTCCCCAGCGGTTCATGGCAGCCAGGAACTGGTCCCAGTTGCGGGCCCGGATGTACTCGATCGACCCGAGGTAGGGCGCCATGCCGGGCTCCAGCCAGGCCGCGCGCAGACCGATGGCGAGATCCCGGTCGAGGTCCTGGTAGAGGACGGGGCCGTGACGGGTGAAGCGGAGTTCCACCGTGCGGGCGTCACCGCCGCGCACCGGAATCGTCTCCTCGATCGTCTCCATCGGCAGCCAGTTGCCCCGGTGCTCGTAGAAGTCGGGCTCGCCGGGCTTCGTCCGGTAGACGTAGAGGTCTTCCTGGTCGATGCTGAAGATGGTCAGCCCGAAGGCGATCGTGCCGTTGTGTCCGATCGAGATGCCGGGCAGGGCGGGTTCGCCCGCGCCGATCAGGTCGAGCCCCGGCGAGCTGAGGTGGACGATGTAGCGGAGCGAGGGCACGGCCTGGGTGCGGTGCGGATCGTTCGCCAGAAGGGGCCGGCCGGTGGCGGTGCGGCGCGGCGAGATCGCCCAGTTGTTGCTGCCCTGGGATGCGGCGTCGGCCGCGTCCTGGAAGCCGGGCTCGAGGTTGTTGAAGCTGACGCCGCGCGTGCCCTGCCGGTAGACGGCGATCGCACGGGAAATCGCCGCAAGCGAGCTGCGATCAAAACCCTCCTGCACCGAAAGCCGGTGGTCCGGCTGGTAGCGGTCACGAAGGGCGAGCGCTTCCGGTCCGTGTTCGTTCAGGAACGCGGCCCGGGAGAACTCACTCGTCGCGTTCCGCAGCAGACCATGACTGCGGATCCGCGTCACCGCCTCCGGCGTCCAATGCGACGGCTCGTAGCCCAGGGCCTCGAACTCGGGCGGCATCAGCTCGGGCCGTTCCAGCACCAGGTCGACGTAGGCGTTGACGCCGCGCGTCCAGGCGGTGACGATGCGCTTCGTGTCCGAGGCGTAGGCGAGCCACTCCGCGTGCATGTCTCCGCGGTAGAGCAGCAGCCGGGCGGCCCGGTCCTGCTCGACGAAGCGGGGCCCGAAGACCTCGGACAGCGTGCCCTCGCCCCGCCGCCGCCAGAGGTCGATCTGCCACAGCCGGTCGCGGGCCGCGTTCCAGCCCTGGGCGAAGAACAGGTCGTCCTGGCCGCCGGCGAAGACGTGGGCGACGCCCCAGCGGTCGACCAGGATCTCGACTGGCGCCTCGATCCCCGGGATCTCGAAGCGGGTCGTCCCGATCTCCTGGGCCGCGCTGGTTGCGGCGACGAACAGGGCGATCGCCGGTGCCGTTCGTCGTAGCGCGTTCATGAGCGAACCGGCACGATAGCAGCGAGCCTCTCGGCTAAGCTCTTCGCCCGTGAATACCCTTGCGATTGCGCTCGCGGCGCTCGCGACACTGGCTCCGCCAGTTCTCGTCGCGCAGGACCAGAATGCGGATCCCGCAGACGGCGGAGATCGGGACGGCTCGGCTCCGGAAACCGTGTTCTACGAGACGGCCACGGTGCGGGCCCGCGCCCTGGAGGGTGCGACCGCCTCGGTACAGGTCGTCGACAGGGACGAGTTGCAGCACCTGGCGGTGCGCGATGCGGCCGAGGCGCTGCGCCTGGTTCCCGGCGCCTGGGTGCTCGGGAACGACTCCAGCGCCGCACTCGCGGGCATCTCGCTACGCGGCGGCGACGCGAACTTCTCCCTCGTCCTGATCGACGGCGTGCCGATGGCGGACAGCACCGACCAGTACGGCGGCGCCTTTCCGCTCGGCAGCGTGGGAGCGGCCGAGATCGAACGGCTGGAGGTGGTTCGCGGGCCGCTGTCGTCGTTCTACGGGTCGAGTTCCCTGGCCGGAGCGGTGCAGTTGATCACGGCGGCCCCGCGCGACGAGGCGCCCTTCCTGGGCTGGAGCGCGCAAGCGGGAGATCACGACCACCTCAGCAGCCGGCTTTCCTGGGGGCGCGCCGGCGAGTCGTCGCACGGCTCGATCAATGCCGCGGTTCGCGAGGAACAGGGCCGGGTCGGCGAGGACGCGCTGGAGCAGCAGACGTTCAGCGCGCGCTGGGGCCGGAACCTGGGTGAGGCTTCCGCGCTTCGCCTCTCGGGGCGCTTCTCCGACTGGAAGGCGGACGACTACTCGGACGGCTCCGGCGGTCCGGTCTTCGGCAGCGGCGACCTGCGGGAGTCGGACCACGGCGATCTCGGGCTCGCGGCGACGGTCGACCTGGGCGCCGGGGAGGCTTGGCGCCACACGCTGCGGTCGACGTTCTACGAGCACACGCTCGACAGGACCAGTCCCCCCATCGTTCCCGTCGTGCCGCCGATCACCGAGTCCACGGAGTTCGACGACCTGCGGGTGGCCTGGACCGGCGCCTTCGCTCCGGCCGGCGGCGCGCCGTACGACATCAGCCTGGGCGTCGAGGGCCTCGCGGAGGAGGGCCGCAACCAGAGTCTGCTGCTGCTGCCGCCCTACTTCGGCGGCCCGCTCGCCGGCGACTACCTGATCGAGCGGGAGCGTGCCGGCGCGTTCGCGGAGTGGCGCTGGAGCCGCGGCGGTTTCGTGGCCGAGCTCGGTGCGCGCGCCGACTTCTTCGAGGGTGAAGGCGAGGAAGTGAGTCCACGGGTCGGCTTGCGATACACCCCCGAGGGCGGCGCGTGGTCGGTGCGGGCGTCGGCGGGCGAGGCCTTCAAGCTGCCGAGCCTCTACGCCCTGGCGACTCCGCGGGCGATCGGCGGCAACCCGAACCTGCAGGCCGAGACCAGCGCCGGGGCGGACCTGGGAGTCGAGTTCCACGCCGCCGGCGCGGTACGTGGCGGCCTCACCCTGTTCTCGAACCGCTTCGAGAACCTGATCGACTTCGACTTCGACACCTTCCAGATCGTGAACCGGAGCAAGGTGGACGCCCAGGGCGTGGAGGCGTTCCTCGTGTGGAATCCGTCGGCGCGCGTCGGAGTCGACGTCCGCCTGACCTCGCAGGACACCGAGGACCTGGCTACCGGCCGGACGCTGCGTCGCAGGCCGGATCTCTACGGAGGCGTCGGCTTGCGGGTCGACGTGAGCGAGTCGGTCCGGCTAGGCCTCGAGGCCCGGCACACCGGTTCCTATCTCGACGAGCAGATTCCGGCGCCGTTCCGGACTTCGGTGGCCGGCCGGGATCTGGTCGGCCTGTCGCTCGCCTGGCAGGCCGCGGAGCGGTGGCGGATCAGCCTGCGCGCCGACAATGCCTTCGACGGGTCGTACGAGACCCAGGTCGGTTTCCCGGGCCCGGAACGCTCGGTCCGGATCGGCGTTCGCTATGGGCAGTAGAAAGACCGTCGGTTGCAGAAGAGAATCGCGCTACCCGGCGCCACTTCTCCGGGTGCGCGGGTCTTCTGACCCGCATCGAGCGCGAGGCTGCGAAGCAGCGAGCGCGATTCCCTGCCATGGAGGATGAACGGATGAAGACGATGTCGATGGTTGTTGTTGCAACGCTGCTGGCGATCGGAGCGGCCGCCTGTGTGGAAGTTCGGGTAAGCACTGCGGACAGCGCCGAAAGCGAAGAGGCCGCGGCCGCCGTGGACGCGGCCCCGGGTGAGCTCACGGCCGAGGAGGCCGCGGCCGGGTTCCAGTCGCTCTTCGACGGCGAGTCCCTCAAGCACTGGCGGGGCTTCAGGCTCGACCAGGTGCCGGCCGGCTGGGCGGTGGCGGACGGCGTGATCCACTTCGTGCCGCCCGAGGGCGACGACGCCGGGCCGCGGGCCGATCTGATGACCCGGGAGCAGTACCGGTCATTCGAGTTCCGGTTCGACTGGGCGGTGACGCCGGGCGGAAACAGCGGGGTGATGTTCCACGTTTCAGAAGACGCCCGAGCGTCCTATTCGACGGGCCCCGAGTTCCAGATCCTGGACGACGGCGGGCACCGGGACGGTCAGCGGATGGAAACCTCGGCAGCCTCGAACTACGCCCTTCACGCCCGGCAGGGCGGCGAGCTGGCACCCCTGGGCGAGTTCAACACGAGCGCGTTGCGGGTCGAGGGCGCCGCGGTCACGCACTGGCTGAACGGCGAGAAAGTCTCCATGCCCGGCTACGGGATGATGGAGACGGGCCACATCGCGCTTCAGGACCACGGCAACGAGATCTGGTTCCGTAACCTCCGCATCCTCGTGCTGCCCGACTGACGATGACCATCGACGGCCGCGAGGACCTGGAGGGGCTGCGCCGCGCGGGTCGGGTAGCGGCCCGGTGTCTGGCGCGGATGGGCGAGGCGCTCGAGCCGGGCATGACGACGGCCGAGCTGGATCTGGTCGGCCGGGAGTACATGGAGGCCCACGGCGCGCGCTCGGCGCCCGAGTTCTGCTACGACTTCCCGGCGGCCACCTGCATCAGCGTCAACGAGGAAGTCGCGCACGGCATCGCCGGCGAGCGGCGGATCGAGGCAGGGGACCTCGTGCACGTCGACGTCTCCCTCGAACTCGACGGCTACTTCAGCGATACGGGCGCGGCGTACCCGGTTCCGCCAGTGAACGAGGTGAGGCGGCGGATGATCTCGGCCACCCGGCGGGCGCTGCGGGAGGCGATGCGGCAGGCCCGCCACGGGCGCCGGCTGCGCAACATCGGCCGCGCGATCGAGGAGACGGCGACCAGGGCCGGTTTCGGCCTGATCCGCAACCTCGGCTCGCACGGCATCGGCCGCTCGCTCCACGAGGAGCCGAAGTTCGTACCCGGCTTCGACGATCCGAACGACGACCGCTTCCTGCACGACGGCATGGTGCTGACGATCGAGCCGTTCCTGACCAACGGCCGCGAGCAGGCGAAGACCGCGAAGGACGGCTGGACGCTGCTCAACAAGCCCGGAACGACGACGGTCCAGTTCGAGCACACGATCGTCGTCACTCGCAAGAAACCGCTAGTGATGACCTTGCCGTAGGTGGTTCTTGCGTGAGTACTCCTCGTTACTCGCAAGAAGCCCCTGGTGATGACGCTGTCGTAGCGGGTGGAGCGGGGATGAGCGAACGGCGGCTGAGGGCGATCGGTACGGCTCTCGGCTTGAGCCTTGTCCTGGGAACCGCCGCTTCCCATGCCCAGGAACCGGACGGAACCGCCGACCGGACGGCGGATGAGGTTTCCCCCGTCGTGCTGAAGGCGGTCGCCTACCGCACGGTCTCGGCCGAAGTGACGCTCGTGGCCAGGAACGCGGACGGCGCCGAGCAGGAGCTGCCGGTGGTCAGTGGTCAGCCGTTCCAGGTGTTTCTGTTCGAGCCCGGACCCTGGAACGTCCGGCCGGCGTCCGGCAGCGGGTTCTGGGGTCGTGAGGTCTACATCGACCCCGACCTGGAGCCGGACGATCCAGGCGAGCCGGGGCCGGAGGCCGACGGAAGCGATGAGCCGGCCCCCTCGGTCGTGCCGGTCTTCGAGGTGCCGGTTTTCCCGGCGGTTTCCGGTTCGGGACGGGTGGTCGGTCCGCGGCGCCCGGTTTCGGAAATCCTGATCCTTCTCGGCGACGTCGACTCCGAGCGGATGGACCCGCGCTTCAGCCTGAAGGGAGCGAGGATCCGGTGCCCGGTGGCGGACGACGGCCGCTGGTCCTGCGACCTGCCGGGCACCCTGGTTCACATCGTGTTCTGGCTGCCCGGACACTCGCCGGAGTACCGCTGGGAGACGCCGTTGTTCGGCCGGCGGCAGCTTCGCATGGGCGACCAGAGGCTCGTCCCCGGCGCCAGTCTGGCCGGTTTCGTCGCCGCGGGGCCGGGCTTCAGGGAGTTGATCGAACGTTGCGTCGTCCACGTGGCGAAGGCGGATCCCGCGTTCTGGACGACCGGTCTCGAGGACGTCGTGACGACGGTGGAAGTGGCCAGGGACGGTTTCTTCCAGGCGCCGGGACTGGGTCCCGGCCACCATTGGATCCAGGTGGACTGCGACAGCCGGGTGGCCGCGCGCGCGGGTCCCTACACTCTCCAGAGGAACGCCGAGATGTTCCCCCGGAAGCGGGTTTCTCTCATGCGAAGCCACCTACTGGAGGTCTCCGTGCTGCCCGCCGATCCGCCCTACGACAGCCACTGGGTCGCCCGGTTGAAGCAGATCGAGCCGGAGGACCCGGCCGGGTTCTGGCGCGAGTACCGCCCCGGGGAGTACTCCCAGCAGAGAGCCGTCGTCGAGAACGGCCGGGCGCTGTTTCACGTGCCGGGCAACGGCGCCTTCAGCGTTGAGATTGCCGACGAGGCGGGTGGGCGTTTTGGCGGCCTCGACTATCTTGAGGTCGTGACCGACCGGACGGCTGTCGTGGAACTTGACCTCGTACCGGTGGTGGGCCGCCTGACGCTGGACAAGGTGCCGGTAACTGGTCTTGTGTTTTTCGGCGGCCGGCAGACCTCGCCGGACTTGACCTTCCGGACCGATGCCGAGGGCTGGTTCAGGGGCGCGCTGCCGGGTCGGGAGGGTTGGCGGGTCGACGTGGTCGCGCCTGACTACGAGCTGATTCAGTTCTTCCACGACATCGACGTGCCGGCGGACGAGCCTCTGGTTCTGGAACTCGCCGACACCGTCGTCCAGGGCCGTGTGCTGAGCGCGTC
Organism: Candidatus Multivorans thiocomprendens; assembly: GCA_027493375.1. Taxonomy (GTDB): domain Bacteria; phylum Acidobacteriota; class Thermoanaerobaculia; order Multivoradales; family Multivoraceae; genus Multivorans; species Multivorans thiocomprendens. The sequence goes on along the minus strand of JAPVWO010000087.1, from coordinate 54,122 downwards.
CACGGGTCAGCCGGCGGAGCGCGCCATCGTCCGCTTCGAGTCCGCGGACGGGCAGCTCGTTCACCAGGCGACCTCCGGCGAGGACGGCGCCTATTCCGCTCGCGGCGTTCCGCCCGGCTGGGTGAGAATCTCGGCCCAGCGTTTGACGCAAGCCCGCTGGGAAACAAGTGAGGCGTTCGAGACGATTCTGAATCCTCGGCAGTCTCTGACCGTGGATCTCGTGTTGCGGGAGCGGATGGAGTAGCTGGTACCCTGCGCCGCCATGGGTCCGCTCGACGGCTTTCGGGTGATTGAACTGGCGACGATGGTCTCGGGGCCGATCGCCACCATGCTGCTGGCGGATCAGGGCGCCGAAGTGATCAAGGTCGAGGCGCCCCCGGGCGGCGACATCATGCGCCGGCTGGGACCCCAGCGGGGCGGCGTCACGGCCGGATTCGCGACGATCAACCGGGGCAAGCGGTCCCTCGTGCTCGACCTGAAGCACGAGCGTGGCATCGGGATCCTGCTCGACCTGGTCGGTACCGCCGACGTCTTCGTTCAGAACTTCCGGCCCGGCGTGGTCGACAAGCTGGGCCTGGGCGCCGATCGCCTGCGCGAGTCGAACCCTCGTCTCGTCTACGTGTCGATCAGCGGATTCGGCCAGGAAGGGCCGTACGCTCAGAAGCGCGTGTACGACCCGATCATCCAGGCCCTGTCGGGATTCGCGGACATCCAGGCCGATCGGGTCACGGGCGAGCCGAAGATGGTGCGGACGATCATCCCGGACAAGGTGACCGGCTTGACCGCGGCCCAGGCGATCACGGCGGCGCTGCTGGCCCGCGAACGGACGGGCGAGGGCCAGCATCTCGAGCTCGCGATGCTTGACGCGACGATCTCCTTCACCTGGCCCGAGGGCTTCGTGCGCCAGATCCTGGTCGGCGGCGAGGTCGCGCATGGCCGGCCCGGGTCGACCAGCGACCTGATCTACCAGACCGCCGACGGCTACATTACGGCGTCCACCATCTCCGACGCCGAGTGGGAGGGAATGGCGCGGGCCACCGGTCATCTCGAGTGGCTGGAGGACGAGCGGTACAACACGGCGGCGGGGCGGATCTCGAACGCGGACTCGCGCCTGGGCATGGTCGGCGACGTCATGCGGCAACGCACCTCCGCCGAGTGGATCGCCGCGCTTGAAGCGGAGGACGTGCCCTGTGCGCCGATCCTGACCCGCAACGAGGTGTTGACCGATCCGCAGGTGGTCGGGAACGAGTTGCTGCGGGAAGTCGATCATCCGCAGGTCGGCCGCATGAGGGTGCCCCGTCCGGCGGCGAAGTTCTCGGGTACGCCGCCGGCGCCGGTCGCGCCGTCGCCGCCCCTGGGCGAGGGCGCCGACGATCTTCTGGGCGGTCTGGGCATGACCGCGGCCGAGATCGACGAACTGCGTCGTCAGAACATCGTCGGCTGAAGAACTGCGAGGTATTGAGGTCGCCGCTTCGCGGCGGCGTTCTCCCGCCGCCTGCGGCGGCAGCGGGTCAGAACCCGGCTGGCGCGTCCCCGCGCCAGCCGCGTCACAGTCCGAGCGCCCGTCATCGGGCGGTCGGATGTCAGACCAGCGTACCCAGGCGTGCGGCTGCGCGGATAGAGTCCGCCGGTCGTGCCATGGCTGCACTACTACCTTCGGCTGCTGGCCGCGGCGTCCCTGCTGCTGATCGCGGCCGGCGGCCTGGTCACGAGCACCGACTCGGGACTGGCCGTTCCCGACTGGCCGAACACGTACGGCTACTTCATGTTCGCCTTCCCGTTCTCCAAGATGGTGGGCGGCATCCTCTACGAGCACGGCCACCGCCTGATCGCGAGCGTGGTCGGCCTGCTGACGATCGGTCTGGCGGTCTGGGCCTGGCGGGTCGAGACCCGCGCCTGGGTGCGCCGGCTGGCCTGGACGGCGCTCGCCGCGGTCGTGGCTCAGGGACTGCTCGGCGGCATCACGGTGATCTACCTGCTGCCGAAACCGATCTCGATCAGCCATGCCGGCCTGGCCCAGCTCTTCTTCGCCCTGGTCGTGAGCCTGGGCGTGTTCACGTCACCGGGTTGGCGAGCGGGCTTCGGACGTTCGGAACCGCTGGACGACCCGCTGCTGGCCCGGCTTGCGCTGGCGGTTCCGGCTTTCGTGTACGTCCAGATCCTCCTCGGCGCGACGATGCGTCACAACGACGCCGGGCTCGCCATCCCGGACTTCCCGCTGGCCTTCGGCCGGTTGCTGCCGCCCGAGTGGAGCCTGGGCATCTCACTTCACTTCGCGCACCGGCTGGGCGCTGTCGCCGTGACCGTCGCGGCGGTGGCCCTGATCGTGCGCGTTCTCAGGGTTCATCGGCACCGGCCGGAGCTAGCCCGCGCGGCGCTGCTGCTGGGGACGGTGCTGCTGGCTCAGGTCGGCCTCGGCGCATGGACCGTCTGGAGCGGCCTGCAGCCGCACATCAACACGGCGCACGTGGCGACCGGCGGCCTGCTCTGGGTCGTCTCGGTGGCGCTGGCGTTGCGGGTGCACCGCGCCTGGTTCGGCGACGCTTCGTCCATCCGGGCTACCCGCTTCGCGACGAGCACCGGTGACGCCCCCGGGCGGGTCCCGGCGTGACGCTCCTCGCCGCGGAAGCGACACGGCCGAACCGTGCCGCCCTGTGGCTGGCATTGGCCAAGCCGCGGCTCAATGCCCTGGCCGTTGCCACGGTCGGCATCGGCTACTACCTCGGAGCCGGCGCGCTCGACCTGGGAGTCCTCATCTCCGTCCTGATCGGCTCCGGTCTCGTTGCCGCGGGCGGCGCCGCCTTCAACCAGGTCGCCGAGCGCGACCTCGACGCCCTGATGACCCGCACTCGGTCCCGGCCGCTGCCCTGGGCGGCATCTCGCCGGCGGCGGGCCAGCTCTTCGCCACCGTTCTGAGCATCGCGGGTCTCATCGTCCTTGCCCTCGGCGCCAACCCGCTCTCCGCAGTTGTGGCGTTGGCGACCCTCGTCAGCTACGCCTGGATCTACACGCCGCTCAAGCGCAGCACGCCCTGGGCCGTCCTCGTCGGCGCGGTGCCCGGCGCCCTGCCGCCGGTCATCGGTTGGGTCGCCGCGACCGGCGCCCTGACCGTCGAGGCCTGGCTTCTCTTCGGCATCGTCTTCGCCTGGCAGCTCCCGCACTTCCACTCGCTGGCCTGGCTCCACCGCGACGACTACGCCCGAGCGGGCTTCAAGGTGCTGGCGGTGGACGATCCGACGGGGCGCCGCACCGCGACTCACTCCCTCGTCTGGGCCCTCGTGCTTGCCGTCCTGTGTCTTCTCGGGGCCGCCGTCGGCCTTACACCCGCGGCCTTCGCCGTCGCGGCCGCCGCCTTCAGCGGCGCCTTCGCTCTACTCGCCGCGCGGTTCGCCTTCGACCGCGGCTCCGCCCGCGCACGGATCCTCTTCCTCGGTTCCCTCATCGTGCTGCCGCTGATCTGGATCGCCGTGGTCGCGGGCCACGCGACCCTGTAGCGGGCTATCTCAGCAGCACGATGCGGTTGTCGCCAGCTCCCGGCACCGCGCCAGTCGGAATCGAGTCGTCGAAGGTGGTCAGGACGCCGTCGTTGTGAACAGCCAACGCGAGGAGATAGACGTCCGTGATCTGGCGGTAGCCGCGAAGAGCGCCGGCGGTGAAGTGCTCCTGATCGCGGAGCGACAGCGAGTCAGGCCAGAAGACGTGATCGTCGGACTCGTGGCAAGAGCGTCGCAGGCGCTCGGCCGTTTCGGCGACGGTGGTCCGGCGGCCGGGATACCTGGGGCTGGAGACGATGCGAACGAAGCCGTTCTCGGTCAATGGACAAGTGGCCCAAAGGCCGCGCCCGGTGCTCTCGAACCAGTCGTGTGCCGTCTCGTAGTGGATGTGCTCCGTGTCGAACAGTGCGATCAGCACGTTGATGTCGAGCAGTGCCGTCAAGGTTCCTCGTCCCGAAGAGCGTTGACCACCTCGAGCGAGACAGGTCGGGCGCCTTCACGCGGCGGCAGGAGATGTATGCCGTTTCTCGTCACGGTTCGATCTTCTTTGGGCTTGAGCCCTTTTCTGACCAACTCCGAAACGACCTGACCCATGGGAACGCCACGCTGCGCGGCGAGTTCCTTGGCAGCCCAGAGGACATCTTCGGCGAGGTTCAACGTGGTACGCATGGCGTGAGCATCACGCATCAAGCATCAGATGTCAACCGCGAACTCGGCCCGGATCGCGGCGCCGTGCTGGTCGAGCTTGGGAACCGGCGGCAGGCGCTTTCCCGGTTCGTTGGGTGCGGCGGCGGGTGCGACCATGTCGATCTCGGTGCCGTCGGGGAGAGGTTGCCTGGCCCGGCGGAGTTGCGGATGCCCCGACAGGGCGGCCACGTCGTTGAGGAAGCCGTAGGCGATGCGCGCCTGGTTCAGCGCGGCCTGGATCGAGGCCCGGTCGTGGCGCAGGAAGACAGCACGGATCGCGCCTTCTACGTTGTCGCGGGCGTTGGCGCGGTCCACGTTCCGGGGGTAGGCCTCGGCCAGCTCCGGCTGGTCGAGAACCTCGTTGCACAGTCGCACGAACTCGCGGTCGTTCTGAACGCCGATCAGGACGGAGTCGCCGTCACCGAGCTCGAACAGGCCGTAGGGCACGATCGTCGGATGGCCGAGGCCGACGCGCGGCCAGTCGAGACCCTGCTGTTCGAAGCGCAGCAGAGGCACGGCCATCCAGTCGGCCATCGTGTGGAAGAGGGTGGCCTCGACGTTGCGGCCGGCGCCGGTGCGCTCGCGCTCGATCAGGGCTTCGAGGATGGCGGAGTAAGCGTAGATGCCGGTGGCGAAGTCGCAGATCGACACGCCGACCCGGCCGGGCTCCGCCGGTGAGCCGGTGATCGATGCGACGCCGCTCTCGGCCTGGACCAGGAGGTCGTAGGCGCGCATCGACCGGTACGGTCCCTCCTCGCCGTAGCCCGAGATGTCGCAGGTGATCAGTTGCGGATGACGCTTGCCGAGGTCCTTCGACCCGAAGCCCGCGCGCGCGGCGGCGCTCGGAGCGAGGTTCTGGATGAACACGTCCGCACGCTCGAGCATCCGTTCGAGAAGGGTCCGGTCCTCAGCGTCCTTGATGTCGAGCACGATGGACTCCTTGCCGCGGTTCAGCCACGCGAAATAGGCCGAGACGCCGCCGCTGCCGTCGTAGCCGCGGGCGAAGTCGCCGCCTTCGCGCTCGATCTTGATCACCCGGGCCCCGGCGTCGGCGAGCCGGCAGGTAGCCAGCGGCGCCGCAACCGCTTGCTCGATGGCCACCACGAGGACGCCGTCGAGAGGCCGGCGCGGGGTCATCGAGTCAACGCCAGGCGAAGACCGGCTGCTCGTAGTGGGCCACGCGGACATCGTTGCCGCGGAGCACGACCTCGAGCATCTGGTACACGATCGCTGCCGTCGGCGAGTGGACGAGGCCGCCGCGGATGGGCATGGAGAGCACGGGATTCTCGCTCTCCGGTATCTCCCGCAGCACCGGCACGTCCGGACGGTCCAGGTCGATCAGGGGGATGCGGTACGCCCTGTAGACCTCGGCCGGATTCGGCTCGAGCTCGCGATAGTCGTCGCACCAGAAGACGACCGGCGTGATGACGAAGCCGGAGCGGGTGCCGAAGTCGTCGAGTCGTCCGAGGACGGCAGAGGAGTCGAGGTCCAGGCCCACCTCTTCGTGGAGTTCGCGGAGCGCCGCCTGTTCGGGTGTCTCCGACTCGTCGATCCGGCCGCCCGGGAGGGCCCACTGGCCGCGGTGCCGCCGCAGCCGGAGCGACCTCCGCGTAAGCAGGAAGCAACCGCTGCCGCTCTGGTCGGGCAGCAGCGTCACGGCGACCGCGGCGTGCGCGTTGGCCGGCGCCGCGCCGGTGTGGCCGGAAGCCTCGGCGGCCCGCGCCGCGGCGGTTTCCGGGTCGAGCGCGCGCTGCTCGAAGCGCCCCAGGTTCCGCTCGGCGTGGGCGAGGAGTTCCGTGCCGTGCCGTGCCGGGAAGCTCATTCCAGTCGGCGTCGCATGCTCAGCGGCGACTACCGGGCTGTGGACCCGTTGCTTGCGGCTCGGCCGGCGGCCGGCAGCGTTCCTGGCCTCCGGCGGGAGCCTCCTCGCGGACCAGCTCCAGGAACCGGCCCAGGGTGTCGAGCCGCTCCCGCACCGTGGCTCCGGCCGGGTTGAGGCGCAGGGTGGTCACGCCGGCGTCGCGGTAGGCGCGAATGCGCGCGCGGACGCGGGCCTCGTCGCCGATCAGGGTGTTGCCGAGCACCATCTCGTCCGGAACCCGCGCCGCGGCCTCCTCCCGCTTGCCGGAGATCCAGAGAGCCTGCACCTCACGGGCGGTTTCGATAAAGCCGGCACGGCGGTAGGCGTCGTTGTAGAAGTTCGTCTGCGCCGAGCCCATCGCGCCGAGGGTGAAGGCCATCGCCGGCTTGCGGCGGGTGGCCATCCGTTCCAGGTCGTCGCCGAACTCGACGTCGCCGCCAACCTGGATGTCAATGTCTCCGAACGACCTGCCGGCGCGCTCGGCGCCGGCGCGCATCGCCGGGAAGAAGGCGTCGGTGTGCTCCGGGATGAAGGACGTGCCGAGCCAGCCGTCGGCGACCTCGCCGGTGTACTCCAGGGACTTCGGACCTAGGGTCGCGAGGTAGATCGGCAGGTCGGGCCGGGGCGGCTGCGACATCCGGATCGCCTTGCCCTCGCCTCCCGGCCGGGGCAGGGTGTAGTGCCTGCCGTCGTACGCGATCTTCTCGCCCGACAGGGCAATCTTCAGGATGTCGACGTACTCGCGGAGGCGGCCCAGCGGCATGGCGAAGGGCACGCCGTGAAGACCCTCGACCACCTGCGGGCCGCTGACGCCGAGTCCCAGCACGAAGCGGTCCCTCGAGATGGACGCCAGCGACATCGCGGTCATCGCGGTCATCGACGGCGCCCGCGCCGAGATCTGCATGATGCCGGTGCCGAGACGGACCCGCTCGGTCCGCCCGGCGAGAAAGGCGAGCGGAGTCACCGCGTCGGTGCCCCAGGCCTCCGCCGACCAGACGTCGTCGATGCCCATGCGGTCCGCCTCGACGACGTACTCCGCCAGGGCGTCCCAGTTCGTTCCGGAGGCGTACGCGCTCCCTATGCCGATCGCTGTCCGCATTCTTGATTGCTCCTGCTTCCTCGCAGTCCGCGTCGGCGCAGCCCGACGCCGGACCGGTTCGTTTTCGTTCGTTGGCGTGCGTGAGGTCCGGCTACTGGACGGTCGAGGCGCGGACGAAGTAGTTCCTGCGGATGTCGGGGCGGCCCTCGGCGCCACGTCCGGCGACGGTCTGCAACAGGTCGCCCTGCTTGGTTATCTCCCAGATCTGCTGTACGTCCGCCTCGAAGCCCGGCAGGCTGACCGTGAACGAAACGGTCAGTTTCTTCTTCCGCCACCTGGCCCGCACTTCCTGCATCCGGCCGCTGCCCAGGTCGGCCGCCGCGTGCGGCCTGTTGTTCGTGATGTACGTGACGTTGAGGTTTTGGGGGGTAGGCCAGTCGCGCCGGCGGCTGGTCTGGGTCAACTCGACATCGTCGCCGACCAGGCGGAACTCGATCTCGATGTCGGCCGCGTTCGGTTGCGGTCGATCGGGCCGCCCGGGCCAGGGCGCGTCGCTGCGCGAGATGTCCTTCTGCCAGATGCCGACGAAGCGTTCGTCCTGGGCGGCTGCCGGAGTGCCGGCAAACCAGGCAACGGCGAGCGCGGCGCCGAGGATGACTGCGGGGAGGGCTCTGGAACTGGAAGCGATCAGGTTCATGGACATCTCCTCGTGGCTGGTTCTGTCCATCTCCTGGCTGGCGTGGCTCGGGAGATCGCCCGATCCTACAGGCCGCTGCCTTCTACGGCCCAAGCTCCTGGTCTCCCAGCAGGTCCGCGAAGTAGCGGATCGTCTTCTCCAGGCCGGCCTCCAGGTCCACCTGGGGCTCCCAGTCGAGCACGCCGGTGGCGCGGGTGATGTCGGGCTGGCGCGTCTTCGGGTCGTCGACCGGCAGGGACTGGAACTCGATGTCGCTGCGACTCCCGGTCAGACCCTGGATGACCCGGGCGAACTCGAGCACGGTCATCTCGCGCGGGTTGCCGAGGTTGACGGGGTCGGTCTCCGAGGAATTGAGAAGCCGCCAGACTCCTTCGACCAGGTCGTCGATGTAGCAGAAGGAACGCGTCTGGCTGCCGTCGCCGTAGACGGTCATCGGTCTGCCCGAGAGTGCCTGGCGGATGAAGTTCGGCACGACGCGACCGTCGCGGAGCCGCATCCGCGGTCCGTACGTGTTGAAGATGCGGACGATCCGGGTGTCGAGGCCGTGGATCCGGTGGTAGGCCATGACCATCGCTTCCGCGAAGCGCTTCGCCTCGTCGTAGACGCCGCGCGGACCGACCGGGTTCACGTTGCCCCAGTAGGACTCCGGCTGCGGGTGGACCAGGGGATCGCCGTAGACCTCCGACGTCGAGGCGAGCAGGTAGCGGGCGCCGTGGTGCTTGGCCAGGCCGAGCGAGTTGTGGGTGCCGAGCGATCCCACCTTGAGCGTCTGGATCGGGAGTTCCAGGTAGTCGACCGGGCTTGCCGGCGAGGCGAAGTGGAGAACGTTGTCGACGTCGGGCCCGACGTAGACCGGCTTGCTGACATCGTGCTCGATCAGCGTGAAGCGCTCGTTGTCGCGCAGGTGTTCGATGTTCGCCGGGCTGCCGGTGATGAAGTTGTCGACGCAGTAGACGCGGTGACCCTCTGCGAGCAACCGTTCGCAGAGATGGGAGCCGATGAAACCGGCGCCGCCGGTGACCACGGAAAGCGGTTGGCTCACGAGGCCTTCACTCCCGGAACTGCAGCGGCCGGGACGGCGTCGGCGCGCCCGAGCGAGGAGTATCTGAGGCCGGCGTCCGCCACGCGTCCAGGCTCGTAGAGATTGCGCAGATCGAGTATCTGAGGCTCGCGCAGCAACTGCCTCAGCCGCTCGAACTCGAGCGCCCGGAACTGGTTCCACTCGGTCAGGATGACCAGCAGGTCGGCGTCCTCGGCCACTTCGTACGGGTCACTGCAGTAGACGGCTTCCGGGCGAATGCGGCGGGCGTTCTCCATCGCCGCTGGATCGTAGACCCGGACCGTCGCGCCCCGCGACAGGAGGTTCTCGAGCACGAACATCGCGGGAGATTCACGGATGTCGTCCGTGTTGGGCTTGAAGGACAGTCCCAGCAGCGCCACGTTCCGGCCTTCGGGACTACCGAGCACGGACTCGATCCTGGCGAGCATCCGTTCCTGGATTCGATGGTTGACGTGAAGGGTTGCTTCGACGATCTCGGCTCGGGCGCCGGCGTCGCGCGCCATGGAAACCATGGCCCGCGTGTCCTTGGGAAAGCATGACCCGCCGAAGCCCGGCCCCGGGCGCAGGAACAGCGGTCCGATCCGGCGATCCAGGCCCATGCCATGGGCAACGACCTGGACATCGGCCCCGGTTCGCTCGCACAACTCCGCCACTTCGTTGATGAAGGAGATGCGGGTGGCCAGGAAGCTGTTGGAGGCGTACTTGATCATCTCCGCGGTCTCGACGTCCGTGACCACGATCGGGACGCCGCGCGCGCGGAGCGGCGAGTAGATCTCGAGCATGATGTCGGTGGCGCGCTGGTCGCGGCTGCCGATGACCAGGCGGTCCGGCCGCATGAAGTCCTCGATGGCCGAGCCCTCGCGCAGGAACTCGGGGTTGCTGACAACGGAGAAGGTGCGGCCGCGACCGATGATGTCTTCGATCATTCGGCCGGTGCCGACCGGCACGGTGCTCTTGGTGACGATTGCCTTGTAGCTGTTGAGCCTTCCACGGATTGCCTGGGCCACCTCGCGGACGTAGCGGAGATCCGAAGAGCCGTCCTCGCGGGGCGGCGTGCCGACGGCGATGAAGACAGCCGTTGCGGCTTCAAGAGCCGGCCCCGGCTCGGTCGTGAAACCCAGGCGTCCGGCTTCCTCGTTCTTGGCAACCAGGGTCGCCAAGCCTGGCTCGTAGATCGGAATCCGGCCCGCCTGCAACTGGGCGATCTTCGACTCGTCCTGGTCGACGCAGACGACATCCATGCCGAAGTCCGCCAGGCAGGCCCCCGTCACCAGGCCGACGTAGCCGGAGCCGACAACGCAGATTCTCATGTCAGCCTCGGCTTGCGTGTGGCGGTCATATCGTCCGGGCTGCGGATCGTCCGGGGGCGCGCTGACGGTCGGCCATTGCCGGCCTCGCCCGGTGACGGTACGGCTGCTATGTTACAGGGCTCGGAGCGCTTCGTTCGCTCGGCCGCGGCCGGCGGCGCGAAGGAGACCATGCGAAGGACCGGCAGACGAGGGACCACGGTGAGTCGATGAAACGCGGACGACGGCTGAGCAACGCGATCGCGACCCGCAAATCGGTGGTTACCGCGCCGCGGCGCTTCAGCAAGGTGCAGCGCAACGAACCCTGCCCCTGCGGCAGCGGCAGGAAGTACAAGGACTGCTGCTTCGACAAGGGCGAGGCGTTCCTGAGGAAGCTGGAGCGCCAGCGCTACAAGGAGCAGCAGAAGGCGGACGGGACGCCCTGGTACGTCCGCTGGCTGACCTGATCCGGCGCCAGGAAGCGCGCTAGACCGGCGTCGGCTCCGCCTTCGCGTCGACCGCCTCGTCGTGGTCCTGCTTCGCCTTGAGCAACTGCGGCATGATCAGGTCGATGTCGCGGCTGTCCCACATGCCGTCCTTGCTGAACTTCCGGATCACCTTGGGCTGCTGCATGATGCCGACCCAGCCGCGCATCACGTCGATGATCTGGGCGGTCATGTCCGCGCCCGCGTCGGATGCCAGCCAGGCGCAGACCGGCGCGATCTGATTCGGACTCTGCTCCGGCGCGTCCTCGTCGATCTCCATGCCGCGGCCGGCTCGCAGCTCGGCCGTCATCCGCGTCGTGGCGCCCGGCGAGATCGTGTTGACGGTGCAGCGGTACTTGGCCAGCTCCAGCGCCAGGACCCGGGAAAGACCGGCAATGCCGGCCTTGGCGGCGGCGTAGTTGGACTGGCCGAAGTTGCCGTAGAGGCCCGACACCGAGGAGAAGTTGATGATCCGGCAGTCCGGGCGGTTCGTCTCGCGGATGTAGCGGGCGAACGGCCGGCTGCAGCAGTAGTGGCCCTTCAGGTGGACGTCGAGCACGGCGTCCCAGTCGGTCTCTTCCAGGTTGAAGATCGTCCGGTCGCGCAGGATGCCGGCGTTGTTCACGAGGATGTCCAGGCCGCCGAACGAGTCGATCGCGGTCTGGAAGATGTTCTGTCCGCCCTCGACGGTGGCCACGGAGTCGTAGTTCGCAACCGCCGAACCGCCGGCGCTCCGGATCTCCTCGACCACCTCGTCGGCGATTCGCGAACCGCCGGTGCCGTCGGTCGCGCCGCCCAGGTCGTTGACCACCACGTTCGCGCCCTCCTCCGCGAACCTGATCGCGATGCCCTTGCCGATGCCGCGTCCGGCGCCGGTGACGATTGCCGTCCTGCCTTCGAGGATTCCCATCTCTTCGTGTCTCCGTCGGTTGGTCCTGCTGTCGATCGGGGCCGGTACTCTACGCGACGACCGCGACGCCCTGGCTCACCGCCTCCTGGCCCTCCGCGTTGAGGACCCGGAAGGCGACGAGGCGTCCGCCGTCTTCCGCCTCGCCGGCGGGCGCGTGCTCCACCGCGATCGTCGTGCCGGGGATGACCATCGCGCTGAACCGGCCGTGGAGCCGTCTGAGCCGGAGCGGGTCGCCGCCGCCGTGGGCGCGGAGCACCTCGCGGCCGGCGAGAGCCCAGGTCGCGGTGCCATGGAGGATGATGTCGGGCAGGCCGGCGGCGAGTGCCACCTCGCGTTCCGTGTGGATCGGGTTCCAGATCCGCGCGCACTCGGTATAGACGTGCGGCAACCCCCGCGGCACGAAGATCTCGCTCCGCTGCCGGCCGTTCCCGTTCCAGGACAGCCTGGGAGTCTCGGGCGCCGGCTCCGTCTCGGCGTTGGGGCCCGTCGTGTCGACGCCGCGGAAGATCGAACGCGACCAGGAGGTCGTGACCGGGCGGCCCTTCCCGTCGACCGTGTCGAGGCGGGTGGTCAGCAGCGCGCCGGCCCGCGTGCTCCGGATGCCGACGTAGCGGCCGCGGGTGGTCAGCGAATCGCCGGGGCGGATCGGCCGGTGGAAGTGGGAGTCCTGGCTGGCGTGAACGCCGCGCCTCAGCTCGTGCGGCTCGCCGCCGAGGAGCTCGGAGCCGCGGCCGCGGCTGACGACGGGCCACTCGAGCGACACGCAGTACGAAGGCGGCGCCGCGACGCCGCCGCTCCGGGCGTCGTCGAACACCGCGTCGCAGGTGTCGCCGATGCCGGCGGCGTAGGCGAGCACGTCGCGTACGGTGGCCTCGACCGTCGAGGAGCTGAGTTCGCAGCCGGCCGCGGCGGTGGAGAGGGGCATTGCGTCGCGCCTCCGTACCGGGTCAGTCGGGAGCGTCCGCCAGGCGGCGCTCCAGGTCCTGGAGCCGGCCCTTCAGTTCGTCGAGTTCGGCGCGCGTGGCGTCGCCGCCGTCTTCGGGCGCGGATGCGGCCGTGGGTGGAGGGGCCGGCGGCTCTTGAGCTTCACGGCCGCGGCCGGCGCCGCCGCCTCTGCCGAACACCCCCTCCATCTGCCGCGTCATCTGCGCGTGCATCTCCTCCGCCATGGCGCGAGGGTCCCAGAGGCGCATCCAGGACGGGTCCGGCGCGAACGGGCTTCGCTGCATCGTCTCGCGGACCCGTTCGTAGACTTCGCCGGCGCTCTTCAGGTACCACTGGAAGAAGTCCCGGCCCGCCTGGTCCCGCGCCCTCACCAGGTCGCGGAGGAACTCGAGCGGCGGTCCGTGCTCCGGATCTTTCGCGCCGTCGACGATGATCTGGGTCAGAACGTGGCGGGTGACGTCCTCTCCCGTCTTCGAGTCGACGACCTGGATGTCCCGCCCGCCGCGGACGAGTTCGGCGACACTCTCGAGGTTCACGTAGCGGCTGTTGTGGGTGTCGTACAGCCGGCGGTTTTCGTACTTCTTGATGACGATCGGCGCGAGCGACTTGCGGGAAGTGTTCATGTCACGGGTGTGGGTCGAGCCGCGAGGAGTCGGTCATGCGGAGGGGGGTTGACACAGTGCAGCATATTGTGCAGCATTCTTGCTGCGTTGCACAAGACGGACATCGTCAAGTGAAGCGGCCGTCACTAGTGCAACCGACGAAACAGGCCTGCGAGCCGCGAGACCCGGTGGGGCAGAGGCACGTGGGCCGTCCGAGCAACGGATCGTACCACTCAGGAGACCTCAGATGACGACCAGCACAACCACCGCGACGAAGAGCCCGAGCCAGGCCTGGCGCGGCTCGTTGATCGATGCCAACCGGCAGGCGCTCGACTTCCAGAAGCGCGTGTTCGACACCAGCTTCGACATGGTGGCTTCCATGCAGGAGCGCCGCGAAGAAACGATCACCAAGTGGACCGAGAACTCCGAGCGGCTTCCGGCCGAGGCCAAGAGCCTGGTCCAGGAGTGGGTCCGGTTGTTCCAGGACGGTCGCAACTCCTACCGCTCCGCGGTCGACGCGAGCTTCGGTCTGGCGAACAGTTACCTCGACTCGCTCACCGCGCGGGCGGAGGAGTCGGCGTAAGCTCCCGTCATGTCCGACGAACGCCCGACCCCTTCGCCGCCCGCCGACCCCTTCGCCGCCTGGCGCGAGTGGGTCACCCAGTCCGAGCACCAGATGAACAAGGTGTTCAACGACATGATGGGCACGGAGCAGTTCGCCCGTGCCTCGGGCGGCTGGATCGAGGCGATGACCATGTTCCAGCAGACGATGAACGAGGGCGCGCAGCGCTACTTCCAGGCGGTCAACCTGCCGACGCGGAACGACCTCGGCGACCTCGCGGAGCGCTTGACCGCGGTCGAGGAGAGGCTGCTGCGGATCGAGGGGTTGCTCGCCCAGGCGATCGGCCGGAAGGGCGACGCGAACCCGGCCCCCCGGCCCGCTCGCACCCGCCGTCCACCGTCGGAGCGGAAGGCGACAGCTCCGGACGAAGGGTCGGCATCGGAATGACGACGGCGTCGGCCGGCCCTTCGGCCCGCAGCGCGACGCCCGTACTGGACGCGACCGCCGGGGTCGCGGAGAGCGTACGGCGCGAAATGGAGCGCGCGTTCCGGCGGAGCGTCAAGGGCCTGGAGTACATCTCCACGGGCGATCCGGGCGTAGGCCTGACGCCGAAGGACACGGTCCACAGCCGGGGCACGCTCCGCCTGTATCACTACCGGGCGCGGGTGGACGAGGTGTACCGGACGCCGATCCTGCTGGTCATGTCGCTGATCAGCAAGCCCTACATCCTCGACCTGGCGCCGGGCCACAGCCTGATCGAGTTTCTGCTCGACCGCGGCTTCGACGTCTACATGATCGACTGGGGCACGCCCCGGCCCGAGGACAGCCGCCTGCGGCTGGAGGACTACGTGCTCGACTTCATTCCCGAGTGCGTGGAGGTCGTCCACGAGCGGAGCGGCGAACCCGACGTGTCGATCGTCGCCTACTGCATGGGCGGGCTGCTGGGCGCGCTGTACGCGGCGCTTCATCCGGATGCGTCGTCCGGCGGGCGGCTGCGCAACCTGGCCTGCTTCACGACCCCGGTCGACTACGACGGGATGGGACTCTTCAGGACCTGGACGGACCCGGCCCACTTCGACGTCGACCGGATCGTCGATCGACTGGGCAACGTCCCGCCCCAGATGCTCTACGCCTCCTTCAACGCACTGCGGCCGGCGTCACAGGTCGCGGGCCGGGTGCGTCTCTGGGACAACATGTGGAACGACGAGTTCGTGACCTCGTACCGCCGACTCCAGCGCTGGGCCGCCGACCAGATCCCGTTCCCGGGCGAGTGCTTCCGCCAGACGACGAAGGAGCTCCAGCAGCAGAACCTGCTGATCAAGGGCGAGTTCCGGCTCGGCGGCAGGCTCGTCGACCTGTCGAACATCAAGGTCCCCTTCATCCACGTCGTCGCGGAGCACGACCACATCGTGCCGTACGAGGCGGCCCGCGACCTGGTCGGAATGGTCGGCTCCGAAGACAGGCAGGAGCTCATGCTGAAGGGCGGCCACGTCAGCCTGGTCGCCGGGGGGAACGCGGTGCGCCGCCTGTGGCCGCGCCTCGAGGGGTGGCTGGCCGAGCGCTCGGTCTGAGGGGAGGAACAGGATGGCGGACGACAGGAACCCGGTCGCGGAGAACGGCCCGCTGTCGATGGCGGCCGTAGACCGTGTCGCCCGGCGGCTGAACGCCCGCGACCTGACGGTGCGGCCCATGGACGCGGACGACCGCTCAGCCGTCCTCGCCTTCGCCGACGGTCTGCCGGACCACGATCTCCTGTTCCTGCGCCGGGACATCCGCGAGGCCGACGTGGTCGACCAGTGGATCGGCGAGATCGAGTCGGGCCAGATGACGACATTGCTCGCCCTGGCGGACGCCAAGCTGATCGGCTACGCCTCGATCGACCGCAGCCAGTTGCAGTGGTCCTCCCACGTCGCCGAGATCCGGGTCGTGATCTCCGACTCCGCGCGTGCCAAGGGCCTGGGCCGGCTGCTCGTCGAGCAGGCGTTCCAGGCGGCTGTCGCGGCCGGCATCGAGAAGGTCGTGGCGCGGATGACGCCGGACCAGAAGGGCGCCGTCGCGGCCTTCGAGGGACTTGGCTTCCGCCCCGAGGGGCTGATGCGGAATCACGTCCGCGACCTCTCCGGCGAGAAGCACGACCTGCTCGTCATGGGGCTCGACATCGTCGCCCTGCACGGGACGCTCGAGGGCTACGGTCTCGACGAGGCAGTGGCCGCCGCCGGCGACTAGACCGGCCGCGCTAGGATCCGGCGAGTCGCTGAACGCCGGAGGAGAAGGAACCCATGCGAGACAACGTCGGACTCATCCTGACCAAGCGCGCCTCCCTGTCGCCGGACATGGAGGGCTTCGTCGACGTCGAGACGGAGCGCCGCTTCACCTTCGCCGAGTGGAACCTGCGCTCGAACCGGACCGCCAACGCTCTTCGGGAACTCGGCGTGGGCAAGGGCGACCGCGTCGCGCTGCTGCTGATGAACAGCGTCGAGTACATGGAGACCTTCTTCGCGGTCGCCAAGATCGGCGCCGTATGCGTGCCGCTCAACTGGCGGCTGACGCCCGAGGAGCTCTCCTTCATCATCCGCGACGCCGGCGCCGAGACCCTCGTCTTCGGCGACGAGTTCCAGGCCCAGGTGCTGGACCTGATCGCGCGCGGCGGCGGCGAGAACGGCACGAACGTGACGCGGTGGGTGCACGTGGGCCCGGACGAGCAGCGGCCGGACGGCTGCCTCTCGTACCTCGACGCGACGTCGGCGGCGAGCGACGCGGAGCCCGAGATCGGGGCCCTCGACGACGACCTGCTGTACATCATGTACACCTCGGGCACGACCGGCCTGCCCAAGGGCGCGGTCCACACCCACGCGTCCGCGTTGTGGGCGGGCCTGACGATCATGGCCAGCGCCGACACCCGCTACGGCGACCGCTACCTCGTCTCGTTGCCGCTTTTCCATGTCGGCGCGCTGACCCCGGCCACCGGCAACGTGCACCGCGGCAGCACCAGCGTCGTGCTGCGGGCCTTCGACCCGGTCCGCACCTGGCGGTTGATCGACGAAGAGAAGATCGACGTGATGCTGAAGGTGCCGGCGATGCTCAACTTCATGCTCCAGGTCTACGATCCCGAGCGCTGCAAGCATGAGCGGCTCCGCTGGTGCATGAGCGGCGCGGCGCCGGTACCGGTCAACCTGATCGAGGCCTACGACAAGCTGGGCATCGAGATCCACCAGGTCTACGGCCTCACCGAGACCTGCGGCCCGGCCTGCCTGATCTCGCCAGAGGACGCCATCCGCAAGGCCGGTTCGACCGGCAAGGCCTTCTTCCACACCTCCGTGCGCGTCGTGGACAACGACGGCAAGGATTGCGCCCCCGGCGAAGCGGGCGAGGTCCTGGTCGCCGGCCGCCACCTGATGAAGGAGTACTGGAACCGGCCGGAAGCCACGGCCGAGAGTCTCGTGGACGGCTGGTTCCACACCGGCGACGGCGCGGTGATGGACGAGGACGGCTTCGTGTACATCCAGGACCGGCTGAAGGACATGATCATCTCCGGCGGCGAGAACGTCTATCCGGCGGAACTCGAAGAGGTCATCGGCCGCCACCCCAAGGTGCTCGAAGTCGGCGTCATCGGCCGCGAGAGCGAGAAGTGGGGCGAGTCCCCGGTCGCGATCGTCGTCCGCTCCGACGAGAGCCTCGAAGGTGAGGAGATCCTCGAGTTCTGCCAGGACAAGCTGGCCCGCTTCAAGCAGCCGGTCGCCGTCCACTTCATCGACCAGTTGCCGCGGAACCCGTCCGGGAAGATCCTGAAGCGGCTGCTGCGCGAACAGTTCAACTGAGTCGGCGCCCCCAGTTCCGCGTCGGGCGGGACAACATCAGCCCGTTCGGGCTCGACATTCACCACCCGGTGTTCGTCGTCTCGGCGGCTGCGATCGTCCTGTTCGTCCTCGGCACGCTGGTCTTCCAGAGCCAGGCGGCGCGGTTCTTCAGTTGGCTGCTTCCGGCGATCATCGGCGCCTTCGACTGGTTCTTCCTGTCGGCCGGCAACGTCTTCGTTCTCTTCGCCCTGCTGCTCGTGTTCCTGCCGGTCGGCGGGGTGCGGCTGGGTGGCCCGGACGCGAAGCCGGAGTTCTCGTATCCGGGCTGGTTCGGGATGCTGTTCGCCGCCGGCATGGGGATCGGCCTGATGTACTTCGGCGTTTCGGAGCCGCTGTCCCACTTCGGCGCCGCCTTCGACGGGCCGGTGATCGACGGCGACGGCCTGCGGAGCGACGCCGCGCCGCTCGGGGGCGCCGCCGGTGACGCGATGGCCGCGCGCGACCTCGCGATGGCGGCGACGATCTACCACTGGGGACTGCATCCGTGGGCGATCTACGCCGTGGTCGCCCTGGCGCTGGCGTTCTTCGCCTACAACCACGGCTTGCCGCTGACCCTGCGCTCGGCCTTCTATCCGATCCTGGGCGACCGCGTGCGCGGCTGGTGGGGACACCTGATCGACGTCCTCGCCGTACTCGCCACCCTGTTCGGCCTGGCGACGTCGCTCGGACTGGGGACCACCCAGGCCCTGGCCGGGTTCAACCTGCTCTACGGCTGGGGCACGGGCGGTCTTGCCGCCGTGGTGCTGATCGGCCTCATCACGTTGCTCGCCGTCGTTTCGGTGGTACGCGGCATTGACCGAGGCATCAAGGTGCTGTCGGGAGTCAACATGACCCTTGCCCTTGCCCTGTTGCTCGCGGTCGTCGTGATTGGCCCGACTGGCGAGATCCTGGTCACCGCCGCCAGGGGCGCCCTGGCCTATGGCGCGAACTTCGCGCCGCTGGCGATGCCGTTCGGTCGTGAGGACGTGAGCTTCTCGCATGACTGGACCACGTTCTACTGGGCCTGGTGGGTGTCCTGGTCGCCGTTCGTCGGCATGTTCATCGCCCGAGTCTCCCGCGGCCGAACCGTGCGCGAGTTCGTCGTGTGCGTGATTCTCATCCCGACGTTGCTGTCGATCGTCTGGATGGCGGCTTTCGGCGGCACGGCGATCTCCCAGACGATCGCGGACAGCACGGCGCCGGTGGCGTCCGCGGCCCAGGAGGTCATGTTCTTCCGGATGGTCGAGCAGTTCCCCCTCAGTGCGGTGCTGTCGCTCGCCGGCGTCGTCCTGGTGCTCGTGTTCTTCGTCACGTCGTCCGACTCCGGCTCGCTCGTCGTCGACACGATCACCGCGGGCGGCAAGGAGGACGTGCCGACCAGCCAGCGTGTCTTCTGGGCCACCCTCGAAGGCGTCGTCGCCGCGGTCCTGCTCCTGGTCGGCGGCACCGGCGCGCTGGACGCCCTGCGGGCGATGACCGTCTCGACCGGCCTGCCGTTCACCCTGGTGCTGCTGGCCATGTGCTACAGCATCTGGGTCGGCCTGTGTGCCGCGGCGCGGGGTGGTAGCGTCGCAGCGATCTCTTTGGACGATTCGACTTGAGTGATTTGCGCCGAGAACTGGCAAGGCAGAACGAACTCCTCGGGCGACTCGCCGAAGATCCTGCGAGGCGGCTCCTTGAGAACCAAGTGGCGACGTTGCGAGCGCACGACCTATTCTCGCGTTTGGACTCCGTGTCAGAGGTCTTCAGCCGGCTTCAGACGGCGGCCCAGTCGGCGTTCGCTGAGGAGGAGCGGGTTCGGCGCGCGATAGACGCTGCGTCCGTGGGTCTTGACAGGGTGTACAGAGGTTTCGACGTTGACGTTGGCGCGGTGTCCTCAGTTGTCGAGTTGACTCGAAGCAGACTCGCCTCTATCGACTTGGCGGACGCGGGGAAACTGATCGGGGCGATTGACCGGCAACAAGAGGAACTGGCGCGCCTTACAGGCCGATTGGTTTCAAGACACGCAGATCTTGTCGCGTCGATTGGTCGAGAGACCAAGTTGGCCCGGTCGGTTCGTCTTGCTGCCTGTGACTTGCCGACACGGGCGGTGTTCGTGCATACGTCTGCGGTTCGCAGCATCACGCCCCACGAGCCGCGGGAGGATGAGCCCGAGGTACTGGCTGGCCCCTTGGGCGACGTGACTATCCGGGAGACGGACGACTACCTTGAGCGGGAGCTGCCGAAGTTGAAGCCTGCTTTCCTCGAGCAGTACCGGGGCGTCAAGCAGCGGGGCGGGAGCCCTGGTCCAGATGGCTGGACTCAGGGCAGTGCTTCAATGCGTAAGCTCCTAAAGGGAGTCCTGCACTCAGTCGCGCCAAACAACTCTGTTCTTCCGTGGGCAGAGGAAAACAACAAGGAGCTGGACGGGCACGGTCGCCCAACGCGCGCTACCAAGATCGAGTGGCTTTGCCGATCGATCTCAGACAGTAGCTATCGAGACTTCGTCCGGACCGAACTCGATTCGGCGCTTGTACTCATCAAAGTTGTTGACACTGCACAGCACGTTGACGAGTTCGCGGAGTTTGCGGAACAGTACGACTGGATTGCTGCGCGTACGGCTGTCTGCGTCCGCCACATGCTTGTTCTGTGGGAGCCACCCGGCAGTCAAACGAGCTGCTCCTCCAACTGACGCGCGCTGGCGCGCTTTGACAACGTGAGTTCTCGTCGGCCGAGTCCGTGACCTCGTCCGACCTCCGGTGCGCCTAGCCGATCACTTCCGCGTCAGCCGCGCAAGCGCCTCGTCTATCGCGTGCTGAGCAGGTCGCGAAGGGTCCGCGGCGCCTTTGCTTGGTCACGGTCCCCTTGATGCGAAGTGTCGGGCACTGCCCGCTCCGGAGGTTCGAACAGCGGGTTTCCCGGCGACCAGAGCTCAAGGCTCTCCGAGTGCTCTTCGTAGTACTCCTGGTCCGTCGTGACTCGAAGCGCCTCCTTCATTCCGGGAGCCAGTAGGCTGTACTCGCGAGCGCCCATCGGGCGAATCTCCACTCCAGACGGCATCAGGTCGGGCCGTGAGATGACGCGGTCGAGGTCGGCCATCGTGAGGGGCGACTCTGGCAGGACGGGCATCTCCAGATCTTCTTCGAGCACTTCGTCGAGGTCGAAGCCGCCGGCTTGGGCTTCGACGATTTGCCCCTCGAGGCGATGGGCGAGGGAGGCCGAGGAGGCCCGGTCGGCGAGAACTTCCGCAGTGATCGAACGCGGCAACTCCGCCAGGATCGGTTGCAGCCGGCCGACGACGGCCTCGAACAGGCCGATGCGATCGCGCAGCGCCTGATACACGTCGGTCTCGACCGTGTCTTCGTAGTGGAGGTTGACGATCTGGATTGTGGGACTCCGCTGGCCCAGGCGGTCGATGCGGCCTATCCGCTGTTCTACCCGCATCGGATTCCACGGCATGTCGTAGTTCACGAGAGCGCCGCAGAACTGGAAGTTGAGGCCCTCCGAGGCTGCGTCGGTGCATAGCAGGATGTCCGCGTCGCCCTCGCGGAAGCGCCGCTTGACTTCGTCGCGGTCGATCTTGCGCCAGCCGCCGTCGGCGGTTGGCGCTTCGCCGCCGCGGCCCGAATAGCACATGAGCTTGGCGTCGGCGAGCGCTTCCCGCAGGAAGTCCATCGTGTCGGTGTACTGGGTGAACACCATGACCTGCCCGTAGCCCTCGTCGCGCAGGCGGTTGAGTTCGTCCTTGAGTGCCGCCAGCTTGCTGTCGGGTGGCAGTCGTTGGGCCCGGTCGAGAAGCTCGGCGATCATGGTCTGCTCTTCCGCCTCCAGGGCGGCGCGTTCCTCCTCGGCCAAGTCCTCGGCGTCCCAGTTCTCGGCCCGGATCTCGTCCTCGAAGGCGTCCTCGTCGAGGTCGGTATTACGTTCGCGCTCAGGGTCTGCGAAGGCTTCCAGCCGATCCCGGAGCGTGTTGCGAAGCGCCTGGAAGCTGCTGGCCAGCCGCCGCCGGTAGGTGGTCATCACGAATCCGACCGCGTTGCGCTCGCGGGCTTCGGCCTTGTTGTAGGTGCTGGAGATGTAGGTTCCGACCGCTTCGTAGACTCGTCGTTCCTCGGTGCTCATCGTCACCATGCGATCCTCGACGTTCCGGTCCGCGACCGACGCGTCCACCATGCCGCGTTCGCGGTATCCGCGTAGCAGCCTGCGCGTATGGCGCGACACGAGGTGGCGAATCGGCGTGTTGGCCCGCGCGACGGCGATGGCGGCCCTCCGTTCCGGTGCCTGCAGCCGCCGGCGGGCGATGGAGGAGGGGCTCCTCAGCGCCCTCAGCACTTTGCCGGCGCCGAGTGAGCGAAGGCCGGTCGCGCCCTCGGCCACTGCCTTTCCGGTTGTTCCGTAGCGCGCCTCGGTCGCTCGGAACATTTCCGCGATCCGGTCCAGTGCCTCGTGCGAGGGGTTCGGCTCTTCGATGTCCTCGAAGAACTTCAGGAACCGCTCCTGCGTCCATTCGGGCGGCAGGCCGAGGAGGGCCAGCAGATCCCAGACCTCGACCGGATGAACTTGCATCGGCGTCGCGGTCAACAGAACCAGCCCTTGGGTTCTCTGCGAGATGGCCTGAAGCAACCCCAGCATGGCGTTCGGCCTCTGCGCGCGGCGGCTGCCGCCGAGTTCCCGCCGGCGGGCGTGGTGGGCCTCGTCGACGACGATCAGGTCCCACGACTCGGCCTGATCGAGCAGGCTCCGGGCGCGATCGCTCCGGCGCAAGAGATGGCTCGACACCATGACGGCGGGCGCCTTGTGCCAGTCGTCTCGGCCGACATCGCGTTCGTTTGCGCCCTGGAGCGCCGGTGAGGGGTAGCGCACCAACCGTCTACCATCGTAGATCGGCCAGTTCAGGTTGAACTTCTCACGCAATTCGATCTGCCACTGCCGACACACCGCCTTGGGCGCCAGCACGAGGATGCGCTTCGCGCGCCCTGCGAGCCAGGCTTGCCGCAGCAGCATGCCGGCCTGGATCGTCTTGCCCAAGCCGACCTCGTCGGCGATCAGCAACCGCGGCGGCCATTCGGCGTAGAGTCGCTCGAAGGCCCGGACCTGGTGCGGCCAGGGGGTCACTGCCGCGGTGGCTTCGCCGACCCGCCGGCCGCCACCCGGCAGAGAAGGTGCCTGTTGGATGAAGGACCACACGCGGCTCCTCAGGTCCGGCTCGGCCTTGGGTGGTGGGGCGGGCGGTCCGGTGACGGGAGCTGGCGGCTCGTCCGGCGTCGCGGCCAGCTCACCCCTCTTCAGTCGGGCCGGCTTGTCACTCTCCGGCATGAAGCGCAGCAGATCCCGGCGCGCTGCCTCCGGCGCGTCGAGCACGACGACATGGGGCGACTCGTCGGCCCACAGGCGATCGAAGTTCGTCTGTTCGCGGGTCACCCGCTCGGGCTCCGATCCTTCACCCCAGCTCTTGAAGACGCTGATGCTCTCCCAGTTCTGGCGCCAGCCCGCCGCGGTCTCGTTGAGGCTGCCGGTCCAGGCGATCCGGTCGCCGACCCGGTCTTCGATCACGCCCGACTTCTCGTGGAAGATGCCCTCGGCGAAAATGGGCCGCCGGTTCGCGTCGCAGGGCACGGCGACCTTCACTTCGAGGTGGCCGCCTGCGACCATCCAGGCCAGCAGTTCCAGGGCGTCGGTCGATTCCTGGTCCGCGGGTTCGAGCGGGATGGCGCCCAAGTGTTGCTCTACGGCGTCCCGAAGGTTCTCGCCTCGTTCGATCGCTTCGATCTCGGGCGGGTCCAGGGTGCAGCCCACCAGCAGCCTCATGCGGCCTGCGTTGCGGACCAGCCCCTCGATTCCTCGCGCCGCCAGGGTCAGCGCGCCGGCCTTGAAGTAACCAGTCAGCCGGTCGTAGCTCTCCGCGTCCTCGAGTGCCGGGAGATAGAAGATCCGCACCAGGTCGCCGTCGTCCGGCGTGTACTTCAGACGCCAGTAGTGGTCCGAGAGCATCGCATCACGTCGCGTCTCGGCGCCAGATCGCGAGCTGTTCCGGCTCATCGATCTGGTCGGCGAAGGCGAAGCGCCGGAGGTTGTAGAGAGCCTCGAAGTCGTTGCTGAAGGCGGCGATCTCACCCTTGAGGGCGACGCCGGTGAAGGTCGAGGACACCGGGAGCACCTCGAGCACGGCCTCGAAGGCGGCCAGGAAGAGCGGATCCTCGTCGACCTCGGCGCGCGCGAGCAGGTCGCGGGCCTCCTCCAGCGACCTGTTGCGCGCCATGTGCGCCGCGTGATGGAGGGCGTCGATCATCCCGCGGGAACCGTCGGCCGGTCCGAGGGCGCCCCGGGCGGCCCGGCGCTCGCTGTCCCAGAGTTGAAGGTTGCCGCTCTTCTTGAGCGCGAGCCGTCCGACGATGTCGCGGTCCAGGTCGACGCCCGTGGCGCGGGCCAAGCGCAGCGCCTCGTCGTAGGAGAAACCGGGCGCCTTGAAGGCGTCCCAGGCCAGCACGAAGAAGGCGGTCGCCGGGTCGAGGTCCACATTGGCCTTGAGGTGGGTCAGTTGCTCCAGCCTCCAGCGCTTCACTTCCCGGCGTGCGACGTCGAGCGCGTCCTCCGGCGTGACGGCGTAAGGGTCCTGCTCTTCGAGCTGCAAGGTCGCCTGATGACCTCTTCGCCGAGCGCTGGCCGGCAGTTCCCGGGGCGTGCCGCGCCGCAGCGGCCAGTGTTCCGAGAACCGCTGGAGCGCCGGGCCGAAGCAGGCGAGGTACAGGTCCACGCCGCCGATGCCGGCGTCCTGAAACTCGCCGACGCGGTCGCGGACCGCCTTGGCGACTTCCGGCTCCACGTCTTCCCAGTACGTTCCGCTGTCCCGGAGTTCGGCCGCGCCGGGATCATCGGGCGGCCGGCAAACGAGGAAGATCGTGCTCTTGGCGGCAGCCTTGTCCTTGATGTGCAGGCTGCCCGCCGCCTCCGTGTTGATCGGCCAGGAGGCCGTGATCTGGAAGCCCGCTTCCATGAGTCCCGTCGTCAGCGCGTCCCAGGCGCCGGTCGCCTTGTGGGTGAACATCAGGGTCATGATGCCGTCCGGCTTGAGCACCCTGGCGCACTCCCGGAAGATAGCTGCCATGCGCTCCTGGTAGTCGCGCCCCGCCAGCGCCCGTGCGCCTTTCTTCCCCTTGAACCTGGCCGGGTTGGCGATGGCCTCGTTCTCCTTGTCCGTCAGGCGGTGCCGGAAGAGCTCCGGGAAGACGTGCCCCGCGGTGCGCCTGAGCCAGACGTAGAAGAAATCGGCCAGTTCGGCGTACATCACGTTGTCGTAGTAGGGCGGGTCCATGACGACGACGTCGATAGAGGCGTCCTCGATGTGGTCGAGGCTCTCGGCTGGTTTGCAGGTGATCGCTACAGGGGGCGATTCCGGGGCTCCGGCCCAGGGCTCTCGCTGAATCGACGCGAGGAGGTCGCCCGGCCCGCTTGGGACCGTCGTTCCATCGTTCGGGCCGGCAAGCCGGAGTTGGTTGGCGGGTCCGGTGCCGTTCACGGCAGCGGTGTCGCCGTGGACGAGCCGGACGAGTTCCCCGATGCACTTGGCGGTTTGTTTGATCGCCCAGTCGTAGCCGAGTCCGGTGATCAGCGGTGCCATCTCGGCGTACGACCACTTGAAGGAAAAGTCGTGTCGGTCGAACGTGCCTGCGAGGACCTCGCGGCTCGCGTGCCACCGCGTCATTCGTGCGCTGTAGTTCAATAGCTTGTCCAACGAAAGGGCCAAGTATCCGTAGGCCGCCTTCCGAACGTCGCCAACCGGACTTGCCGCTTGGTCCGCGTCGAACATCTCGCGGAAGACCTCGACGCTGGTGCCATGGCAGAGCAGTTGCCGGGGCGAGAATAGGTCGCGCCAGAGTGGCATGCCGTACTGGATCGGTCGGGTGTCGTTTCCATCCTCCGGGAATCGTTCGTTCGGCACGATGTCGAACGCCTCCCACACCGGCATCTTCTCGGCCAGACGGCCCGCGATCTCCGCCGAGTTGTCGTCCTCGGGCCGCGGTGCACGGTAGCCGCGCACCCACTTCTCGCGGATCCTTCCCGTCTTCGTCCGCGTCTCGACCCGCCGCTTGAAGACGACGGCATAGAGCTGTTCGCCCATGCGACCGTCCTGAGCCTGCTCCTTGATCTCGTCTCCGTCGATCACCCGGCCGCAGTCGGGGAACGGGCAGGTTCCGTCGCCACGCGCAACCGTCCCGGTGGACTGTTCGTCCGCGGACTCCACGATCTCGAACGAACAGACTCGTCCTGCGGTTCCGGGGCCGCCGGTGACTTCGGGTCGCAGCCGCACGCCGGTTCCAGGCGCGAGCCGCCAGTTCGGCGATAGCGGCACGAGGCCGTCGCAGTAGGGGCAGGAGACGGTTCGGGCCCAGAGGTAGTTCGTGCTGACTGCTCTGTCTTGTGGCTCGGGCGGGTAGCAAGCGTGAAGGGCTGCCTCTCTACGCTCGACGAAATCGGCCGCCAACCTCTGGAACTCTTCGAGCACCGCGGTGCCGTGCCTGACCGGCCAGTCGACCGTGGCCTGCATGATGAAGGCGGCGACGGGGTTGAGGTCGTTTGCGATTGCTTGAACGCCCAGCCGAGCCGCTTCGAAGGGAATGCTGCCGCCGCCGGCGGTCGGGTCGAGGCAAGTGAAAACGCCGGCACGCGCCCCGAAGGCTCCTTCGAGGCGCTCCCGCTCTTCCGACTGAGGCGAGTACGTGAAGGCCCG
This sequence comes from Candidatus Multivorans thiocomprendens, assembly GCA_027493375.1. GTDB lineage: Bacteria > Acidobacteriota > Thermoanaerobaculia > Multivoradales > Multivoraceae > Multivorans > Multivorans thiocomprendens. The sequence goes on along the minus strand of JAPVWO010000087.1, from coordinate 27,951 downwards.
GGCGTAGCTGTAAGCCTCGCCCTTGAACCGTTCGCCCTTCCGTCGGGCAGCGTCGATTCGACGTCGCGAGGCCACAGGATCGCCGTGTATCCCGACAGCGTGTAGGAACTGTTCCCGGTCAGCGTTCGCCGGCAGCAGGGAAGCCAGCACGGCGGCGCGAGACGCAACCAGCGGCCTCCGCGCCCACCAGACGTGCAGGTAGTAGGTAGGCGGCAGTGCGGTCATCGACCTGCGCTCGCGGGCGGACTCCTCGCCCAGTTCGGCGATCGGCAGCCAGCGTTCGATGAGGCGGGCGTCGGTCATCGTTCAGATCCAGTTCTGAGGCCGCTCGGCGAGAACGAGTTCGCCGGTTCGTCCGAAGAAGGAGCGGGACGTGGTGAAGAAAGGCTGAAGCTGTCCACGCTCGTCCGGTGTCAGCACGGTCCGGATCCAGGTGTCCATGCTCGTTTCATCCGTCACGTTTGCGGAGAGGTCCACAAGGTTGTTCCACTGCGAGTGCCGCGCGTGACGGAGGCGCCTCGCGTTGAGATTCAGTGTCTTGATAGAGCAGCGCGCGTCCTCTGGCCTGAAGCCTGCATCCTTGCAGGCGCGCTCGTCGACTTCGATGCTCCCGTCGGCGTGCACGGCTAGCAGGCTCGGCGCCGGCGGCAGGCTTCGCGGGTCCAGGAAGGAGTTCCACCACACGTCGGCCTTGGCTTGACCGCAACTCTCTCCGCCTCCTCCCTGGTTTAGCCCCGCGTCAGTATCGCTCCGCTCGGCCGGTGTCGGTGCGGCGCGGCCGACGCGGAGGCAGCAGGCCACCATGTTCGAGACATCGAGTTCCAAGGCCTCGCCGTGTGACGGCTCGCTGCGGGGCACGACGTGCTCGAGTTGGCGTCGGTTTGGCCCGAGTGTCGACTCACAATAGGCGCAGAGTCCGTGCTGATTGAGAGTCAACGTCTCCCGGAGTTCGTCAAGCGCGTTGCCGGAATCGTGGGACCGAAACTCGTCCCAGTACTTCTGGTTTCCCACCAAGTCCAGGTAGTCCGCCAGCCCTTGCGGCGGCGGGGTCACTTCTCGGATGGGCTTCACTTCGATTCGGACATCCGCCGGAACATCCGGCGCTGGCGGACTTCCAGATCGGCCCTGTGAAGCGCCGGGTCGTCGGGCGAGGCGTCCTCTAATTTCGTCCGCAACGCCTGCGCTTCCTCCGACTCGCCCTGGTCGCTGCTCACTAGGCGGCGGTACGCGTTGAGCGCCGTTGTGTACCAGTTGTCCGGGCGTTCGTCGACGCCCATTACGGTGCTTAGGACGTCTCCGGCCTCCACGCCGAACGTGCTCGACGCCGGGGCTCTCGCCACGATACTCCCGTCATCGTCGACCAACTCCAGAATGTGCTTAGGCTCCACCGTGGTTAGCACCTGGGGACTGTGGGTGGAGACGATGAACTGCGCGTTGGGGAACGTCCGGCGCAGGTCGCCCAGGATCCGCTGCTGCCATTCGGGATGGAGATGCAGTTCGATCTCGTCGATCAGGACTACGGCCTCGGACTTCAGCGGATCCTCCAGATGCGGATTGCCTTGGGCCATGCGTCGCGCCAAATCGGCCGCGAGCGTGAGAACGGCTCGGTAACCGCCGCTCAGTTGATCCAAAGCTAGTTCTTCGAGGTCGGTGGATTCGTTCTCCCGCGACACGACGAACCGCAACGGGTTCTCTTCGATTCTCGGAGAGGTGACGCCTTTGACCATGGCCTCTATCGCGGAACGGACGGCATGCAGTTCCGGGACGACGGCGCGGGTGCCGGCGCCTGAATCTCGTCCTCTCTCTCTTAGGCGTCTCGATGCCCGGAACTCCGCGTTCTCCATCGCGTAGAACCACCGGAAGAACTGCCGGAAGTCCGTACGCGCCGAGAGGGCGCCCTCGAGCGCGCCGAACCGGTCGAACTCTTCGGCGAAACCACGCCGCCTCCGCGGCGCGTCGAAAACGACCCGGTCCGTGTCGTAGAACGCGATGATCGGCAGGTCGACGACTTCGCCCTTCTCGTGTCTGCTTCTGATGTCGGCTAGCCACCTTCGCAACTCGTACCAGGGTGTCATCTTGTTCTCGGTGATCTTCGCGAACCCCCGTCCGGTTTCTTCCCGCAACCAGGAGAGGCCGCCCGTCGGCGTCAGCCGGATGCGAACGGGCTCTCCGTTCGCCCTCCTGTCGGTCTTGAGGAAGTTGATCCCCTTCCTGGGAAAGAAGAAGCTCTGGATGGCGCCCAGCCCGGTCGCAATCCCGCTCAGGACGCTCGTCTTGCCACACGCGTTCGTGCCGAACAGCACGGTCAGCGCCGGGTCCGGCTCCAGTTCCAGACCCTCTATGGCCCGGTAGTTCTCGATCTCGACGGATGCCAGTTTCACGGTTAGAATACCTCACCGGCGGGTGATCTTCTGGCCGATGTACACGACGTAGATTGGCGGTTCAGGCCAGGAGAAGTGAATGCGGAGCTGTTGGATCTTGACCTTGCCGTGCCAGGGGCAGAACAGGTGTCCGCTGGACCTGTCCGGGTGATGGAAAGTCATCTTGGCACGGAACGCGGCCTTCTCTTCGTCGGAGGAGTCGGAGAACCACGCCTTCCTGCCACGGAAGTACTTCTGATGAAGCCTGCGTCTTTCGGGAGCAGGAGCGTCAGTCTCGCCGTGGAGGCCAGCGAAGCGGTTCAGAACGTCGAGCCGCCTTAGGATCTCGTCGGCGGCGCCCTCGCTGAACGGAAGGCCGCGGAGAGGATCCAGGCAGTCGGGCGCGAAGCGCAGGTTCGGGAAGCGGCGAGTCTCGCGCCGGAGGTCCGTCCACGATTGGACGTGGGGTTCCGCGTCCCGAAGGCCTTCCTTGAGAGAGTCGGGATCCCTCCAGTTCGGCAGTTCCGTATGTTCAGCTGGCAGTTCTTGGTCCCCGCGCCGGCGAAAGACGCGAACCGGCGTGTAGTCCCAGTCCGACGGCCTGAGGCTGACCAGTGCGCAGCTGAACCCGCTCAGGGCGCGGAACGCTGCTTCACCGACGGACGTGTCGGTGACCACCTTCTCGGGCCACTCCGGACACTCCAGCCAGTCGCCTGGATCGTGGCGACCGGTATCGTCCCAGAAGGGGCCACCACGATTCAGCCAAGAGAGAAAGAGGCTTCGCCTGTCTCGTTGCAGACGAGCGAGAGCTGGTTCGAGACGCACACCAGGGCGCGGCTGGACATGCCGAAAGCTGCGCGAGCAGTAGATCTCGTGACCGTGGCGCTGTGCGACCTCCCGCATTTGCATCAGCCGACCGATGGCGTTCCAAAAGGAGAGATCGTCTGGAAACTGCCCGTGAACCGAGAGCTCGTTGGCTAGGATATGCACGTGCGTCAATCCCAGCCCGCGAGGGCGCTCAGGTCCTTGTCGAACTGGTCGAAGAAGCCGTCAGGCCAGAAATCCAACCTTCCGTCAGCATCCATCGCAGGTGTCTGAACTTGCGAGGCGTCGGCGGAACGTGGCGAGAAGAAGTGGAGCGCGGCATCGTTCGGTTCCAAGATTCCGGCTTTCACGGCGCGGCGGATGCCGTTCAGCACATGGTCGCTGTGGCTTTCGACGAGCACTTGCACGCCAGCTGCGGCGACCTCGGCCAGGAAGACGCCCATCCGGGCCTGTCCCGCTGGATGGAGGTGAACCTCGGGGTTCTCGAACAGGAGCAGAGCGTCGTACTCGGCGGAGAGAGCGGCTACGACCATGGGCAGCACCTGGGTCAACCCGAAGCCCGTGTGCACGGGGCGATGGAAATCGGTGTCGTCCGAGGTCCGGATGCGAAGCGTCACGACGCCCGTCCCCGGAACCTGCCGCACGTCGAGTACGCAGCCGGGAAAGAACGACGCCATGCGCGCTTGAGCCTGGAGCAGGCAAGTGGGGGGCGCGTTCTCCAGGACGAGATCCGGCAGCACTTCGCCGCTTCGGCGCGCTTCCAGGATCGCGGCCGCGTTCTCACCGGCGGGACCGACTGCCGAGTCCTCCTCCGAGTCCCGGAGCGGATAGAAGTCGCGAGGCCCCAGACGCTCGGCCGTGAGATAGGTCAGCTCTTCCAGCCGAGTCGGCAGAGTGCCCATCATCTCGGGTGGAATCAGGCCCTCGCCTTCGAGCGTGTCGCTGGCGACGTCGTCCTCATAGTGCATGGCCGTCAGCCTCAAGGAGCGGTCCGCTGGCTCGCCCGCGAAGGTCCAGGAGTGAAGAAGCTCCCTTTCCTCGCCCGAGGCGGCCGAGTCGTTCGGCCGCTCGCCGGCAGGTCCGAGGATGGAGTCGATCAGGGTGATCGAGCAGGAGCGTCGGCCATGCACCTGATCGATCACATCGACCGCGCTTCCCAGCCGCAGCACCGATCCGTTGAGGAGCAGCCGGTTTGCGAACGGCGAGTCCTTCACCGTCTGATGCAGGAGGCCGATCGCCTGCAGGACCGTGCTCTTGCCGGACGCGTTGGCCCCCGCGAGCAGCGTCAGGGGCGCCAAGGGCAACTTGAGCAACTCGAAGCACTTGAAGTGCCGGAGTTCAATCCGCGTCAGCACCCAGGGTCTCCCGAAACATCCGGCCGGCCATCCTGAACCGGCGGCGGACCTTCCTAGCGTCGTTCGGGCCGTACGTGATCGCTTCGTTGAACTTCTCGTCCTGGAGCAGTGCGAAGAAGGCGGCCCTGAAGGCCTCGGCTCGTTCCAGCACGCGCATCGCGTCGTAGGGGGCCAGACCGGTCGACATCACGTCCCACAGCGATGCGTTGATGACCCCTCTCCGGTTCTGGTCGGGCTCGTGCTTCCGGAAGGCCTGTTTCTGGAACAACATGTGGTTGTTTGTCAATGTTCGGTGGAAGGCCTCTCGGACGTCATGGAGCGTCGCGTCGTTGGCTCGATTCATGCGGCCGAGCGCCCTTGCAAGGAAGCGGTCCATGTCTCCGTCGTAGTCCTTGAGGGACAAGAGGTGGAACGCGCAGAAGCGGTTCACGAACTCCCGATCCCGCATCGTCTTCTGCTTGAGACTCCCCCCCGTCGCGTTCCTGAACAGGTCCGTGCCGGCTTCCTTCGCGAGGAATTGGGTCGCCGGTCCCATGTAAAGGCAGTTCCGCATCTGCTGCCGCGTCAGCGGAACGCCGCTGTTGACGCGCTCGAAGATGTCGAGCCGGGCGCGTTCCGGCACCTTCGAGTCGATGGAGTAGAGCGTCAGGCCGCAGTCCTCGACGCGGTTCTGGAGCTTCTCGGAGAGGTCGGAAAACCGTTTGCCGTGCAAGTCCGGCCTGTCGGGGAGGCGCAGTTTCAACTCATCATCCAGAAAGCGTTGCAACGTGCGGAGGCGTTGCAGGCCGTCCACGACGACCACCTTTCCGTCGTCGTTCTCCGCGAGGTAGAGAACGGGAAGGGGAATGCGCATCAGAATGGACTCGATTAACCGGCTCTGGGTGGATACGTCCCAGATGAAGTCGCGCTGGAAGTCCGGATTCAGGATGTAGGTTTCGCGATCGATGCGGCGCACCACGTCATGGACGGTCCGGTGCTCGGGTCGGATCAGGAGAGAGTCGATCGGATAGTCGCCCCAGGAAGCGCCGTGCTCGTCGAGGCCCTCAATGTCCTCGCCCACGGGAGCGTCTGGAGCTGCGGCCTTCGCCTCATCGGACGGCTCTTGGTTCGGACCGTCGGGCAGCGGCTCGGCGACGCCGTGTCCGTCGAGGCTCGATGTTCCGGCATCCTCCGCGGACGCGGCCGGCGCAGAGTGCCGTTGGGGGCCTGACGGTTCGCTGTCCGACATCGGTGGGAGCCTAACGCACCGATCAGGCCTGGCGGCTCGGCTGAAACGACCTCACCGCGGCGGCGCCGTCAACAGCGTCCGCAACGCCGCCAGGACTCGCCGTGGTCGCCGCCGGTGCATCGCCATGCCGAGCCAGTACGCGGCCTCCTCTCGGTCCATTCGTTCAATGCCTTCCGCTACGGCGCGCATCCGCTCGCGGCTTCGCATCGGCGCGAGAGCCCGGAACATGAGGCCCAGGTGTAGGGCGAGATCTTCGCTGAGAGGGAGTCCGTGCATCGGCTCGGCGGCAGGCCGGGCGAGCTTGATGCCGGCTTGAGAGAGTCGCCGGAGGACGCGGTGTTCGACCAACTCCAGGTTGCGGCCCTTGAGGCCGGCTACGCGAATCGGCGCGGCGATCTGGGGCGTCGACACCGCCGGGAGTTGCCAAACCTCGTACATGGAGAGAGCAGCGCCCAGTCTGCGGACTCGCAACTCGTAGCTGGGGGCTGAATGCCGGGGGGCGATCGAAGCGAACTGGTCCGTTTGCTGCGGGTGGGCCGTCATGCCGTGTCCCCGTCATCGGCAGGCCTGTCGTCTTTGGATGGCTGGTCCGCCGGGCAGGCCTGTGCGGACGCGGAGACGTGTGCGGCGCCCCCAGCAAACCGGGTCAGTTGGCCGGCGAGTTGCTCAGGCGCGTCGCCGTCCAGCGGCAGGCCGTCTGTGAACTCCAGGTGGAACGCGGCCTCAATCGTCGACTCGGGGGCGTCCCGGAACTGCGGCTGGAGGAACTCGCGCACTGGTTGGGCGTCGGAGGGCGGGCCCCTGAAGGCCAGTTCGAGAGTACCGCCGTCGCGAGTCTCGTAGCCGCCTTCGAACCGGATCGTCTTTGTCGCTCCGGACACCGCGTTGACCGCGTTCACCATGGGAAACGCGTCGCGCGCCTCGAACATCGAGATAGTCAAGATTGCGAGCGCCTCGACCTGCCGGTCGCGCGCCTGCTCCCAAAGCTTGATGAGCGCCTCACTGAAAGGTCCCTCGGCGGAGAACTCGGCGGGCACCGTCGTGACAGCGAACCCCGATTCGGGCGAAGGCTCTGGGCCGTCTGGTTTGTCCCGGATCTCGCTGGACGTGCCCGGCTTCAGTTCTTCGTTGCTCGGCCGCGGCCAGATCAACTCGTTTCTGGCATAGGCCATGGTGAAGATCATCGACTGTTCGTCGATCTCGATCGTCGGAGCCGGGTCGCCGGGACCGTAGAGGAGATCTCCGCGCTGGTAGACGTACTCGCCGAGTTCAACGCCCCGGCGGATTCCCCGGATGAAGACATCGTTCCCCGAGAGCATGGGGAGTCCAGGGTCGCGACGGAACTCATCGCGAAGGACGCCGGTCGAGATTTGTCCCTTCTTCAGCGGCGTGCGGTCGCGAACGTAGGCCGGAGAGTCCGGCTGATCCTCCGATAGCCGCAGCTTGCCGAGGTCGCGCAGCGCGCGGACGATCTGCCGCTGGCCGGCGCCGGGGCTCTCCGAGGACGACTGCATGTCAATGGCCGTGTGCGCAAGGTCAACGAGATGGCTTCCGAGCCGGTTTCGGGACGGGTAGAAGACGTGCCGGTATGCCTGTTGAATCGCCACCGCGAGCTCCTGCTCGGAACGGCGGTGCTGTTCGCGCACCTGGTCCTGCTGGTGTTCGGCCAACTCAGCCAAACGTTCCGGCTTCTTCAGCTCGCGCAGCGCCAGCCGCCGGCGGCTCCGATCCTGCATGTTCGACTTGCGCGCTTCCTCGGCCGCGACGAAGACCAGGTGATTCCGAAGAGCCCGTAGCGAGAGGCTCTCCGCACCCTTCCGCGAGTAGATCCGTTCCACCAAGTCGGGCACTTCGTCGACCGTTGCCCCAACGGATACCGCGTCGTAGGAGACGACGACGAGCTTGGGGCAGCCGTCGCCCACTTCGTCCGGCACGTCGAAGGGGCCACCCGGAAAGGTGATCGCGTCGAAGACCGGACCGTCGAAGATCCGGCGGATGCGGTCGTTCAATTCAGCTTGAGCCTCGGCGCTGTCAATGTGCTGTTCCTCGCGCCGGATGATCTGGCTCAGGTTCGCCTCGGCCAGGAAGCGCAGCGGCGCGGCGGGCCGGTCGTCCAGGTACGCGGACTCGGTGACGAAGTTCTTGCGCGCTTTCTCGATGAAGCTGATGTCCAGCTCAGGGCCGAGCATGGAGTAGCGCAGTTGGTCGGGCGCCAGTCCCTTGAGCGGTTCGTTGAACGCCAGCGTATGCATGAAGATCGTCCGCGCGGCGTACTCCGCGTACGGTGGCAGACTGCCGTGGTTGGTGGCGTCGATCTCCTGGGCGAGCGATCTCCTGCCGGCCGGGCCCGCAATGTCGTTGGCGATGGCGGGTGCGTAGGCGTCCTGGCCCAACCGGGTGAGTATCTCCTGGCGAATCGGCTCGTGTCCGGGGTCGATGTGGTGCAGGTGGATGGCCGTGGCGTCGTCCGGGTGCTCTTCCCACAACTGGCCGACCGTGCGCGCCAGCAACCGCAACATGCCGCGCACGCGCTGGAAGGTGGCGAGGGTCGCCGTCTTGCCGGTCAGGGTCTCCAGGACTTCGGGGTGCAGTGGGTAGCTGTCGGCGAAAGTCTCTGCGTTGGAGGACGGGTTGACCGAAGTCGGAAGCGAGTCGGCGTGAGCGGACCAGAGCCCGCGGTACTTGCCGGCGACGTCGGCCGCCGCGTCAGGATCGATGCTCTCGAAGAGCCTCCGCCGGAGCACCTGGATCGTCTCGTCGTCCGCGGTCGGGTTGAGGAGCGTCGCCTTGCGGGCGGAGACGCTTTCGGCTTCGGCCATCTGGTCGGCGATGAAGCGGTTCTCCTCGCTGTAAGCGTCCGGCGCGCCGCCGTCTGCCTTGCCGATCGCCAGCGTGTAGACCAGGGCGGCTTTCGGTGCGTTCTCGATCGCCTTGAACAGTGAGGTCAGAAAGGCGGTCAACTGGTCTCGTGCATCGTCGAGCCGCCGGACCTTGCGCAGATACACGGAGAGCTCGTCGAGCAGGATGAGGGTCGGCTCGCCGCCGAACAGCTCCTGGAGCGTTCCGGCCCCGGGCGCCGCCCGCAGCTCGTCGCTCTTGCGTACGCGCTCGTAACCCGGCGGGCCGGCGAGAGCGTAAGCGATCTCGCCCCACGGCGTGTAGGCCAGAACGCCGTCGCCGAGCGCCCGCCCGTTGGCGGGGTCGGCGTTCTCGCCGTCGAATGCCGCGACGCGCACCTTGCCCGCTGGCAGCAGCGACGGGTCGAGGAACTCGGAAGCGTCGGCGACGCCGTGCATGCCCTGCGCCGCATGGACCAGCGCGATGAGGCCGTGCGTCTTGCCGCCGCCGTAGGAGGTGTCGAGCCGGAAGATCGCCGCGGCCTCGCCGCCGGCCCCGCTCAGGCGGCGGCAGACGTTCGCGAGCAGATTCCGCAGACCGCGCGTGGGATAAGTGTTGGCGAAGAACCGGGCGGGGTCGGCGTAGGCCGGACTGCCGGAACCGCTCAGGACCGACGCGAGATCGGCGGCGAAGTCGGCATCGGTCACGGCCCCGCGGAGGATGTCGTCGCGGGGCTGGCAGGTCTCGAAGATCGTGGGGGCGGCCACTTCGGCGGAAGGATAGCGCCGTTGCCGCGCCTCGCTGCGGTGGCGGAGGATCCGGCCAGTAGATCCCGGCCCGACTCAACCTTCCTTGGTTGCCGAGAAGTCCTCCAGGAACCAGTACTCACCGTCGATCGCGCCTGCTTCTTCGCCGACGGCTGCGGCTTCAGGCGTCGCCATGTACGCCTCGGCCATTGCCCGGTCCTCTACACCGAGGATGAAGAACACCTCATCGGTCTTGTCGGCCGAGCGCCAGACGTGCCGGACCGACAGGCCGGCAGCCATCCCGGCGCCCTCCTGCTCGTCGAAGACACGCTTCCAATGGTCGATGTGTTTCACGCGGTTGCGGACCAGCAGGATCACGGTTCGTCTCCCGTTGCTTGGAGCGGATTGTCAGCGGCGAGCCAGAGGAAACGCACGGGCGTCGGCCAGGAGCTTCAAGTGGACTCGCTTTCTTCCTCGGGGCGCCGCCTTCAAAGGCACGGAGGACATCGTCCGGCAGAGGGTCGAAGAACTCGGGAGAAACTCTGAGGTCGGGCACCGTGCCGACGGGGCGCAGCGTGGCGGTATCTCGGTCCAGCGGCCGAATCTCCGCGGTCGGGAGATTGCGCCGGCAGAGGAGGATCGTCTCCCCCGCTCGACTCGCTTCAAGTACCTTGAGAGGTGCGTCTTCGCGTCGGAGATGTTGAGGCGCCGCATGGTCTGGTAGTGGACCAGAAGAGAGACCAAGTCTGCAACCTGCCCGAGGGGAGGGCGGCCCTCGAAAGGGCCGAGTCCAGAGCGTCACTCTCGTCCGAGGACGGTATCGATCCCGGAGAGAACGAGGTCGATCTTGGCTTGCGGAATGCGAGCGACGGCAGGTTCCAGGAGCACCCGGTCGAGAGCGATCACTTGCGAGACGTTGGCGACCGAGTCCTTTGGCAATCCCGTCAGCCGCCTGGTCAGTCGGACGTTGCCGGGAGCGTCAGCCCAGCGAAGATTGCTGGTCAGCGGTACGCAGGCGACGGTCGCTACTCGACTTCGGTTCAATGCGTCGCCTTGGACGACGACTACCGGCCGGCGGAATCCTGGTCCCGATCCCGTCGGCTCGGGCAGTTCAGCCCAGGAGACATCGCCCTGGCTGATCACCACTCGACGCGTCGGAGGGCGCGGTGTGCGGCGGCGGCGAGGAAGCCATCCTCCTCCTTGTCCTCCCCCAGAGCGTCGCAGACCCGGTTCATCTCGTCCGTGATCTCGTCGGGTGCGTGGCGCGCGACGTACTCGTCGAGGGCGGCGGCGTACACGTCGCTTCGCGATCGGCCAGCCTGACGGGCAAGAAGCTCGGCTCGCGCGTAGATGTCGTCCGGGATCGAAACCGCAGTCTTCATACCGGGAGTATAACCCGGCGTGAGGGACGGACCCTATTCTTCCTTCTCAACCCACCACGCCCGCGTACCGGGGACGAACGCGGTGACGCCCGCCGGGCCGAGCTCGACGCCGCGCATCCGCTTGCTGAAGCCCCAGGTGGTGCTGTAGTTCCACAGGAACAGGGCGGGCTGGTCGGCCTGGACGTGGGCCTGCAGTTCGCGCAGCAGTTCGGCGCGGCGGTCGCGGTCGAGTTCCATGCGGGAGCGGTCGAAGAGTTCGTCGACCTTGGGGTTGCTGTAGCTGTCGTAGTTGCGGCCGTTGTCGATCGCTTCGCTGTGGAAGAAGTTGCGCCAGATGTCGGGGTCGGCGAAGACCTGGTAGGTGTCGACGTGGGCGATCATCTCGTGCTGGATCAGCAGCGGCGAGCGGCTCGCGTTCTCCTGGATCTCGGTGTCGAAGGAGACGCCGATGCGGCGCAGGTCGTCGCGGTAGATGTCGACCATGCGGCGGGCGTCGACGAAGGACTGGGGCAGGTTCATCATGAAGTGGAACTGCACCTCCTCGCCGTCGATCTCCTTGTACCGCCAGCCGTCGTCGGGGCTGGTCAGCCAGCCGGCCTCGTCGAGCAGGGCGGCGGCCTTCTCGAGGTCGTACTCGAGCGGCTCGACATCGGGATTGTGGCTCCAGTGGCTGGGCGGGAACATGCCGTTCGAGCGCGTATAGACGTTCCAACTCACCTGCCGCAGGACGCGCTCGGCATCGTAGGCGTGGGCCATCGCGCGCCGCACCCGGACATCGCCGAAGAAGTGGTTGTTGCCGCCCTGCTGCCAGCCGATGTAGGCCTGCATCCAGCGCGGCCCCCAGGCCTTGACGCCGCCGGCGTGGAACTCCTCGTCGTTGGTCTGGCTGCCGTGCTGCTGGACGGTCAGCCAGATGTCGTCGAGCTGTCCCTTGCGGAACTGGAGCAGGGCGGCGTTGCGGTCGCTGTGGGTCGTGATCGCCTGACGGCGGATGGGCGGCTTCTGGTGGTGGTAGTCCTCCCAGCGTTCGACGACGACGCGGTCGGCATGGATCCACTCGACGAAGCGGAACGGCCCGTTGCCGATGCCGAGTTCCCGCAGGTAGCGGTTGTAGTAGGGGCTGGTGCGCAGGGTCGGATCGGCCGCGCGCTCCTCCGGGTTGTTCAGGATGTGCGCCGGGACGATGGGGAAGTAGAGGTTGTCGATGCGGAGCGCCGAGACCTGGCGGTGGACGACGTCGAAGGTGATGTCGTCGATGATGCGGATCTCCTCGATCTCGGCCGCCTTGTACTTGTAGTCGACCGCCGGCACGTTGTCGTCGGCGATCGCCTCCAGGGAAAAGCGGACGTCTTCGGAGGTGACCGGCGCGCCGTCGTGCCAGCGCATGCCGGCGTGAAGCTTGATGCGGTGGACGAGACCGCCCTCCAGCTCCTCGACCTGGTCCACCATCGCCGGGTTCCACTCCGCGGTGAGGTCCGGGGCGCGGTGCGCGATCGGGTCGAACAGCAGGCGGTAGAGGAAGCCGTCGGTCCAGGCGCGGATGAAGAGCGGGTTGAGCGAGGTCGGCTGGTCGAGCGAGTAGCGGTTGATCGTGGCCTCGGTGTCGGCCCGCTCGGGGTCGAAGGGCGCGAACAGCGAATCGGGGTTGGAGATCGGGTCCATGCCCGGGTCGTAGTCGAACATCGCGCTCCGGGCCGGCGCGGCGGGGTGGCCCAGGCAGCCCGTCAGCAGCAGGGCGGCGAGGCCGGCCGTGGCGAGGCGAATGATCATCGGCATTCGGCGGCGCCGCCGCCGTCGAGTTGGACTGGTCGGCCGCAGAACTCCTGTTCGCACATGGCGCCCAGCGTGTCGGGATCTTCGACGTTGGCCCAGCTCCTCCGGCCGTCCGGCAGGCGGCAGGCCAGATGTGCGACGGTGGGTTCGAAGCTCGGCGCTTCGCGCTCGCCGTAGGTCGAACGGTACGAGGTCGACTTCGCGCTGCCGCCGCCGAACATGACGGTGTAGGACTCGATCTCGGCCGGCCCCGCGTAGTCGGCCACGGCTTCGCGCTTCGGGAGTGCGTGGACCTCGGCGGTCAGGTCCTCGTGCCGGTAGGGTCGATCCGGTTCCCCGGCGCTGTAGACACCGAAGGAGTGCTTGGTCAGCATGCCGCCGTTCGCGGTGACGAGGGCGCGGCCGTCGTCCGTTTGGCGCAGGAGTTCGGCCGTGCGGGCGATCGAGTGCATGACGTAGCTGTTGAGCGGTCCGCCACCGAAGGTGAGACCGCCGGTGACGGTGAGCGGGCGCTTTGGATCGAGACCGAGCTCTCTTGCCGCCACCTGCACGGAACTCGGGAAGCAACTGTAGACATCGACGAAGTCGAGATCGGCCGCTTCGATGCCGGCGAGTTCAAGCGCCCGTTTGCCGGCCAGCCGAATCGCCGGCGACGAGTGGAGATTGTCGCGCTCGGAGACGAAGTAGTGGTCGACGGCGTCGGCGCCGCTGACCGGAAAGACCATCTTCGACCGCGGTACGCCCAACGCGAGCGCCACATCCAGCGAGCAGAGCACGAGCGCCGCCGCCATGTCGACGCGCATGTTCGCGTTCATCAGCTTCGTGTAGGGGAAGGTCACGGCCCGGTTGGCGGGCGACACCGTGCCGATCTCGGCGGCGGTCAGAGGCGTCCGGATCCACGCGTTGGGATTCTCCTGAGCCACGCGGTTGAATCCCGCCCAGAGTTCGGCGATGCGGGCGAGGTGGCCCTCGACCGTTTCGCCGCCCTGCTTCCGCAGTGCAATGTCGAACAGGGAGTAGTACTGGACGGCCTGCTGGATGCCGCGGTTCATCTCCATCTCGTGCCGCGTCCAGCGGGTGTCGCCGTAACTCGTGTCCGGGAGCTTGGGAGGATCGTCGTCCTGCAGCCAGTCGAGGTCCATCCCCATCTTGCGCGCCCGGCCCATCGTGCGGCCGCATTCGGCCGCGCAAAGCACGATCGCCTCGCGCCGGCCGCTCTGGATGTCCAGGGCACTCTGGTTGAACACCGTCTGCACCTGGTTGCCGCCGACCACGGAGAGGCCGGTCTCGACCCCCGCGAGGCCGAGGGCCTCGCTCACCATGAGCGCCGGGTTCCGGTAACCCCACACGCCCTTCATCGCCCGCACCGAATCGATCCTGTCGCGCAGGCCGGGCGCCTTGGCGTCGTCGAGGCCGGTCTCGACCGCCTCGACCATCAGTGCGATCGGCGAACGGGCTTCGGCCGGATCGTCGGCGCGCTGTAGCACCTGCGCGATGCCGACCAGTACGGGTGTGCGTTGGCTCATCGTGTGCTTGCCCTTCAGGGCCGTAAGCGCTGTCGAGTGGGGAACCGGAGCGGTGAGTGTAGCTTGCCCCTGCATTCTCTGAGGCTGCCGAGCGCTGCGCTAACGTAGCCGGGTCTCGTCACCGGCCCGGCGCATGCTCACCAAGCTCACGATCCGCAACTTCAAGCGCTTCGAGGAGGTCGAGATCGAGCTCGGCAATCCGGTGGTGTTCGTTGGGCCGAACAACTCGGGCAAGACGTCCGCCCTCCAGGCACTTGCGCTCTGGGATCTCGGTCTGAAGCGCTGGAACGAGAAGAGGGAGGGCCAGAAGGCGCCGGAGAAACGGCCCGGCGTGGCCGTCAACCGGCGCGACCTCACCGCGGCGCCGGTGCCGGTGGCGAACCTCCTCTGGCGATACCTGCATACCCGCAACGTCCGGGTGGAAGACGGACGGCAGAGGACGGAGAACGTCCGCGTCGACGTGGTTGTCGAAGGGCGTGACGGCGGGGACGCCTGGTCCTGCGGTCTGGAGTTCGACTACGCGAATGCGGAGTCGTTCTACTGCCGCCCGCTGAGGTTGGACGCCGGTCGGACGCCGAAACGAATGTCCGTCCCGGAGCAGGCGAGTGCGGTACGCCTGGCCTACCTGCCTTCGATGTCCGGGCTCGCGGCGAACGAGGCGCGGATCGACCCCGGAGCGGTCAATGTCCGGTTGGGCGAGGGGCGAACTTCGGAAGTGCTGCGCAACCTGTGCCATCGTTTGCATACCGAGGAGCCCGACGACTGGGATTTCGTCGTGCGCACCATCGAGCGGTTGTTCGGAGTCCAGATCGACGCGCCGCGCTACGTTGCGGATCGGGGCGAAGTCGCCATGGAGTACCGCGAAGGTAGAGTGCTGCTCGATCTGTCGTCCAGCGGCAGGGGGCTCCAGCAAACGTTGCTCCTTCTTTCGTATCTCGCACTGAATCCCGAGACGGTGCTCCTGATCGACGAACCGGATGCTCATCTGGAGACCTTGCGCCAACGGGAGATCTACCGTTTGATCCGCGATGTTGCGGAGGAGCACGACAGCCAGCTCCTGGTTGCAAGCCACTCCGAGGTGCTGTTGAACGAGGCCGCGGGAGCGGACACGGTCATAGCCTTCATCGGGGAGCCGCATCGGGTCGACGGCGGTCCCAGTCAGGTGAAGAAGGCGCTGCGCAGCATCGGCTTCGACCAGTACCTTCAGGCCAGACAGACGGGGTGGGTTCTGTACCTGGAGGGATCCACCGATCTTTCGATTCTCCAGGCATTCGCCAGGAAGCTGGGCCACTCGGCTGCCATCAAGGCGCTGGAACGGCCTCTCGTGCGCTACATCGGGAACCGGATCTCCGCTGCGGAATCGCACTTCTTCGGCCTGCGGGAAGCATGTCCGGATCTGCGCGCCGTCGCGATCATGGACGAGTCGGATCGGGAAACGGAGCCTGGGGGCGGACTCGCGCGAGAGTTGTGGCGGCGCCGGGAAGCCGAGAACTACCTTTGCACGCGGGCAACGCTTGAGTCCTTTGCGTCGTGGCTTGCGAGAGAGGTGGCGCCCGGACCTCTGTTCGCCGATGCCGAGGTCCGTCGGAGGGTCGAACTGATGCGCCGGATGATCTTGGAGGTCGAGAACGCGCTGGTGCGGCTTGGCCGCCCATCGCCCTGGAGCGATGAGTGCAAGGTGAGCGACGACTTCCTGGTGCCGTTGTTCGAAGGGTACTTCCGGGAGCTGGGAGAACCCAACCGCATGGCGAAGGCGAACCTGCACCGGCTGGTCGAGTTCATGCCGGAAGAGGAGATCGATCCTGAGGTGGGGGAGAAGCTCGACGCGATCGCGCGCGTCGCGGCGGCCGGCTCGTGAACGTGCCCGCTAGTCGACGGGCTTGTAGGCTGCCCGGGAGTGGCCAGCGGGGCTTGGCTCCAGCGGCCGCTCACGCTCTCTCGGAGAATGGGGTGACGGCGCTCGCTCCATTTCGCTCGCTTCGGTCGGTCGTCGGATACCGGGGGGCATCGGGAGTCGCTCGCTCCAAGTCCGCTGGAGCCAAGCCCCGCTGGCCACTCCCGGGCTGGACGGCGTCGGCGATCGCCGCCACCGTCCTGGCGCTGCTCGCCTGCGCGCCACCAGCGGCCGACGAGGCCGCCGGCGATCCCGAGCCGCCGCCGCGGCCGAACATCCTGTTCCTGTTCGCCGACGACCAGCGCGCCGACACGATCGGCGCCTGGGGCAACGACCTGATCGACACCCCGAACCTGGATCGCCTGGTGGCCGAGGGCTGGAGCTTCCGGCGCAACTACGTCTTCGGCTCGAACAGCGGCGCCGTCTGCGTCCCCAGCCGGGCGATGGTGCTGACCGGACGAAGCTGGATGCGCTCGCCGAACAGGATGGAGGGCGTGCCGACCCTGCCCCGGTTGCTCGAGTCGGAGGGCTACCGGACCTTCATCACCGGCAAGTGGCACAACGGCGAGGAGGCGCTGCTGCGCGCCTTCGACCGGGGCACGGCGATCTACCTGGGCGGCATGGCGGATCACACCCAGACCGAGGTGCAGGACATAGAGAACGGCGGCATGGTGCGCCGGCGGGTGGGGGAGAGGTTCTCCAGCGAGCTCTTCGCGGATGCGGTCATCGAGTTCCTCGACGAGCGGGCCGCGGCGGAGGCGAGCGGCGAACCGGAGCAGCCGTTCTTCGCCTACGTGCCCTTCACGGCGCCGCACGATCCCCGCCAGCCGCCGTCCGAGTACCGCGAGCGCTACTACGACCGCAACCTGCCGCTGCCCGCCAACTACAAGCCGCAACACCCGTTCGACAACGGCGCCCTCATCCTCCGCGACGAGAACCTGGCAGCGTGGCCGCGGACCGAGGACGTGATCCGCGACCAGCTCGCCGAGTACTACGGCCTGATCACCCACCTCGACGAACAGGTGGGCCGGATCCTCGGCGCCCTGGACGGGAACGGTCAGGCGGAGAACACGATCGTCGTATACGCCGCCGACCACGGGCTTTCGGTCGGCAGCCACGGCCTCCTGGGCAAGCAGAACCTCTACGAACACTCCATGCGCTGCCCGCTGATCATCCGCGGCCCGGACATCCCGCACGGCACGACCGACGCGTTTACCTATCTGTACGACCTCTTCCCGACCCTGCTCACCGCCGGTGGCGTCGAGATGCCGCCCGGCATCGACGGCCGGGACCTGGCGCCCCTCTGGTCCGGCGGCGATCCCACTTGGCGGCAGAGCGTGTTCTTGCCCTACAGGGACGTCATGCGCGCGGTGCGCGACGACCGCTTCAAGCTGATCGTGTACCCCAACGTCAACCACCGCCAGTTGTTCGATCTCGCCGAAGACCCGGACGAACTGACGAATCTCATCGCCGATCCTGACCACAAGGAAACCGCTTCCCGCCTCGAAGCTCTCCTCCAAGGCTGGCGGACCGCCTTGGGCGACACTGTGCCCCTGTCCGTCTCCGATCCGGCCCCGCTACACCGCGACCTCACCGGCACCGAACGCGAACCCGACCGCTGGCAACCCGACTGGATCGTGGAGAAGTACTTCGGCGGTTAGACCAATGCAGTCCGACGCCGACCAGCCCGGGAGGGGTCAGCGGGGCTTGGCTCCAGCGGACTTGGAGCGAGCGACTCCCGATGCCGCTCCAGGAACCGACGACGAACCGGAGCGAGCGGAATGGAGTGAGCGCCGCCCTCCCATCTTCCGAAAGAGCGCGAACGGCTGAGGGAGCCAAGCCCCGCTGGCCCCTCCCGGGCGGGTGTGCGACTAGCGGGCGCCTTCGGCCTGGGCGCGGCCGCGGGCGCGGATGCCGGCGAGCCGTTCGCCGACTTCTTCGGGTTTGGGGCCCCGGTACATGCGGTTGACCTCGACTTCGTAGTCCATCGCGTCGCCGAGGGTCAGGTCGAAGCCGCGGTCGATCATCCGCTTGTACTGGAACATCACGTCGCGCTGACAGGTGAGCATGTCGGTCGCCAGGGCGCGGCAGGTGGGGAGCAGCTCGTTGCGCGGCACGATCCGGTTGACCAGGCCCCATTCGCGGGCGCGCTCGGCGGAGAGGTAGTTGCCGGTCAACGAAAGTTCCTTGGCCCGGCCGGGACCGATGGCCCGCGACAGGCGCGCGGAGAGACCCCAGCCGGAGAGCAGGCCGACCCGGGCGTGGGTGTCGGCGAAGCGCGCCTCCGGGGCGGCGATCAGGATGTCGCAGGAAAGCGCGATCTCGAAGCCGCCGGTGACCGCGATGCCGTTGATCGCGCCGATCACGGGCTGGTGGAGCGAGCGGAGCAGCTTCGGCGGATCGGCGATCGCCCTGCGCTTGCGGTCCGGATCGCTCATCTCCTTCAGGTCGAGGCCGGCGCAGAAGGCGCGGCCGGCGCCGGTCAGGATGACGACGCCGACTTCGTCGTCTCCGCGCAGATCCTCGATCGCTCCGGCGAGGTCGTTGCGCAGCTCCTCGGAGAGGGCGTTCAGCACCCCGGGACGGTTCAGGGTAAGGGTGGCGATGCCATCGGACTTGTCGACGAGAAGAACCGGCTCGGTCATTGCTCGAACTCTCCTTGTTCGTGGAACGGGTGGGGCATCTTACGCGGTAACCTCTCCGCGTACCTGCGCGAGGGGAGGCTGTGATGGGAAGAGGACTCGTTGAGGGGGCGGACCTGACTCTGAATCGCCGGACCCTGCTCGCCGCCGCGGCCGGCGGCGCGGCGATGGCGATCGGCTGTGCTCCGGGCTCGGAGCCCGGGGGTTCCGCCCCCGCCGCCGTCAACGGCTGGACGCCGCCGGATGACGAGGCGCGGCGGGCCCTGGTGGGGACGGCACGGTTCGGCCCGAAGCAGGCCGTCCGGAGCGCCAACGGCATCGCGATCTGCACGCATCCGCTGGCGTCCGCCGCCGCGGCCGACATGCTCGCCCTGGGCGGCAACGCCTGCGACGGGGTGCTGGCCGCCAGCATCGCCCAGGCCGTCGTCGAGCCGCACATGACGACCCTGTCGGGCTGCCTGTCGATGCTCTACTACGACGCCGCTTCCGGCGAGTACACCTACGTCAACGGCATGATGGCGGCGCCCCAGGCGGTACCGGACGTACGGAACATGGACGTGGCCGAGTTCGGGGCGCTGATGACGAAGACGGACGGCACGCTCTGCTTCGTGCCGGGGTTCTGGGGCGGTTTCGAGGCGGGACTCGAGCGCCACGGGCTGCTGCCGCGGGCCACCGTGATGGCCCCGGCCATCCACTACGCTCGCGACGGCTTCGAGATCCACCCGTTTCTGTGGGGCGAGATGTTCGTCGAGTCCGCGGTGCTGGGCCGGGAGCCCTTCAGCCGGGAGATCTACTTCGACGGCGGCACGCTGCGCGACATCGGCGACAAGCTGGTGCAGAGCGAACTGGCCGACACGCTGGACCGGCTCGCCGAAGACGGCGGCGACCACTTCTACCGGGGCGAGTTCGGCCGCCGGTACGCCGAGACGGTCCAGGCCAGGGGCGGCCTGATCACCGCCGACGACATGGCGGCCTACGAGGCGTTCTGGGACGAGCCGGTGCAGGGCACCTACCGCGACTACGGCGTCGTCGGTTCGCCGGCGCCGGACTTCGGCGGCCAGGCCCTGGTCGAGATCATGAACATGGTCGAGCTGCTCGACCTCCAGCAGGCGGGCCCCGCGTTCGAGTCCGGCGAGACGACGCTCAGGATGATGCAGATCATCGGCCGGGTCTACGCCGACGCGGTGGGCGGCCGCTTCGACGGCACGCTGCCCGGCGTGGAGCGGGCAATCTCCAAGGAGTACGCGGCGGAGCGGTTCGCCGCGCTCGAAGGGAGACCGGCCAGCCCCAACGACCGCTACGAGGCGCTGGGCGTGGCGCCGCCGCCTCCACCGGGCTCGAACCACGTCACGGTGGTCGACGCCGCGGGCAACGTCGCCACCGTGCTGCACTCGGTCATGTCGATGCCGTTCCGGACCGGAATCTACGTCGACGGCGTCTACGCCTGCGCCTCCGGCGTCCACCTCGGCTCCGGTCCGGTCGAACCGGGCGGACGGGCGCACGCGCGCATCTGCCCGAACATGTTCACGCGCGACGGCAAACCCGTGCTCGCGTCGGGTTCGCCGAGCGTCTCGCTTACCGAGAACATCGTCCAGAACACGACGAACCTGCTGGACTTCGGCCTGGACCTCGAGAGTTCGGTCCACAAACCGCGGTTCGGCGGCTCGTCGATGAGCGTGCCGGGCGCGCTGATCGTCGAGGCCGATCTGGCCGGCGATCCGGTCGGCCGGCTGGAAGACGCGGGCGCGACCGTCGAAGTGGTCAATCCCTGGAACTGGCTCTGCGGCTCGTTCGAGGGCGTCCTGATCGAGGAGGACGGCGCCGTCGCCTGCGGCGACCCGCGGCGGACGGCGCGGGCGGTCGCCGTTTGAGGCGAGTTCTTCGGCCGGGAGCTTGCGCCGCGAAACGCAGCGGGAGCAAGTTGTGCGGCGCAAGCTCACGGCGAGGTGGGGGCTGGGGCCAAACATGAAGCCCGCGACAGGTTTGGCGGCTCTCGCGCCGGCGCTGCTCCTGGCGGCGGCGGGAGCCTCCGCCGGAGAGGTCACCGTTGCGGTGGCGGCGAACGCGGCCGAAGCGGCAGAGGCGCTGGCGGCCGACTTCGAGCAGCGGACCGGTCATCGCGTCACGGTCACCGTCGGCTCGACGGGCAAGCTCTACGCCCAGATCCTCCACGGCGCGCCCTTCGACGTCTTCCTCGCGGCGGACCAGGAACGTCCGCGGTTGTTGCTGGAGCGGGGCCTGGCCGTTGCGGACTCCCGGCGGACTTATGCAATCGGCCGCTTGGTGCTGTGGAGTTCGGATCCGACGCTTGAAGCTTCCGCCGAGACGCTGCGCGGGGGCTCGTTTCGCTGGCTCGCGATCGCGAATCCGGATCTCGCGCCCTACGGCGCCGCCGCCCGGGCCACTCTGCGCGAGCTCGGCCTGTGGGAGAGTCTCCGCTCGAAGATCGTCGTGGGAGAGAACGTGGGTCAGAGCTTCACCATGGCCGCGTCCGGCAACGCGGAACTGGGCCTCGTGGCGCTCTCCTCCGTCATCGATCCGCGCAACGGCCGTGAGGGGAGCTGCTGGGAGATTCCAGAGCATCTCCACGCGCCGATCCGTCAGGACGCCGTTCTGCTCGACCGCGGCGGAGAGAACCCGGCCGCCCGGGAGTTCCACCTCTTCCTGGGGAGTTACCGGGCACGGAGGACGATCGAGTCGTTCGGCTTCGCCGTCGTCGGCCATCCGGGGCTGGAGGCGCTCTCCGGCGAGAGGTGATGTAGGGTAGCCGCTGGTTGCTCGGTCGCCGCGATTGCCCCCGCGCGGGACGGGTCGATCCCCGGGAGGGCCAATGGCGACGGCGGCGGGAGCGGAAGGCGAGGGCGCGACGCGCTCCAGGAGCGAACGATCGGCCGGATCGAGTCTGCTCGCCGCCCCTGTTCTCGTGGTCTTCGCGGTCCTCGCGTCACCGTCCGTCGACCCTCGCGGTGAGTCCGCGCGGCCCGCGCCGGTCCAGGGCCAGGCCGGGACGCCAACATCGTCCATCGCCGCACTCGAGGGTGAATGGAGACGGAACGAGAGAATCAGTGAAGATCCGATTCGGAAGACGGCCGGCCTCTGGCGCGAGCCGGATCGCGCGTCCGCCGTCCTGACGGGGTTGTCGGCGAGCCTTGCCGAACGCTTGGGCAAGCTGCGGCTTCACGCCGCCGACGGTCATGTTCACGTCCGGAACGCGCGCTTCGAGACACTCGCGCTGCCGACGGACGGCTCGACCGTCACCGATCAGTACGGAAATCGTCACCGCGCGTTGATCCTCCCCGGCGCGCTCGAGATCGAAACGGCGCGACCGGACTGGCTCCTGATCGAGACCTTCTATCGGCAGGCCGGCGAACTGCACCGGGTCATCGAGATCCAGAGCGCCTCATTCCCGAATCTCAGGTTTCTCACGGTCTACGAGTGGGACGGCGACGGGTCTCCCGGGGCGGTCTCCGCCGCCGGCGGCGCCGGCAGGTTCGTCCGGCCCGCGACGATACTCATCGTTCCTCCCCGGGGCAGTCGGCGGGAACTGCTCGGGGGCGGCATCGAGGTCGAGACCCTGACTGTCGACCGGTCCATCGGCAGCGTGGATTTCCTGCTCGACGGTCGACGGGTCGGGCGCGCGCGTAAGCTCCCCTTTCGCTCCCGTATCGACCTCGCCGAGCCGCCTCGCGAGCAGATTCTGGAGGCCCGCGCCTACAGCGTTCGCGGCGCTTTCATGGGCGGGGACAGCCTCGTCCTGAATCGCATCGATCCCCCCTTCGGGATCCGGATCGAGGCCGTCACGACGAGCGAACCCGACGGCGCCTCGGTTCAGGTGGAGACCCGCGTCGCGGTCCCTCGCGGCGCCGTCCTGGAACGGGTCGACTTCTACCGCAACGAGAGCTTCGCCGCGAGCGAGGTCCCGCCGCAACGCGGCGCCGGGGGTGGCTTCGGAACAGTCAGCGGAAGCCTGTCCACGCCCGGCCTGTCGCCGAACGACTATGTACGGGTCGTCGCCGCGCTCGCGGACGGCCGCGAACTGGAGGACGCTCAACTCATCGAAGGCGTCACGTTCAAGGGAGAGATCGATGTCCAGCTCGTTCACTTGCAGGTCCTCGTGGTGGATGAAGGCGGCTCTCCGGTCGACGGACTGACGTCCGCCGACTTTCGAATCGTCGAAGACGGCGAGTGGAAGACGGTCGAGAATGTCCGGCAAGCCGGCGAAGTGCCGTTGCTCCTGGGCATGGCGATCGATTCCTCCGCGAGCATGAGACCGATCTGGGGTCAACTCAGATCGGTGGCGGGGACCTTCCTGGAGACTTCCCTGGGGACCGACGACAGGGCGTTCCTGGTCGACTTCGACGAGAGCGTGCGCCTCCTCCAGCGACCCACGGGCAGCCCGCGGGCGCTGAGAACCGGCATGGACCGGCTGATCCCCAATGGCGGCACGGCCCTGAACGACGGCATTCTCTTCTCACTGATCCTCTACGGGGACGAGCCCGGACGGCGAGCTCTGGTCGTCGTGACCGACGGCGTGGACATCGACAGCCGATCCGCACCGGAGCAGGCGGCGATTTTCGCGGAGCGGGTCGGCATTCCGCTCTACCTCATCGACCTCGGCCGGGACCGGATCGCCCTCCCGAACGGCGGCGACCCGGATGGAGGCCCCGCCGCCGCGCCGTTGATACGAACCGCCCGGTCCGCCGACCACGTCTCGCGAATGCGGCGGCAGGCCCGCCGGAGCGGCGGGCGGCTGTTCCGGATCGACCCGGAGCTTGCTCCGCCGGAGTTTCTGGGCCAGGTCCGACGGGTGTTCGAGCGGATCAAGGAGGATCTCCGCCGCCAACAGGTGCTGACCTACTACACCAGCCGGCCGATCGGAGCGGCCATTGAACCGGAGGTTCAGGCGGCGCGGAAGGGTCTCACGGTAAAGAGCGTACTCCCTCTCGACCGGGTGGACGCGGATCCCGTCGGCACGCGGAGGGAAGGGCCGGGCACGACGGAATACACCTTCACCGCGACCGACGCGGCGCTCCCATCCTCCAGCGAGGCCGCGCCGGTCCCGTTCCCCGACGAGGGCGCGACGGTGTCGTTCTCCAGCGAGGACGCGTCGGTCACGGTGGCGGCCCCGTCGTTCGGCGGCGCCGCGATTCCGGACCAGGCCTGGGTTCAGCACGAGGCCCTGACGCCCTTGACGTTTCCCGCCGCGAGCGGCGGCGGAGGGGAGTTCGTCTACGGGCTGGCGCCGCCCCTGCCGGCCGGCCTGAGTTTCGACCTGGCGACGCGCGTGCTGTGGGGAACGCCCTCGACGCCGCGGCCGGCCACGGGCTACGCGTACACGGCGACGGACGCCAACGGCAATGCCGCGACCCTATCGTTCTCGATCACGGTGCGGGCGGCGGCGAGAGACGAGCCGGCCGTCGCGAGGGACGATGGGGCCGTCGTGTCGGTCCTGGGGCTACCGTCGAGGATGGCCGTGGGCGGCACGGCGACGGTGACGGTGACCGTGACCAACTCCGGAACGACGACGTGGACGCCATTCGGGGGCTACGGTCTCGGCTCGCGGAGCCCGCGGGACAACGAAACCTGGGGCCTGCGGCGGGCGCCCCTGTTCGGCAGCGTGGCGCCGAACGAGAAGGTCTCGTTCGAGTTCCCGATCACGGCGCCGCGGACGCCCGGCGCCTACACGTTCGCCTGGCGGATGGTGCGGGACCCCGGAGCGTGGTTCGGGTCCGGCACGGGGGATTTGACGGTCTCGGTGGAGGAACCGTGACGGGTGCTTTCGCTTCACTGCTTGGCGGGTATCGCCGGGTGGCTCCGCCGGCCGGCTTCGTCGCGTTGTCGTTGCTGATGGCGACCTCCGCGGTTGAGGGGCAGCGGCGGCAGCGTGTTCGTCGCTGAGCGGAGCGTGTTCGAGGATCGCGGCGGCGGCGACCTGATGTGGTCCGGCGGCCGGCCGGGCGCCGGCTACGACACGGTGGTGTTGACGGTGGAGGGCGGCCGGATGGTGGGCCGTTTCGGCGGGTACCGGATCCACGCGGAGCGGGACGGCCGGGGCGGCATGGCGGGGATCTTCGGTATGCCGGAGGATGGCTGGTGCGGCGTGGACTCGATGGCGGAGGAGGCGCATGAGGGTCACGCTCATGGCCCCGCCCGGGCCTTCGCGGGGGCTTCCGCGGGCGCCCCGCCGGCGCCGGTGAGCAATCCCCGGAGTCACGACCGGCTGGACATCCTGGTGGCTTACACCGCCACGGCGGCGGAGAACTGGAAGGCTCGCGGCGTCGACCCCGTGGCCGCCATCCGCCACGCCGGGGACTACATGAAGATGGTGTTCCGGAACAACTCACTCCCGGTGGAGCCGCACATCGTCCACATCGCGCAGGCGTCGGCCGCCCTGGACCGTGCCGGGCGGGACCGGGGCCGCTTGGTGGAGTACACGTTGGGGTCCTCTTCGGTGCTTGAGGACGGCGAGATCCTGCGGCTGCGCCACGAGCATCGGGCCGACTTCGTGCATCTGTTCACGGGCGAGGCGCCGCACCTGCTCAAGACCTGCGCCGTCCACTCGATGCTGATGAGCGGCGGCACGGCGGAGGGCTTCTTCCACAAGGCCCACGGCTTCACGTCGAACCATCCCGTTTGCGGGGACTACGCCGCGAACTTCGTTCACGAGGTGGGTCACGGTCTGGGCGCCGACCATGAGCCCGCCCACGCCTTCAGGCGGCCGGAGGGGCGGATCAGGCCGTACGCCGCCGGCCACGTGAACGACGACATCGTGCCGACCATCGGCACGGCGATGGCGTACGGGGGGCAGGTCGAGCCGTTCTTTTCGACCTCGCGGTTCGATCTCTACGGCGCGGCGCTCGGGGTCGAGGGCGAGGCGGACAACGAGCGGACGCTGCGGGAGACCGTTCACATCGGCGCGAGGTACAGCGACTACCTGCCGTTGCTCGAGGACCTTCCGGCGCAGCCGACCGATCTTCAGGTGCGGTACGAGGGAGGCGCGGCGCGGCTCTCCTGGCGTGACAACGCGCCGGACGCGGACGGGTACGAGCTGGAGTACGGGTCGCCGTATCTCCGCGACGGCGAGTTCCGGTGTTGCTTCGACCGAACCGTGCGGCTCGATGGGCGCACGGGGGCGACCGTTCCTCTCGAGCACACGGAACCGGGCGCGCCGTACGAGTTCCGGCTGCGCGCGCGGAAGGGCGAGGTCCGTTCGCTGCGCGGCAGCGTCGTCCGGCTGCGCGTTCCCGGCGGCGAGGCGCCGGCGGCGCCGTCGGACCTCTCCGTTACGGTCGGAGGGACCGGGAAGAACCTCGATTTCCACTGGACCGACAACTCGGACAACGAAGCGGGATTCGACCTGCAGATCCTGCTGAACGGCGAACCGGCCGAGCGGTACCTGCTGCCGCCGGACAGCGAGCACATGACGCGGGCTTACTTCATCTTGGTCTTCGGCGGCGGCGGCGTCGCCGGTCGGCTGCTCGCCGACACCGGCGTCGACTACGGGGCGCGTGTCGTCGCCTTCAACGCGGCGGGCCAGGCCAGCGCCAGCGAGGAGGTGGCGTTCCGTTGGGAGCCCCCGGACGGCGCGGGATCGGTCGAAGATCTGACCGCGTTCGCCGTCGGGCCGACGACGGCGCGGGTCGCGTGGACGGTCGACCCGAAGGCTTACAAGTACTCGGCCGATGCCAGTTTCGAAGGCGGGAGTTTTAGCAAGGATTGGACGCCGGAATCGAATGGAGTGAATCGCGATGGCGCCACCGTGTGGCTTGACTTCGAGGGGCTGGCCCGCGGCGGCCGCTACACGTTCAAGGTGTTTGCCTGGGAGAAGACAGACGCTGGTGGCAATACCGGTGGTGGTGACACCAGGGCCTACCTGACGATGCGCGAGCGCGGTCCTGGTCCCGCGGCGCCCTCGGCGCTTTCGGCGGAGAGGATCGACAGGGACGATCCGTGGCGGGCTCGCCTGAACTGGAGGGACAACTCGATCGACGAACTCGGTTTCGTCGTCCAGTATCAGTGGGTTGATAGCTGGTCCAGAGTGGCCCTCGTTCCCGCGGACACGGAATCGATCGGCCACTGGAACATACGTTTCGAACACCACCGGGTCTTCGCCTACAATGAGCACGGTTACTCCCTGAGCAGTCCTCGCGTGTACATACCGCCGCCGGGGGCCGCCGGCACCTGCCGGGCCGACGCGGAAACGCTCTGTCTGCGGAACTCGCGCTTCGAGGTGTCTGGTAGTGCGTGGAAGGAGGAGGGCGATCGCTACACGGACTTCCGCGTGGTGAACGAAGGTACGGACGACTCGGGACTGTTCTACATCTTCGACCCGGACAACTGGGAGATCCTGGTCAAGGTGCTGGACGGCTGCGCCGAGAACGGCCACATGTGGGTGCTGACCGCTTCGACGACGAGCTTGGGGCACTCGATCCGGGTTAAAGACACGGTCACTGGGGAGTGGCACTTCCACTCGCACCGGGCCGGCCGGCCGGCGCCGGCGATCGTCGACACCGAGGCCTTTTCCCTGGCCTGCGGCGACGGCGCCGCGGGGCGCTGAGCGGTCTTCGCCGTCGCGGGCCGCGGTTCATGGATTGTTGAGGTTAGGGGTACGCATGTACGTTTCGAGAGTGAGTGGGGCCGGTTGCCCGGCGCTCCGCCGTGTTTCGCCGGCGGGGCTGTTTCTCGCCCTTGCGTTGACGGCCGGGGCGGCGAGCGCCGCGGACAACTCGGCGTTCGTGTCGTACGCCGGGGTGCCGACGACGATGGCGCCGAAGTCCACGGCGGTGGTGACGGTGACGATGCTGAACGACGGCACGACCTGGTGGCCACGTCCTCCGGTGCCTGGGAGTGCCCGGCGGTGACGAAGTGCGTTCCCGCCTCGGTGGGCGCCGTCAGGATTCGCGCGGCCCGGGACGGCGCGAACCTCGGCGGCGCCTGGTTCGACCGCGTCGAAACTGAAACGGATCGCCGCCTGTGTCGAGAACCCCGAAAGGGTGCGGCCTTGACGAGGGCGGGGCTCGCCGGTCGCCGGCGCCGCGCGCCTCGTGGCCGCGGGCTCTTCGGCGAGAGGCGGGGATAAGATCGGTGTGGGCTGCCGCGCCGTTTCCGAGGAGGGCATATGTTGGGTGCTTTCGCTTCACTGCTTGGCGGGTATCGCCGGGTGGCTCCGCCGGCCGGCTTCGTCGCGTTGTCGTTGTTGATGGCGACCTCCGCGGTTGAGGGGCAACGGCTGTTGACCTTGGTGGAGGGCGTCGCGGCGGCGTCGTCGACGGGCGACATGGGACCTTCCATCGGGCCCGTGCCGGTGGCCGTGGACGTCGATCTGGAGCTGCTGCGCGGCGCGCCTTGGCGGCTGGAGATCCCGGCTCTCGACGGCAGCGTG
>JAPVWO010000086.1 GCA_027493375.1 Candidatus Multivorans thiocomprendens | reverse complement strand
AAGGACATCCTCGAGAACGATCCGGTCGAGCTCACGGAGGCCGGCGACGGCGTGAAGATGATGGCCGGCAAGGGCGCCACCTTCGTCAAGGAGACGGCGACCGGCCGCGTCGGCATCCTGCCGCACATCGTTCCGGAGCCTCCGGTGCCCGCGCTCAGGAAGTGCGGCTTCACCGATCGCGGCTCGACGGGCACCAGTGCCGCCGCGACCAACGACGCGGCCAACGCGCGCTACCGAATCCGGAACAGCGAGTGCGCGACGGGCGACCGCGGGACGATCACCTTGGCCACGACCACGAACTCGTTCACCGGAGCGAGGCAGACGATCGCGGACAAGGGCACCATCGTGCGTCCGAGCGGCACGGGCTCGGTCGTCGTCACGATCGACCTGTGGGGCAACGGCAGCGGCCACTTCACGACGGCGGCGACCGGTCACGCGCTGCTCGGGCAGCCGGCCGCCGCCGCCACGGACGCCGGGCGCGCCTTCCGCCTGACCGGAGTCACCTACGAGGCGCAGCTGGGGACCGGTCCGACCGGGGCGGCGTTGACGGCCGGCACGGAAGCGGCCGGCATCACGATGGACACCTCCACCACCACGAACGTGGTCACGTTCACCATCGGGGCGGATACGGCTTACTGCGCCACGAAGCCGCCGACGAACAACCCCGCCACGGTGTCCGTCGAAGCGCTCATGGCCGACGCGACCAGCGCCGCCCAGGTGACGCCTTCGGTCGGTCGGAACGCGGTCGCCGCCCTCGGCACGGTCGGTCTCGTCGGAAGCACGAGCTTCACGGTGGGGAGCTGGTGCCGGACAACCCGTTCCCGACCGGCAGGTAGGGAACAGCCGGTTCTTCCTCCGGGCAGCCGCCCGGAGGAAGAATCCGACTTTGAAAGCAACGCCTCCGCGTCGGGTACCCACCCGGCGCGGAGGTTTCGCCTTTTCCGGGAGATTCCGAGGGAGCGAGGGCGATGCGTTCACGGTCAACTGCGCCGAACGAGGAACGCGAGCCGGTTTCCGTCTGAGTCGGGTAGAAGCGCCGCTCCGGCGCTGACCGCGCCGCGCCCCTCGGCCGGCTGCGATACGATGAACCAGCAGGAGACTTGGAGTGACCACTACCGACACCCTCCGCACCGCCCGGACGCTGACCAAGGCCGGGGTGCCGGACCGGCAAGCCGACGCCCATGCCCGCGCCACCGATAACGCGGTCCGTGACGGCGTCCGCAACTTGGTTACCCGCGCCGACCTGTATCGCGCACTGCTGATACAGGCCGGCGTGATCGTGGGCGCAGTGGTCGCCCTGCTCCGGCTGCTGCCGCAAGGCCCCCCGTAGAGGGGCAAGCGAGGAATGCCGACCCGGTTTCCGTCTGAGTCGGTAGAGGCGCCGCTTCCGGCGCTGACCGCGCCGCGCCCCTCGGCCGGCTGCGATACGATGAACCAGATGAGCGTCGCCACGTTCGACACCCGCGTCGCGGTCTTCCAGGACGAGACGGATAGGCGATGTCGCCTTTGGGAGAATCGACTGATGAAGCATCTCCTGGTCGCCGTGGCGTTCTTCGCTCTACCGGCCGCAGCGTTGGCCCAGAGCGTGTCCTGCCAGACGTGCGACCACGTTGTCTCCTACTTCTGGGGCGAGGGTGGCTTCATCGCAACGGTTGCGGAAGGCGTCGACGAGGTGGTGTTCGTCGCCTTCTGCGGCAACGTCACGACCACGGGGGAGGTGAAGACGGGAGGCGGCACGGTCGCCCAGTTGTTCACCTACAGGAACGGCTTGGCCTGCGACGAGGATGACGGCAGTCTCGAGATTGCCGGCGTCACGGACGGTGGCTGGTTCTGGATCACGGACGACATGAGTTCGGCGGTGGGTAACCTGGTGGCGAAGGATCTCTTCGACGCCAAGGGCATGGCCCTGGGCGACACGGTCGAGATCACGAGCGCCGGCGACGGCGTCACGATGATGGCCGGCAAGGGCGCCGTCTATCTCAAGGAAACGGCTTCCGGCCGGGTCGGCATCCTGCCGAACATCCTGCCGGAGCCCCCGATGGATCCCGCCTCGGTCTGCGGGCCTCGCCAGAGCGATACTTGACCCTACAGGTGGAGCTCCCAGGCGACGAGCACTTGCATGCTTGGGCGGCGGCCGGACGAAGCTCCGGCTGGTTGGCCCGAGTGGCCACGGCAGAACGGCGCACCTCGCCAACGGCATGGTGTATCGACCCGCCAGCGGCACCATCACGGTGACCGCCGATCTCTGGGTCGACGAGATGGGCAGCTACTCGACTGACGCGGCTATCGATGCCTACGTCAGTGCTGAGACTCCTACGGATGAGCAGACGGCCGCCTATCTCGCCGCGGTCCAGAAGGGCTGGGCGGGCAAGACGGCTACTGCTCTGGGCCCGGGCAGCGGCATGAACTGGCTCACCGCCACGTTCGGCGCTTCGGTCAACGCCACCGTCGGCGCTCCCTCACCAGTCGCCGCGCCGACCACGAATGGCAGCGAAGCTGGCCCGGCGACCGCGGGCGTCTCCATTCTCAACGACGGCGCCGTGACGACCGACTCGGCTGCGACTCCCAATCCTCCTGTCGGTCAGGCGGTCTTCGTCATCGGGCCGGACAGCGCCCACTGTTCCAGGACCAACAACCACTCGGCGATCGTCAACATCCACGCCATCCCTGGCACGAACGCGATCCACCCTGGGGTGGTTACCGGGCGTAGCGCTGGCTTGGGCAGTTCACCCGCGGTGCGGACTCTCGCGGCCATTGCCCAGCTCAGGATCGTCTGCCCGCCGCAGTGAGCGGCCAAGTAACGCCCCGCCGCGTCCCACGAAGGAGGAAGCCTTGAAACAGATCATCCCCGTCGCACTTCTTGCAGGTGCGGCGCCCGCGCTGCTCTCCGGGCAGACGGTGACCGTCAACTGTCCGAAAGAACGGTGCCAGGTTGCGCCCTACTTCGCGGGCGAGGGCGGCTTCGTCGGTGAATCCGCGGGCATCGGTGGCGAGGACGAGGTCCGGTTCATTGTCGTCTGCGGCAACGCCACGCTGACGTCCACCGCGGAGCCGGACAGCAACGGGATCGTGCGCCAGGCTCTGAACGACGCCAACGCCCTGAACTGCCGGCCGGGAACCAGCGGCAAGATCGAGGTCGACAACCTGAAGCCCGGCGGCTGGTACTGGATCAACGACGACGAGAATTCAGCAGTTTCCGCGTTCGTCCCCAAGAGCGCGATCGGCAACGCTCAGATCGAGGTGACGGATCCGGGCGGCGTTGTCCTGAGCCGCAACGAGAACGGGGCGGCTACCTTCGTCAAGCACGCGCCGACCGGCCGGGTCGGCATCATCCCCAACATCGTGCCGTCCAGGCCGATTCCGGGCTGCAGCGGCACAGTCGGTGAGGACACCGCGGTCGACTGCCACCTGGGTTCGCCCGAAAGCTGGCGGCTGACGGCAAGCCCCTCTTCGGTCACGCGGCCGCTCGGCGGAAGACCGAGCAAGGAGGTCACCGTCACCCTCTACGGTGAGAACTTCATCACAACCGGCGCGGTGGGCGGTGACGCGGACGTCGAGCACGCCATGAGCGTGGAGGGCATCCTGTTCAACCAGAAGACGGGCACGGTGCCGCCGGAGGGCCAGCGGGGGGTCCTGACCTGGGAGGTGGACATCGTGCCCGACGACAGCCGCTGCCTGTCGGCCAACAACGACCCGGACCGGAACAACCCGCAGACGGTCACCTTCGTTCTCAAGCGGCTGCAAGGGGCTATCCCGGTTCCGCCGGATGACGGCGTGAAGACGACCTTCACGGTGACCTGCCCGGACGACTCGGCGTCGGCCGCGGCGGCCACGGACCTCGTGCCGGAGAACCCGTTCCCGATCGACTGACCCGGGGCGCCCGCCGGCGCGGCTGTCGGTGCGGCGGCCGGCACCCTCCCGCCGGAACAAAGAACCGGCACCCTTTTCCGTCTCTGTCTATAAGGGCGGCTGCGGCCGGGTTGACCCTCCGGCCCTTCCGATACGATGAAGGAACCGATGAGTATGACCGACCACGCTGCGGGAGCGAACGGCCCCGCCACCATCGAGGCGATTCAGGAGAGCTTGCGGCAGACTGCGGCCCTGATGGCGGAGTTGAGGGAGCAGTCGAAGGAGACGGACCGCCAGATGCAGGAGACGGATCGTCGGATGCAGGAGACGGATCGTCGGATGCAGGAGACGGACCGCCAGATGCAGGAGACGGACCGCCGGATGCAGGAGACGGCGGAACAGATGAAGGAGACGGATCGTCGCCTGGCGAAGGCGGAGGGCCTGTTCACGTCTCAGTG
>JAPVWO010000085.1 GCA_027493375.1 Candidatus Multivorans thiocomprendens | reverse complement strand
CGCCCGCCGCGCAAGGCGAATGTCGGGATGTTCGCGTTCGGCCCGCCGCGCGCCGGTCAAGAGCGGTGCGCGAACCGACGGCGGCAAGGCGATCTTGTCGGCCTTCCTGATGTCGCCCTCCGTAAGTGCCTCTTGCTGTAGTAGCGATGCCCCCGAAGGCCTCGATCCGATAGGAGCCCTGCTTGGCGTCGGTTCCGTAACGGAGCGGCAACTGCCTCCGCTCACCAACAGGGCGACGATCGCCGCCGCAGTGTAGCCGCCAGGACTAGATCGAAGTCGCATCCGCCAACAACAAGCGCCCCGTGAATGGGAGAGTCACCTGCCCAAGCCACTATCGGCACCCGGTGCCACCCTCAGTGAATCACCCCCCGCAGCCGCGGGTCCAGCAGATCCCGCAACGCATCCCCCACACAGTTGAACGACAACACCAGCAGGAAGATCGCCACGCCCGGGACGATCGACAGCAGCGGCTGCTGCTCGAGCATCGGGAAGGCTTGCTGGAGCATGTTGCCCCAGGTGGGGGTGGGCGGCTGGATGCCGACGCCGACGAAGCCGAGGGCGGCTTCGGTGAGGACGGCGTAGCCCATGCTGAGGGTGCTCTGGACGATGACCGGGGCGATGCAGTTGGGCAGGATGTGGCGGACGATAATGCGCGGGTGGCTGAGCCCCAGTGACTCCGCGGCCTTGACGAAGTCCCGCTCGCGAATGGAGAGCCCCTGGCTGCGGACGATCCTTGCCATCCAGGGGACGTTGGCGATGCCGATGGCGATGATCACGGTGCGCAACGAGCCGCCGAGGGCGGCGGCCAGACCGACCGCGATCAGCAGGCTGGGGAACGTGACCAGCGCGTCCATGAGCCGCATCAGCACGTCGTCGACGCGGCCGCGGAAGTAGACGGACAGCAGGCCGAGAGGCACTCCCAGCAACACGCCCAATCCAACGGCGCCGAGGCTGACGGAGAGCGCAATCCGGGCGCCGACGATCAGCCGGGCCAGCGTGTCGCGGCCCATCTGATCCGAGCCGAGCCAGTGCGCCGCACTCGGGCCCGAGAGCAGGTTGTCGAAGTCCATCTCCTCGGCGTCGACGGGCACGATCCAGGGCGACAGCACCGCCGCCGCGGCAATCAGCGCCAGCACGACAAGCCCGGCCAGCGCCTGCGGCACGGAGGCGAGCTTGCGCAGCAGCTCGACGCTCGGGTGGCTGGACGGAGCAGCGCTTCCAGAGGCCGGCGCTTCGCGCCGGATGCCGGCGGGGACGCCGGCGCACCCAGTCGACGGCACCCGGTTGGCCGGGGCGGCGGCGTACCCGGTCTTGCGGCGCTCGCTCCTAGTCACCGAACTTGATCCTCGGGTCGAGCCAGGCGCAGGCGAGGTCGGTGAGGAGATTCGCGGCGAGCACGGCGACCGCCATCAGCAGCACCGCCGCCTGAACGACCAGGAAGTCGCGGGCGAAGATCGCCTGCACGATGAACTGGCCGGTGCCGGGGATGCCGAAGAGCGTCTCGATGACGATCGCGCCGGCGAAGATCCTGCCGGTCTGCAGGCCGAGAATCGTGATCACCGGCAGCAGGGCGTTGCGCAGCGCGTGCGACCAGATCACGGTGCGCTCCCTCGACCCCCGGGCGCGCGAGGTGCGCAGGTAGTCCTGGGCGAGCACCTCGAGCATGGCCGAGCGGCTCTGCCGCATGATCAGCGCGCAGCTCGTCACGCCGAGGGCGAACGCCGGCAGGACCATGTGGCGCAGGCTCTGCAACGGATCGTCGAAGAGGCTCACGTAGCCCTGGCTCGGCAGCCAGCCGAGCCCCACGCCGAAAAGCAGGATCGCCATGATCCCGAGCCAGAAGTTCGGAATCGCGACGCCGCCTATGGAAACCACCGTCGCCGCGTAGTCGATCGGTTTGCCGCGGTAGACCGCCGAGGCGATCCCCGCGGGCACGCCGACGAGCACCGCGAGGATCCAGGCCGCGAGGCCGAACTGCAGGGTCACCAGAGCCCGGCCGCCGAGCTCTTCCGCGACCGGGCGCATGTTCTGGGTCGAGCGGCCGAAGTCGCCCTGCAGGACGTTGCCGAGCCAGATCAGGTACTGGACGATCACCGGTTCGTCCAGGTGGTGACGTTCGCGGATGAGCTGCAACTGCTCTTCGTCGAGCGCCTCGCCGGGGCCGATGAACGCTCGCGCCGGGTCGCCCGGAATCGCGAGCATCAACGCGAACACCAGGAACGTGACCAGGAGGAGAACGGGCACCGCCTGCAACAGGCGGCGGACCAGGTAACTACGCAGCGACTACTCCTCCAGCCAGATCGTGGCGAAGTTCATCTTGCCGTCCCAGCCCATCAACTGGTCGAGGTTCCGCACCCGCCCCGGCGCCGCCGCGAAGGTCACGCCGTAGAGCAGCGGCGTGAACCAGGCCTCGCCGAGCACCGTCCGGTTGAGCTCGATGTAGACCTGCTTGCGGGCCTCGTTGTCGTAGAGCGAGGCGCCCAGCTCCACCAGTTCGTCGACGTCCGGCCGCAGCACGTTGCCCGGGTTGTAGTAGCCATCGCTCTTGTAGGCCAGCGACGCCATCCAGTCCGGCTCGGGATAGCGGCTCCAGGACGTGATGAACATCGGGTACTCCTGGCCGTGGTTGAACCTCTCGGTCGCCGGTCCGCTCGACAGCACGTCGATGTCCATGTGGATGCCGATCTTCTTCAGCATCGCCCGCACCACTTCGGCGCTGGAAACGAGCAGGGGGTTGTGGTGGG
Organism: Candidatus Multivorans thiocomprendens; assembly: GCA_027493375.1. GTDB lineage: Bacteria > Acidobacteriota > Thermoanaerobaculia > Multivoradales > Multivoraceae > Multivorans > Multivorans thiocomprendens. Next base: position 1,100 of record JAPVWO010000085.1, on the reverse strand, counting down.
TGACCGCCGTGAACTCCAGGCCGCTCTCGCGCCCGGCCTTCTCGAGGTAGCGGCGCGCCTTGTCGACGTCGTAGTAGGGACGTTCGGCGTCCGGCTCGTGGACCCAGGCACCAACCGGCCACATGCCCGCGTCGGCCTCGATCGCCCGGCCAAAGAAGATCGCCCGGTTGATCACGGTCGGGTCGACGGCGTGGGCGATCGCCAGCCGGACGTTCACGTCGTCGAGCGGCGGCTTGTCGACGTTGAACACCAGCGTCAGCGCGATGCCCCCTCCCGGCATCGTCTCGATCCGGACCCGCTCGTCCCGCTCAAAGGTCGCAACGTCCTTGTAGGGAAGGTACGTGACGTCGATCTCGCCCGTGCGCAGGGCCGCGGCGCGGACCGTCTCGTCGCGGATCACCCGGACCGTGACCTCGTCGAGATACGGCAGTTGATTGCCGTGCTCATCGCGGCCCCAGTAGTCCTCGTTGCGCACGAAATGCACGAGAGTGCCGGTGATCACTTCCTTCACCCTGAACGGCCCGGTTCCCGACGGGTTCCAGCCGTAGTCGGGGCCGAGCGCCTCGATCGCGGCCGGCGAGCTCATCACGCCGCCCCGGTCGGCCAGCATGCCGAAACCCGCGCCCCACGGCCGGGCCAGATCGAAGCGCACCGTGTACTCGTCGATCACTTCGACGCCCTCGATCACCGCCAGCGATGCGCGCGGCGTGGCGACGGTCGCGGGATCCAGAATCCGCTCGATGTTGACCTTCACCGCGTGGGCATTGAAGGGAGTGCCGTCATGGAAGACGACGCCCTCCCGCAGGTGGAAGGTGATCGAGTCGGGATCCGTCGCGATCTCCCAGGACGTCGCGAGCGAGGTCTCCGGCCGCGGATTAAGCTGCGGGTCCGCGTCGACCAGTTGATCGAAGATCTGCCGCCAGAAGTAGGCGTCGGCGCCCGAGCGCCCCAGGATCGCGTCGAGCGACGTGGGCTCGAGCGAGTGCCCCACCCGCAGGTGACCGCCGTAGCGCGGTCCGCCGACCGCGGGGGGACGCGGCTTCAGGGCCTCGGACTCCAGCCGCTCGGCGCGACTCTCGGGCGCGCAGGCAACCAGCAAG
>JAPVWO010000084.1 GCA_027493375.1 Candidatus Multivorans thiocomprendens | reverse complement strand
GACCTCTTGACGACCTGCTACGCCCCCAACGCGAACCGCCCTGCCCGGAAACCGGACAACTGGAACTCGTACCACCCTGAAGTTTGTGGGACAGCAGTGGTCGTCAGCCGTCCGTTGCGCTCACGAAAACCACCTCTGGCAAGCAGGTACGCCGCGCCCAACGGGTTGAACGCCACGACGCGCCCGGCTTCATCGACCGCGATCAAGCCTGCGCGGGCCGAATCGACCATGGCCGCCGACAAGTAGTCCATCAGGCCGACGGCCACACGCTCTCTCGACAAGGGGCACCTCTGCGATTTCGATCAAGCAGGCGAGCCCATCAAGCTAGAGGGCAGCAGCCCCGGAGGCAGCCTGATATCTCACCGCGAAGCAAGTTCTCACGAACAAGCGGTACCCGACGAGTGTATGGCAAGACGAAAACCGTACCACGGCACCACACTGGAAGGCCCGTCCAACGCGATACCTTCGCACCCACACGGCCGCGGTTCAGTTGTTGTCGGCGGACCGATCACGAGTCACGTCGCGCGGGGTACAAGTGGCATGCGACCCGCGCCGGGCCAACCGTTCCGAGCAGTGGCTCCAGGCGGTCGCAGTGGTCGAGCACCTTCGGGCAGCGCGGGTGGAAGGCGCAGCCCGGAGGCGGCTCGCGGACGCTCGGCACTTCGCCGGCGATCAGCCGGTGCGGCCGCGCCGCCTCGATCACCGGATCCGGCGTCGGCACGGACGCCAGCAGAGCCTCCGTGTACGGGTGCCGGGGCCGCTCGAACAGTTCGTCCCGAGCCGTGATCTCAACGATTCTCCCCAGGTACATCACGCCGACCCGGTCGCTGATGTGGCGCACTACCGACAGGTCGTGGGCGATGAACAGGTAGGTCAGGCCGAGCTGCGCCTGCAGGTCCATCAGGAGATTGAGCACCTGCGCCTGGATCGAGACGTCGAGCGCCGACACCGCTTCGTCGCAGATGACCAGATCGGGCTCGAGCGCCAGCGCGCGGGCAATGCCGATCCGCTGGCGCTGGCCGCCCGAAAACTGGTGCGGGTAGCGGTTCGCCATCGCCGGCAGCAGGCCCACAAGGTCGAGCAACTCCGCCACCCGCGCGCGGTAGCGCCGGCGGTCGCCGGCCAGGCCGTGGACCTTGAGCGGCTCGCCGACGATCTCTCCCACCCGCATGCGCGGGTTGAGCGAGCCGAACGGGTCCTGGAACACCATCTGCATTCGCCGCCTCACTCCTCGCAACTGCTTCTGGCTGTATGCGGTCACGTCCTGGCCACCGAACACGATCCGGCCGGCGGTCGGTTCGAGCATGCGGAGGATCGCGAGCGCGGTCGTCGACTTGCCGCAGCCGCTCTCGCCCACCAGGCCGAACGTCTCGCCGCGGCGGAGTTCGAACGACACCCCGTCGACCGCCTTGACGGAGCCGACGCGTCGTCGCATGAGCACGCCCTCGGTGACCGGAAAGTAGACCTTCAGGTCCTCGACCCGAAGCAGCACCTCGCTCCCGGGGGATGACCGGGAAGCCGATGCATCCACGGCAACGTCCGTCGTGATCATGCGCTTCCGGCGCCGTTCAGGCCGCCGGCTCCTCTTCGGCTCGGTAGCAGGCCCAGGCCCGTGCAGCATCATGCGCGACGAGCGGCGGCGGCGCCTCCAGGCAGCGCTCATGAGCATTCGGGCAGCGCGGCTCGAAGGCGCAGCCCGCGGGCAGCGCCGAAAGGTCCGGCGGCTGGCCTTCGATCGACTCGAGACGGCCGCCGGTGTCGGCCTCCAGCCGGGGTACCGAGCGCAGGAGTCCCTGGGTGTAGGGATGCCGCGGATCCGCGTAGAGCGCCGCGGCCGGCCCGCTCTCGACGATCCGGCCGCCATACATGACGGCCACCCGGTCGGCGTAGCGAGCAACCACTCCCAGGTCGTGCGTGATCAGGATGAGCGCCGAGTCGGTCTCCCGGGTACGTTCCTTGAGCAGTTCGAGGATCTGCGCCTGAACCGTGACGTCGAGCGCGGTGGTCGGTTCGTCGGCGATCAGGAGTCGCGGGTGGCAGGCGAGCGCCATCGCGATCATCACCCGCTGGCGCATGCCGCCGGAGAACTGGTGCGGGTAGTCGCCAAGCCGCTTCTCCGCGTCCGGAATCGCCACCGACCTGAGCAGATCCACCGCCTGCTCCAGGGCCTCGCGCCGCTTGAGCCCGCGGTGCAAACGCAACGGCTCGGCAACCTGGCCGCCGATCGTGAGCACCGGATTGAGCGAGGACATCGGCTCCTGGAAGATCATCGCGATCCGGTTGCCCCGAACCGCCCGGATGCCGGCCTCGTCGAGAGCCAGCAGATCGCGGCCCTCGAACAGGATTCGCCCCTTCTCGATCCGTCCCGGATCCGGGATCAGGCGCAGGATCGAGAGCGCCGTGACGCTCTTCCCGCAACCGCTCTCCCCCACGATCGCCAGCGTTTCGCCCGGCGCGACATCGAAGGAAACCGAGTTCACGGCGCGCACCGGCGGCCGCTCGCCGAGACGGGAACGGAAGGCGACGTTCAGGTCCTCGACCCGCAGCAGCGGTTGGGTCACGACGGATCAGGCGCCTCCGCCGGCGGCAAGTCGTCTCAGAAGCCCATCTCCCGCTTCATCTCCTGGTCGATCCAGAGTCGCGCGTAGATCGGGCCCGGGCGCACCGCCCCGGCCCGGAGCTCGCCGCCGTAGTTCTTCACCCACGGCCACCAGGCCGTGTAGATGTACGGCACCGGAAGCCAGAGGTAGGGCGCCTCGTCCAGCATCTCCTTCGTGATCTGCTTGACGATCCGCTGCCTCTCGGCCTCGTCCCGGGTCAGGAACATCTCGTGGATGCGGCGGTCCAGTTCCGGGTCCGACCACATCGACGGGTTCCAGGTCTGGCCGGTGACGAAGTTCTTGCGCAGCGTGGTCGTCGGGTTCACGTGGCCGCTGGCCATCAGGTAGCCGGGGCCGTGGGTGCGGGTGGTCATCATCGACAGGTAGGCCGCGTACTCCACGACCTCGATCTCGATCGTCACGCCGATGCGGTCCAGGTAGCTTGCGAGCAGCGGCGCCAGCTCCATCCGCATCGCGTTGTTGGCAGACACCTGCATCCTGAAGGTGAAGCCGTCGGGGTAGCCCGCCTCGGCGAGCAGGCGGCGCGCCTTCTCGGGCTTGTACTCGAACAGCTCCTGCACGGACGCCGGCATCGCCTCGAGCGGCTCGAAGTAGCCCTCGAACGAGGGATGCTGCGGGTAGGCGAACAGCTCCGCGTTGCCGCCGAAGAACAGCTCGACGATCTCCCGCTGATTCACCGCGAGGTTGATCGCCCGCCGCACTCTCACATCGTCGAACGGCTCCTGGTCGACCCGCATGACCATGAAGGTGCCGCCCGTCGACAGCCAGCGCGACCAGCGCAGCTCGGGGGTCGTCTTCTTCAGGTGGTCGACGGCGATCCAGCGGATGTACTCGAGGATGTCCAGCTTGCCCGTG
>JAPVWO010000083.1 GCA_027493375.1 Candidatus Multivorans thiocomprendens | reverse complement strand
CGGGTCGCGTTCGACACCTACACCTTCACCCAGTTCTCGAAGCTCTCCGGACTCATACCGCTCGTCGGCGTGAACAACGGCCGCTGCTTCGCCGGCAACACGGCCCTGCTCGCCTGCTGCGACGTCATCATCGCCACCAGGGCGTCGACGATCGCCATGGGCGGCCCGGCGATGATCGAGGGCGGCGGCCTCGGCATCTACACGCCCGAGGAAGTCGGCCCGATGTCGTTCCAGGTGCCGAACGGCGTCGTCGACATCCTGGTCGAGGACGAGGAAGAAGCGGTCGATGTCGCGAAGAAGTACCTCTCCTACTTCCAGGGGCCGACCTCCGACTGGGAGGCCCACGACCAGCGGCCGCTGCGCCACGTGGTCCCGGAGAACCGGCTCCGCCTCTACGACATGCAGGAGATCGTCCACACGCTCGCCGACGTCGGCTCCGTGCTCGAGATCCGGCCGAAGTTCGGGATCGGCGTGATCACGGCGTTCATCCGGGTCGAGGGCAGGCCGATGGGAGTCATCGCGAACAACCCGCACCACCTGGCCGGCGCGATCGACTCGGACGGTTCCGACAAGGGCGCCCGCTTCCTGCAGCTCTGCGACGCCTTCGACATCCCGGTGCTGAGCCTGATGGACTGTCCCGGAATCATGGTCGGACCGGACCACGAGAAGACCGCGCTCGTTCGCCACTGCGCGCGCATGTTCAACACCGGCGCGAACCTGTCGGTTCCCCTGTTCGGCGTCGTCGTCCGCAAGGCCTACGGCCTGGGCGTGCAGGCGATGTGCGGCGCGAGCGCGCTGGTCGGTTTCTTCACTGTCGGCTGGCCGACAGCCGAGTTCGCCGGCATGAACATCGAGGGCGCGGTCAAGCTCGGCTACCGGAAGGAGCTTGCCGCGATCGAGGATCCGGAAGAACGCCGGCTCGAATTCGAACGGCGGGTCGAGGCCTCCTACGAACGCGCCAAGGCCGTCAACGCCGCCGCCGGCGGCGGGCTCGACGACGTGATCGACCCGGCGGAGACCCGCTCCTGGATCACGGAGAGCATGAAGCGCCTGCCCAAGCCACCGCCCCGGACCGGCAAGAAGCGGCCCTACATCGACACCTGGTAGCCGCCCGGGCCCGGGAGCCCGGCGATGGACTCTATTCGGCCGTCCCGTCCAGCACCATGTACATCCGCTGGACCCCGCGGAGGTCCACCCGGACCCGCGCCGGCGGCAGGTTCTTCGCGTGGTGGGACAGGTCGATCCGCTCCACCGCGTCCTCCGGGGAGACGCCCTTCGCGTGCAGCGCCGAGACGACCTCCCACAGTTCCCGATGAAAGGCCTGGACGTGGTCGATCAGCTCGCGGTCGCGGAAGTAGGGGCCGTGACCGGGAAGGATGAGATCGAAGTCGAGCTGCTTCAGCCGTTCCAGCGTGGCCGGCCACTCGTTGACCCAGCCGTCGCCCGGCCACGGCGGTCCCCCGAGCATCATGTCGCCGGTGAACACCAGCCGCTCCGCAGGCAGGTAGACGACGACATCGCCGCCAGTGTGGGCGCGGCCCAGGAAGTGGAGCTGGATCTCCCGGCCGCCGCGGAAGAAGGTCATCTTCTCCGCCAGCGTCGTGTCGGGCGGCACCGGGTCGATCTCGGCGGTCGACTCGACGTGGGCGGCCTGGATGCCGATCTGCATCTCCAGCGCCTCCCGCTCCGCGTCGGAAGCCGTCTCCAGAGCCGCCCGCATCTCCTCCAGCGCCTGCTTGTCCCGCTCTGAAGAACCCTTGAAGGTGTGCTCCTCGAGCGGCGCCGTCGTCATCTTGTGGCGCGTGTACTCGTGCCCCACGACCCGCACGCCCGGGCCGAAGGACTGGTTGCCGTGGGAGTGGTCGTAGTGGAAGTGGGTGTTGACCAAGGTGCGGATCGGCTTGTCCGTGATCCGGCCGATGCCCTCGATCAACGCCCGACCCGCGGCCGGCGTGATGTGGGAGTCGACAACCAGGACGCCCTCTTCGGTCACTACGACCATCGCGTTGCTGCGCGTGACCATGGCGCCGGTCCCGGAGACGAAGTAGACCCCTTCGGCCACCTCCTCGAACCGATGGGTTTCCGTCTCGATGACCTGCTCCTCGGCGGGCAGGCTTCCGGCCAGAAGCACCGCGGCGAGCACGCCCGGAACGGTTCTGATGGATCGACTCATCTCCACTCTCCTTCTTGCGGTTGTCCCGTGAGAGTACTCAGTCGGCCCAGCCGAGCGCCCGGGCGCGGTGGACGATCTGCTCCGCGGCGCCCGGGAAGCCGAGCCGCTCGGTGTTGAGGACGAGGTCGTAGTGCCGGGGTTCGTCACAGTCCCGGGCGTAGTACTCGCGGTGGTAGCGGATCCGGTTCACGTCCCGCCGGGTGACGACCGCATCGGCTTCCCTCTCCGGGACGCCCATTACCTCGACGGCGACTCGCCTCCTGAACTCGGGCCCCGCAACCAGCCGCGCATGGAGCGCATCCTCCCGCCAGGCCAGGACCGCGGCCGATGCCCGGCCCACGAACACGCAGGGACCCTCGCCGGCCATCTCGCAGACCACGCTCCGGGTGACGCGGACCAGGTTGCCTTCGCCGATCGGCTGACCGATCGGCGGCGCCGGCAGGAACAGATCGGGAAGCTGGGCGCTGGCGACCCGGGCCAGCCGCTCGATGAACCCCGGCGGCCGGTCCTCGCGCGCCTGGACCTCCTCGGGCGGGACACCGGCGCGCTTCGCCACCTCGTCGATCAGAGAGTTGCCGACCAACCGCCAGCCGAGCCGCTCCGCCACCAGACTCGCTACCTGGGTGCCGCCCGACGCGTACTGCCTCGAGATCGTGATCAGCATCCAATACCTCCTGCTGCCTGCTGCGTCCTCAGCGAGCCGCTCCGCGAGTGGCCGGCGGCGGCGGCGCTTCCCGTTTCACCGCGAGTTCGGCATCAGCTCGCGCCGCGGCCCTGAACGCCTTCCGGATCAACAGGTCCATCCGCCGCAGGTCGGAACTCGCCAGGTAGAACACGATCGCCACCACGACGGCGAGCAGCGAGGCCAACCCCACGGCGACCGGCGCTCCCCAGACCTCGGCCAGAGCGCTGATCGGCGCCACGCCGAGCATCGGCAACGAGAACGACATCGTCAGGAAACCGGACACGCGACCCCGTACCGAATCCGGGATCAGGACGTGGATCGCCGTGTTGTTCAGCGTCGTGTAGATCGCCTGGAAGGCCGAACCCGCCAGCACCAGAGGCAGGCCGAGCCAGAACCACGGACTGAGCGCGAAGCCCATCATGAACAGGCCGAAGGCGAAGACGCTGGTCATCATCAACCGGAGCCGGCGGGTCGAGTAGGACCGCCATGCAACGAACGCGGCCCCCAGTACGCCGCCGACGCCGGCGGCGCCGCTCAACGCTCCAAGGCCGCCCGCCCCCACTCGCCAGATGTCCTCGGCAAAGACCACGAGCAGGGTCTGGAAGGGCATGACCAGGAACATCGGCACCAGGCCGAAGAACAGCAGAACGAGGACCAGCCGGTTCTCCGCCACGTACCGGAAGCCCTGCCCCATGTTCTGGAGCATCGAGTGCTTCGAGGGGTCGGCCACCGGCGCCCGATGGACCCCCATCATGCCCGCGAGGGCCAGCGCATAGAGGCCGGTGTTGATCGAGTACGCGACGTTGACGCCCGCGGCCCAGATCAGGAAGCCGCCCACCGCCGGCCCCACGACCCGGGTCACGTTGACCGCGGTCATGCTCAGCGCCATCGCGTTCGTCAGCCGCCGCCGGCCCACCACGTCGGCGACGATGGCGTTGCGCGCCGGCATGACGAAGGGGAAGACCGCCCCCACCACCGTCACCTGGACCAGGATGTGCCAGTAGTCGAGATTCCCGCTCAGAAGCAGGCCAAGCACGATCACCTCGGCGACCACGACCGTCGCCTGCCCGGCGGCCACCAGGCCCCTCCGTTCGAACCGGTCGGCCGCAACCCCTCCGACCGGCCCCAGACTGAGCATCGAGAGTGCCACCATCAGGCTGACGAGCCCCAGCGCGATCTCGCTGCCTGTCAGGGAGAAGACGAGCCACGAACGGACGACCAACTGGCCCTGCATGGCCAGGAAGAAGGTCGTGTTCGACAGGTAGAGCCAGCGGAACTGGGGGATCCGCAGCGACTCCCACATGCCGCCGCGACCCGGTGGCGGACCCGGCGCTCTGGGGAATTGCTGAACCGTCATGGCCTCTGGGGGAGTGGCCCTACGCCCTCAACAGGGGCTGCGTCAGGCAAGTCGGCCCTCCGCTCCCCGGATAGCAGATGTGATCCCCGTCGAACTCCTCGACCCGGCATCCGGCTTCACGCATCCGCTCGACCGTCGTCGGGTTGCCGCTCCGGATCAGGACGTGGCGCGGCTTCACCGCCAGCACGTTGCAGCCAAGGCTGTCGTACTCGCTGTCCGGCACGGCCACCGTCCGAATCCCCAGGCCGGCGAGCATCTCGCGGAACGGTATCGGCAGCAGCCGCTCGTAGACCAGCGCGAGATCCTCATCCAGCATGCTGATGATCGACATCAGGTGCAGGACGGAGCCCGGGCCGTCCCAGTGAACCATCGGGACCGTGACGACATCGACCCCGCGCGGCGCCAGCAGGGCCTGGAGTTGCCGGATTCCCTCCTCGTTCGTGCGGTACGTCAAGCCCGCGACGAGCAGATCGTCCTTCAGCCACGAAACGTCACCGCCTTCGACGGTGCCCGGGGCCTCTATCCGGCCGATGACCGGAACGCCGGCCCGTCCATACCACTCAGTCTGGGCATCCGCTTCCTTCACCCGGGCGCTCTTTCCCAGGCGCCCCACGATGACGCCGCGCTCGGTCACCGCGGCCACCGGGTCGCGGGTGTAGATGGAGTCCAGGCCGGTGCGCGGATCCTCCGGCAGGAGCTCGACCTCGGCGCCGGCGGCCTCCAGCAGGGCGAGGAACCGTCGATGTTCGCGGGTCGCCCGATCCAGGTCCGGTCGGCCCAGGTACGCGAGGGCCTCCCACTGAGCGTCGATCTGCTGGCGATCCACGAACGCCTCTGCCGGGCGTTTGACGAGCACCCTCCTCAGCGGCGCGACCATGGACCGGCAACCGTAGGTACGCATCTCGACAGGCCTCCTCCAGCAAGCTCACGGTGCCCGAACACCGGAGGTGGGGCACAGTACCAACGACAGGAATCGCGAACCCGCACCACGGCAGCGCTCGACGCCACCGGTACGCAGCACCGCAGTCCCACGCTGCTACACTCCGGCGTCCTCGCGCCGCGACCGGCGAGTCTCACCCGGTCATGCCGACGTAGCTCAGTGGCAGAGCAGCTGATTCGTAATCAGCAGGTCAGCGGTTCAAATCCGCTCGTCGGCTCCAGTTCGACTCGTC
>JAPVWO010000082.1 GCA_027493375.1 Candidatus Multivorans thiocomprendens | reverse complement strand
GCCTTGGCGACGGTCGCCTCGACGCCCGTGGCGTCGGCCCAGCGTACGAACTGCTCGAGAAGCGCAACGCCGATGCCCCTCCCCTGGTACCGGGGATCGCGGGCACTGCCGCCGGTCAACTGGCCGACGTGGTAGCAGAACAGGTTCAGCGTCCCCGGTGGCAGGGTGGGGGCGTTCGCCTGACCGAAGTCGCCCCAGTAGGACGGATCCATGATGCCGGCGGGCGAGCGTAGTGCCGGGTCGTAGCGGCGGAACTGGAGTTGGCCTACGTGCCGTTCGCCATCGAAGGCGAGGATCGCGCTCGCCCCAAGGTCGGCGATTCGGCTACGGATCACGGCCTCCGGCCCCTGGCAGTCGATGGGGACGCTGCCGAGATCGGACATCGTCATCGGGCGGTAGTGAATCACTGCGGCCGAAGTTATCGTGCCGGCGGCGCTGCACGCGGCTGCCGGCATCACGACCAAACTGAGACCTGGCAATCAGAGAAGGGAGCGCAGCGATGGACATCATGCAGGCAACCGAGGCTCACGCCCGGAAGTGGGCGGACGAGGTCGCGGACCTCGTTTACGAAACCGGCCCGACCACCTACGAGTACCAGTTCGGCGGCCGGGAGTTCTACGACGAGATCGTCAAGGCCTCGTGGCCCAGGGCGGGCACGCTGTTCGGCTACGACTGCACGACGATCGCGGTCGAGGGCGACGAACTCCTGGCGATCGAGATCGGCTTCCGCGGTCCGGAGTTCGCCGCGCGCAAGAAGACGCTGGGCGCGCTGTGGGCGCCGCTGATCGAGTCGGGCCGAGTCACGAGGGAGCAGCTCGGCGAGATCGGACGGGCCGCCTATCTGGCCAGCTACCTCAACGTCGCGATTCCGTCGGCGGTCTACTACGTTCACGCGCTCGCCGTCGTCGAGTCGCGGCGGGGTGAGGGGATCGGCAAGCAGTTGATGCAGCGGGCGATCGACGACTCGAAGAGCGAAGGTCTTCGCGGTCTGCACCTCGACGTGCTCTCGGGTACTCCGGCGGTCCACTTCTACAACTCCCTCGGGATGGAGTGCCTGACCGAAACGGTCGCGCCGATTCCGCACCAGCACGGCATCCCGATGGAAATGCGGATGGCGCTGGACTACTAGGGGCGGTCCGGCCCGCTGCCTGGCGGGAAGAAGAGAGTCCCCAGCCCCCTCTCCAGTTCGGCGCAGGCCGCGGCTTCGCCCATGTCGCAGGCGGAGGAGAGGAGGTCCTGCGCCAGGGGGATGTCCCGCGGCACGCCGTGCCCGTGCACGTGGGCGTAGCCGAGCAGGAAGCAGCTCATGCTCTCGCCGTCCTCGCAGCCGGCGGGGAGCTGTTCGATCGCGTCGGACACTCCGGCCGAGGTCATCGACACGTTGCCGTCGAAGACCGCCTGGATGACGACGTTCTGGCAGCCCTTGTGGAAGCCGCCGCGACACGCCTGGTCGAAGTAGGAGACGCCCTCCAGCGGATCGAGCGGCATGATCTCTCCCCGGTTGTAGAGCACGCCCAGCATGTTGCACTCCTCGCCGCCGCCGTTGTTGCAGGTGAGTTCGAGCTTCGTGACCAGGTTCTCGCAGGCGAACCGCTTGCCCTCGTCGCAGGCTTGCCGCCAGTACTTGAAGTCGTCGCCCTCGTGCGCCCGGCCGACGAAGTTCGATGCCAGCATCCAGCCGAAGAGCCCGATCCAGGCGACCATGAAGGCGTAGTTCACGCGCCGCGGCCTGGTCGCCCGCAGCAACGCCGACAGGCGGAAGCTCTCCACGCGGCGCGACTTCCCGAGCCGGTCGAGCAGCGGCACGCAGAGGTTGAGCACCGGGACGAACAGCAGCTTGTCGTAGAAGAGGGGGACGTCGACCTGGCGGAGGAACTCGAACAGGCCGAAAACGCTCAAGCCGTAGAGCGCCCCGAACACCGCGCTCCCCAGCCGGCTGCGGGGCGATGTCGACGGATCGGTGACGAGGAGGTGAAGACCCAGAAAGACCGCGATCGGGATGCTGGCGTCGACGAAGAAGTGGACGCCGGTGACGCTGGAGTAGACGAGGTTCGCTGCCACCAGGGCGGCTGCCGCGAACAGGGTCACGATCGTCACTGAGAAGAAGAACTGGACGACCAGTCCGGCCATGAAGATCGCGACGTACATGTGGGGCGCGTTGGCCAGGGTCGTCGCGATCTCGGCGCCCCAGGTGAGGTCCGTCGTCCCGGAGAGGATCAGGCCGAGCGAGAAGACGGAGAGGGCGAAGCCCGACGGGTTGAAGATGTGCCGCTTGCGGCCGTCGCGGTTCCAGCGGAAGAACTCCTTGCCGAGGATGCCGACGGCGATCATCGTGAACTGCAGGTAGAACCACTCCTCCTTGAAGCAGAGGAAGAAGTTCGTGCTCAGGATGATCGGAAACTGCCCAAAGCCCAGGTGCCAGGTCTTCCGTCTCGACCAGCCCACGAGCATGTCGAAGGCGTAGGCGAAGATGATCTGCGCCAGGATGAGCGCCGCCTGGTGCCGCATCTGTTCCCAGTACAGGCCCCAGTAGACGTAGATGCAGGTCTGCACGAAGGCCTGCACGTAGTGCGAGGGGATCAGGGAGACCTTCAGTTTCAGCTCGCGGCCGTCCTGGCCGGAGTTGGACAGCAGGCGCCCCTGCAGGAGCGCGAGGACGGCGCAGGCGCCCCAGAGGGACCAGGTCAACTCCGCGCTTGCGCGGAACTGCGGAAGCAGCGAGAACGCGAGCAGCAGGAGAGTGAAGGACGCGGGCAGCCACCAGGCGGGCGGCAACCGCTGAACTTCCCTGACGTTGGCCATTCGGGACCTCTTTCCCTTTGACACTATAGTCACGACCGGACTCCCGGCCTCGTGTGTCCGAAGGAGAACGATGCGATCCAAGGCGAGAGTGCGCCGGCGTCGCCCAGGGGCCCGAAGCGTGGTCCTCCTGCTGGTGGTCCTCGTGGCCGGCGCGTTTCTGGCAAGCCGTCTTGTCCGCGACAGGGCCGCGGAGGCGGCGCTCGACGACGCGTTGGTGACAAGCCGGATCCCTGGCCGGACCGAAGATACGAGGCGGCGCTTCGAAGGTCTGATCGAGGACTATCGCGGCAGCCGGGCGGCGTGGGCAGCGCACGGCTACCTGGCTGCGCTGGAGGCCGCGAACCACGGGTTGGCGGAAGCCCGTGCGCTGTGGGAGAGGCTGGCCGACGGCGGCCCGGACGATCTCGCGGCGGATGCGGAGATGAGCCTGATCCACCTCGACCGCGAGGAGGGGCGGCTCGAGGAGCTGGCGGACAGACTGGAGAACCTGATCGAGGACGGAGACAGCAGCTTGCCGGAGGATGTCCTCCTGTTTGAACTTGCGCAGACGCTCGAGCAACTCGGGCGGCACGAGGAGGCTCGCCGGATCAAGCGCTTCGAAGAGGTGGTCCCCGAGCGACCCCGGGTTCAGCGCTGACGCGTGAGGAGCGCGGGCGGGACTAGGCGACCGCGCCCGGCGTCGCGACCCTGGGGTCGTTGACGCCCATGCCGTCGAGCAGCTCGTGGAAGCGCGACTCGGAACGCAGCTCGTCGAACGCGGGATGGACCTTCGCCCACATGGCCACTCCGCGCTTGACTCGGATCGCTTCTTCCAGCCAGTGCAGGGCCGTGTCTCTTTCGCCAAGCCAGGCGTGCAGTATGGCCAGCGAGTCGTAGTGAGCATCCTCGTTGCGGGCCCGCTTCAGCAATCGGCCTGCGCTCCAGCGGAGCACTCCCTGCTCGCCTTCCTTCTCGAGGATCCTCCCGATCGTGTCGGCGTCCTCCGGACGACCGGCGTTTCGCAGGTGGACCTGGCGCTCGCGGACCGCCTCCTCCGGGCGCTCCATGGCGCTGTAGCAGGCAGCCGCCAGTGATCGCGTCGCCGGGTACGTGCTGTCGATGGCGAGCGTCCGGCGAGCCTCGGCAAGCGCCTCCTCGTAGCGGCGGGACAGGTAGTAGACGAAGCACAGACTTCGGCCCAGCATCGGTGCGAGGGGATCGACGTGCGTGGCGGTCTTCAGTTCCTGCTCCGCTTCCTCGAGGCGGCCGACCGGCGCCAGGAAGTAGTGCCCGTACGAGAAGCGGGCGTTCGGATTCCCGGGATCGAGTCGCAGCGCGCGCAGGTAGGCGCGCTGCGCCGCGGACCAGTCCCACTGCAGGGCGGCGCGAAGAAGACCGCAGGCCCGGTACGCGGTGGCGCTCGTGTCGCTCAGTTCCAGCGCCGTCCGCACCGCTTCCTCCGCCCTCGACGCTGCTTCTCCGACCCGCAGAAAGCCGTCGACCGCGAGCGTCCCGTAGCACAAGGCGAGGACAGCGTGGCCCTGCGCGAAGTCCGGCTGCATTTCGAGGGCCCGGTTCAGCAGAGCTATGGCCTGCTTGACGCGATCGGCCTTCTGTGTGCCGAGGTGATAGCGCGCCTCCAGGTAGAGCTGGTACACCTCCTGGCTCTGCGTCGGACGCTTGACGATCGGGCCGGGATGCGGCGCCAGCAGCTTCCTTCGCAGCCGGTTGACGATCGCCCGCGCGATGTCCTCCTGGATCTCGAAGACATCCCCGAGTTCCCGGTCGTAGTGCTCGGACCAGAGCTGGGTGCCGTCCGACGTACGGATCAGGTGCGCCGAGATGCGGAGGCGCTCGCCCGCTTTCCGCACGCTGCCTTCCAGGATGGCCGAGACGCCCAGTTTCTCGCCGACCTCCGGGCTGCTCAGGTCTCTCAGCCGGCGATCGAAGGACGACGTTCTGCCGACGACCCGCAGCCCGTCGACGCTCGCCAGCGCATCGATGAGTTCCTCCGCCACCCCGTCGCAGAAGAACTGCTGTTCGGGGTCCGGGCTCAGGTTGGAGAAGGGCCGGACCGCGACGGACCCCTCCAGGGGCGCTTCCACCGGTGCAATGAAGCGGTAGCCGCGACCCGGAAGCGTGACGATGTACTGGGCCTTGTCGTTCTTCCCCAGGCTCTTGCGCAGTACGGAGAGGTTGTGCGTGAGGTTGCTCTCGTCGACCGCGGTGTCCGGCCACACCATCGCCATCAACTCCTCCTTGTGGAGGACGCGGCCGTGGTTCTCGACCAGTGCTCTCAGGGTGTCGAAGATCTTCGGCCGGAGGGGAACCGGCTTCCCGTCCCGGAGGAGTCGGCGCTGCCCGAGGTCGAGCAGGTACGGGCCGAAGAGGTAAGTGCGACGATCGGGAGGAAGAGACACGGCCGGAGAGGGAGGTCGGCAGAGCCTAGCAGTGCGGCCGGCGGTTTCGGCCGACGCCCAAGTCCGGACGAGCGTCCCGTCGCGTGGTCCTAGCCGTCTTGAGGTTGCTCGGAAAGTCCGGCGATGATCCGCCGCCGCACCTCGGTCGGGTTGGTGACCGGCTGTCGGCGCAGTCGTCCGACCTCCGCTGCCTCGTAGGGCTTCAGGTCCTTCGCGTTCTCCGGATCGAAGCGCCTCACGATCCAGGTCATCAATCGCGCCAGCGCCTCGTCGTCGATCAGGGCCTGGGAGGCGCCGGGCACCTGGACGAGATAGTCCCGCCATTCGGGGCTGGCGATGTACTTGCCCACCTCGCCGGGCAGGGGGGGGACCGTGCCCTCCACGCCGGAGCCGTCGGCCATGTGGCAGCCCTGGCAGTGCAGCATGTAGTCGAGGTGAGCGAGACGGTAGGTGTCCGCATCGTCCGCTTCGGCCCCGGCAGCGGCCGCGCTCGCGCACACGACGAGGATCGTGAGCAGAACGAGCGGGCGATGCACGTCGCGCTGTGCCTCGGAACGCACGAGTCGTCGAGTCCTACTCGGCGACCGAGAGAATACGGGACATCGTGCAGTGGTAGCCGAAGGGCGCTCCGCCGTTGCCGCACCAGAGGACGGAGTTCGAACGCTGGGGGTGATAGCGCATGGTGTCGCCTTCGTTGGTGTTGCAGTAGCAGCGCTGGCAGGGGAAGGCGCCGCAGCAGTCGTGGTAGGCGACGACGTAGCTCTTGCCGTCCGCCGGATTCAGGCAGGTGCCGGTCCAGGTGATGGGCGCGGCCTTGGACCCAGGCGGACAGGAGCTCGTCGAACCGCCGCAGCATCCGCAGAGCCAGCCGTCGACCGAGCAGTACGCCCAGTAGTCGCACTGCATGGGATCCTGCATGGGTTCTGCCGCGTCGCCCCCGGCTTCCTGTGCGAACGTCCGGTCCACCGGCAGCAGCGGCAGCAATACGCCGCCGGCGATGGCGCTACCGATGGAACCCAGCACCGATCGCCGGGAGGTCTTGTCGGCCAGACGAGTGGCCGCGCGAACCGAGATGTTGTCGAACCAGTTCATGGCAAACCTCACGATGGTTGTTGTGAACCCCCTGCAATGAGCACCCGGCCTTCTTCCTGGTGCTCAAGAAACTCCTGTATCGAACTGACGCCCAGCCTCTTCGCCTCGAACAGGCTCTCCACGTGCTCCCTGCTGTTCGTGAGTCCCTGGGCCGCGACGACTCCGTTCTCGTCGAGCAGCACGCCATACGGGAGCTTGCCGATCTCATAGGTCATGCCGAGCTCCGGTGAGAGCACGTAGGCGTAGTCGTCGAGCCGGCTCTTGCTGCGAAACTCCGCGTGCTGCGCCGGATCGCCGTCGCTCGCGAAGACGAGTCGCAACCAGTCCGACTCTTTCCGGGCGATGGATCGGAGCGCCGGAAGGAGCTGGGCGCACACCGGACACTTGGGTGTCAGGAACGTGATCAACGTGCTCTTGCCGTCCGGATCGGGAGCGCCCAGGACGACCGCTTCGCCGTCCAGGGCGTCGAGCCGGAACTCCGGCGACTTCTCGCCGACTCGCACCGTCTTGCTCAGCGCCAACGCGCCGACGGGGCCGATGCGCTGGTGGATCACGCCAACCTGGCGGGCGAGCGCGAAGGTCACCACGGCCAGACAGAGAATCGCGAAGCCCATGATCGCGAACAGGATGCCGACGGAGGTGGTCAAGACGTTCCCTCCCGGAGCAAACCGTGGTTCGCGATGAGCACGTCGGCCGTAGCGTACATGGCGATGGCGAACAGGCCGAGCGAGAAGGCGCCGGCGTGGTCGGCGAACTCGAGCGGTCGCGCGGCAGCCTGCGGGACCAGCAGCAGGGCCACGGCGATCAGCGCGAGATTCCTCAGCACCAGAGCCCATCCCGCCGGTTGTCCGGTCGTCCCGGCCCACGAGCAGCCGCAGTCCTCGGGTGCGATGCCGCGCGCGATGCTCACGGACATGCCGAGAGCGTACGCGCCGAGCAGCGCGGTCACCAGGCCGGCGGCGGCCGCCCCCGAGGGATAGGCCGCACAGAGTCCGGCGGCGACGAACTCGGCGGCGATCAGGACCGCGGTCACGAAGGCGGCGAGCACGGGCGAACGAGGCAGGCCGAAGCCCTGCAGGTAGCGGGACGTGATCGCCGAGGTCGTCCGCGGGTCGCGCAGCTTGTGCACGGCGGTGCCGAGGAACAGCAGCGTGAACAGAACTCGCGCGGCCATCTGGACGACCGGGTCGATCCCGAGGCTCATGGATGAGTCAGTCCCAGGGTTGCATCATGACGAGGACGCCCCTGACCTCCACGTCGGGGTTCAGGGTGCGCGTCACCTCGCCCGTGTTCGCGTCGTAGATGTCGACGTGGCTGTAGGTCGACGCGTAGAGGAGCGGCGCGTCGTCCTGGCTCACCGCGACCGCGGCCGCGGCCTTGTCCATCTTGTAGCGCGCCAGCCGTTCACGGCTCTCGATGTCGAACACCCAGGTTTCGAAGCCGAAGCCGCGGTGGAAGTCGTAGCCGCCGGGCTTGCGCTCGAGATCCGGGACGACGGACATCAGCAGGAAGATGCGGCCGGAGGCTTCGTGGATCGCCATGTGCTGGTTCGGCGCGGCGGGCACCCAGACGCCCGCTTCGTCCTCGTCGCGGAACGTCCAGGGTTCCTGGAAGCTGATCCCGCCGCCGCTCGTGTCGACGGCGTGCATCACGCCGCGCACCGAGGCGAAGTACCAGACGTCCCCCGATCTCGCGCCAGTGGGGTGCAGGGGGTCCCCCTCTGCGTCGAAGAAGCCGGGGTGGGTTTCTCTTCCGCTCTCTGCGCCGTTCTCGTCCAGGTCGACGGTCAGCACGGATCCGTCGCCGCACAGCGAGAGGAACCGGCGCGGGCCGGCCGCCATCGTGTGTGCGCATCCGCCCGTCTCGATCTCGCCGACGTACTTCCGCTCCTGCAGGTCGACGACTCCGAAGCTGAGGGCGGGCGTGAAGAACGACTGGATGAGGAAGCGATCGTTGTCCGTCAGGGTCGTCAGGTTGGCGCTCGCCAGCCCCCGCATCGCCTTGGGCGGGTCGATCGGGATCTCGCCCTTGATCTCGAGCGTGTTGGCATCGAAGATCTCGACCACCTCGACGAGGTCGCCGTGGTAGCCGCGCGACATGTAGACGGCATGGTTGTAGATCTCCTCGCCCGAGCCGGGGATCTGGGGCAGGATGCCCTGGTAGCCGAGTTCGATCGTGCCGAGAAGGGTGCCGCTGTCGGCATCGATGAGATCCGCGTGCGCGTAGTTCGCGAAGGATGCGATCCAGACCCAGTGCGCTCCGTCCGGTTTCTCCGGAAGGGTCGCGGTGGTCAGCGGTTCCGGAAGGGAGGCCGGATCGATCTGTGCCGAAGATGGGTTTCCGGCCAGTCCGATCGAGACGACGAGCGCCAGCGCGAAGAACGTCCTCTTCATACCTACTCCTTTCGGGTCCAGAACAGCTCGTACTCGGTTTCCCACGTGTCGCCGCCGTCGGTGGAGAGCACGGAGAGTTCGCGGAGGCGGCCGTCGGGCAGCGTGAAGAAGCTGAAGCGGCCGATCGTTCCTTCGTCCAGGTCAGCCGTCTCGAAGCGGAACTCGTCGTCCATCATGTTCCCGTTCTCGAACCGCATCCTCTGGCCGCCCGGCTTGCCGGAAGCGGAGAGGTAGCTCCAGTTGTCCCGCGTGTCGCTGTAGACCAGTACGCAGAAGAAGTCCCGTATGCCCTCCATGCGGGTCTTCCATTCTTCGACCAGATAGCAACCCTCCGGCCCCAACTCCCACACGACCTCGGCCATCAGTGCGCCGTCGCCGGTGTGGACTGCCCACTCGCCTACCAGGTGGTGAGCGGCCTTGCAGGCTGGATTCGCCGCCTCCTGGGAGTCGGCGGCCGCGGCCGGGGTGGCAAGGAGCGTGACCGTTGCGGCTCCGCATGCGAGTAGTCGCACAAGACCCATGTCGTCCTCCTCCCGAAGGCGCGTTCCGACGGTGCCGGTGACCACCTTCTCGACTGTGTTCAGGTCGAATCACTGTGACGGAGAAGGTGCTGCAAGTCAAGGCAGATACGAGCATTTCAGGTTCGCTCGGATTCGCTAAGAAAAGTTCCTTGACTCGGGTGGGGAAGGCCGCAAACCTTACGGTGTTTGAAACTGCGCCAAGGGAGGTTCGTATGCCGTCTTCTCCTCGTCTAGCCGCGAGGCTCGTCTTCGCTCTGGTTCTTCTGGCGCTCCTCGTGTCGACTGCGGCCTACGCCCAGAACGTCGGTTCAGTGCGCGGAACGGTCCGCTCCGCGGACGGCGAAGCCCTGCCGGGAGTCCTGGTGCAGGCCACCGGCGACATCGTGCGCGGTGAACGCACGTCCGTCTCGGGTGTCAACGGCGACTGGCTGATCCCCGGACTCCCGCCCGGCTTCGTGACCCTGACCGCGACGCTCGAGGGAATGGAGACCGAGACGGTGGAAGGCGTCCGCGTCTCGATCTCCGGCGTGGCGGTCGTGGACTTCTCGATGCGGGTCGCTGGAGTGGAGGAGGCGATCACCGTGACCTCCGAGGCGCCGATCCTCGACGTGACGAGCTCGTCGGCCAGCAGCAGCTTCCAGGCCGACCTGATCGACGCCAAGCCGACGACCCAGCGCAACTTCCAGGAACTCGCCCTGATGGCACCCGGCGTGTCGGCGAACGGCAACGTCGGGTCGGTCGGCGTCTACTCGGGGTTCGTTTCCGCCTACGGCCGGGACGAGGGGTCCGTGGCCTGGAACGTCGACGGCCTGGACATCAGCTTCCCGGATACCGGCAACATCTTTGGAGCCTGGGCGGACCCGGACACGATCGCCGAGGTGCAGGTGCTCGGCGTCGGAGCGCCCGCCGAGTACGGGAACATGACCGGCGCCGCGGTCAACGTGGTTACGAAGTCGGGGACCAACACACTCCAGGGGCGCGTGGCCTACACCGGCGAGTTCGATGAGCTGACCTCCTCGGGGCCCCAGGTGGAGGACGCAGCGGGAGTCGAACGCGGTTTCGTGAGGGACACCTACAACAGTTGGACTTTGTCGGCGGGCGGCCCGGTCAAGAAGGACAAGCTGTTCTTCTTCGCCGCGGTCGGACTCAAGGAGGAGCTGTTGCTCGAGCCGGGAGCGACGCCGAGCATCGACATCCCGGTCAGCACCTTCGACCACTACAACCTGAAGCTCGACTGGTCGGTCAATCCTTCGCATACGCTGACGGGGGCCTTCCAGTTCGAGGACTACGCGCGCTCGTACGGCAGCAGCAGCCGCGTGATCACGAATCCGGCCGCGGTGGGCACGGAGTACCTCCTGGTCCCCTACACGCGCCTCGGCTACCAGGGGATACTCGGCGGCAACACGATCCTCGAAGTGAACTGGAACGACATCCACAACAAGGACCGCAACGTCTCGGCGACCGGCAGCCTGGAGTCGCCCTTCATCGACTTCAACACGAGTCCGCAGACCCTGAGCGGCGGCAAGACGTATCCCTACATGTACCCCGTGTGGTGGAACCGCGGCCATGCCAAGGTGACCCACTTCGCCGAGGATCTCGCAGGCAGCCACGAGTTCAAGTTCGGATTCCAGTACAGCAGCAGCGGCGAGAAGGCGGCGGCCGTCTATCCCGGCTTCGGTGGCAAGTACTACTACAAGTACGGAGCGAACTACTACGTGTACTCGCGCAAGGAGCACTACTACGGCGCGGACACGGAGGCGTTGGGGTTCTACGTGGACGACTCCTGGCGCGTCAACGATCGCCTGACCCTGAACCTCGGCGTCCGGACCGACTCGGACAAAGGCGAGATTCCGCCCTATCCGATCCTGGAGTCCTACCTCTGCGACAAGCTGAACTGCGGCGTGACGACAGGGGAGTTCTCGCCGAAGTACTCGGACGTCGTCGACTACTCGAGCGTGGACCCGCGGTTGGGACTGGCCTACCGGATCGGCGACGGTGACCGGCAGGCCGTGCTTCGGCTGTCCGCCGGCCGCTACCACGAGATGAACGTCGTCTCGAACTGGCAACAGCCCCATCCGGACCGGCCCGTCGCGCGATTCGGCTACAGCGCGAACCGGCATGGTCCCTTCGTCTACTTCTCCGAGGTAGGCAATGGCACCTTCAGACTGCCGAGGAAGGACCTGAAACGGCCCCAGACCGATCAGTACGCGGTGGGGTACGAGAAGCAGCTCGGCGAGTACGTCGTCGGTCTCCAGCTCATCACGCACGAGACGACGGACATGATCGGCTGGCAGATCGGGGACGACGGCGAGTACGAGGACATGCCCTACGTCAACCCGCTGACGGGGGAGACGATCATGCTGAAGAACATGATCGTTCAGCCGACACTTCAGAAGGGCAACCGCCCCGGGAACGCGGCGAACGCCCCGCCGGGGACCAAGTACCACCAGAAGTACAAGGGCGCCTTCCTCACCTTCGCCAAGCGGCACACCGGCCGCTGGTCGCTGGACGGGTCGCTCGGCTGGGCGGAATCGAAGGGATTCCAGCCCGACGCGCTCCAGGAGAGCCAGAACAACGCCTTCTACATCGGCAACCAGGGATCGGACCCGAACCATCACCTGTTCGGAGGCGAGTTGGGTCAGAGCGATCGGCCGTGGACGTTCCGGACCCAGGCGACCTTCGATCTCCCCTGGGACCTGCGGCTGGTCACGATCCTGAACTACGAGGATGGCCGCCCGTACCGCCACATGGCGCGGGTACGCCTGAACCAGGGAAACGTCACGGTGCCGCTGGAGGCGATGACCGGCGCCCGCCGGATGCCGCCGCGCAAGCAGATCGACATCGGTCTGGCGCGCCGGTTCACGCTGGGCGAAGACGTTGGCCTGAAGGTCGACCTGCAGGCGCTGAACCTCCTGGACGACGACGGCCACTACTACTGGGGCAGCTACGGTCGCTATCCGGCTGAACTCGTGCCGTCGAGGTACTTCCTGCCGCGACGGGTGGCGATACGCGTGGGCTTCGACTTCTAGGAGGTTCTGACATGAAGAAGGCTGAAACGCCGTTCCCTTTGGATCGCCGCACTCTTCTGGCCGCGGCCCCGCTCGGAATTCTCGCGGCGGCCTGTGCTCCGGCGGAGGAAGCCGGGGCCGCTGGGGAGGAAGCCGCTGCCGCGGCGGATCAGACCGCCCCGGCGGGTGACGATGCCGGTCTGACGGAGGCGGAGATCGCACACCGACAGACGGCCCGCGACTTCGTGAAGGCCCTCGAAACGAGTGACTGGGAGCGGTTCGCAAGCGTCATGGCCGATGACGCCCGGTTCATCACCCACGCGGCCGAAGGGCCCTGGGCGCGGTCGATGACCGAGGGTGGCGAGGTGATCCTCGAGAACATGAAGCAGTTGATGGGCGGCCTGACCGATCCCAACCTGATGATCACCAGGGAGCGGGTGCTCGGGAACCTCGTGATCCACGAGCGGGATGAGAGCTTCACGACCGAGAGCGGTCCCACGACCTCGAACATCACGGCCATGTACCTCGTCCACGACGGCAAGGTGCAGGTCTGGTTCGAGCTGGTGGGCGACCTGCCGGCATAGGAGCTCGCGCCGCAGGACCGGGTGCGCCGGCGTCCCCGCCGGCTTCCGAGAGGGTCGCGCCGCGAAGCGGCGACCATTCTGCGGCGCCTAGCCGCGGGCCTGCAGGCGCCGCCCGTTCTCTACCGCTTCCCTCGCTTCGGGCAGGCGTCCCTTCCGGTTGAGGATGTCGGCGAGCACGAAGTAGCCGAACGGTCCGAGGCCGCCGTCCGGATCGCGGCGCAACCCCTCCCGGACCAACAGTTCGGCGCGATCCAGGTCGTCGCCGCGATCCATGTGGAGCTTGGCCAGGTGGTAGTAGCCGAGAACGAACTCCGGGTTCGAGCGGATTGCCGCGCGCCACATCTCCAGTTGATCCTCCGGCCGGCCGAGCCGGCCGAACAGGTGTCCGAGGTTGAACTGGGCGCGGAAGTGGTAGGGCGCGTGTTCGAGCGCCTGCTCGTAGGCCGCGACCGCTTGTTCCGGCCGGCCGGCCTCCTCGTGAGTCAGTGCGAGGTTGAACCAGGGCTGGCCGATCTCCGGGTTCTTGGCGATCGCTCTCTCGAAGTGAGCGGCCGATTCCCGGCTCCGCCCCAGGAGCGCCAGGAGTTCGCCGTGCTGATTGTGGATCCACGCCGGCGCCACTTCTTCTGCCGCTGCCGCCTCAACGACGCGCAGCGCCTCGGGAAGGCGGTCCAGGTCGGCGTAGATGTCGCTCATCGCGATCGCCGCGTTCGACTCGTAGGGCGCGAGTTCCACCAGCCGGTGAAAGCCCACGAGAGCCTCCTCGAGCCGGCCGAGCCGCCAGTAGCTCGTGGCGAGTCCGAGCAGGGAGGCCTGGTGTTCCGGGTTGAGGGCGAGTGCCTGCTGGTAGAGCTCCAGGGCCCGGCGGTTGAGGTCCGCTGACGCTGCTTCGTCTCCGCGCCGCGAGGCCTCGTCGGCGCGGCGACCGACGATGCCGCCCAGCATCTGATTCGCGTCGACGATGCTGGCGTCCAGTTCCAGGGCGGCACGCAGGTACTCCTCGGCCCCCTCCTCGTCGCCGCGTCCGATGAAGCTCTGCGCCTCCATGATCGCCCGGTGAACGGCGATTCGCTCCTTGGGGTCCGTTCGCTCGACTCCGTCGTCCTCGTCGACCCTACCGCTGGCACGGCCGGCCAGGTAGCCCAGGGCGCGCAGTTGGGCCAGCGTCTCGGTATCGAGGTCGGGGCGCCCCCCGGGCCGCTCACCCGATGACTTCAGGTCGCGGTAGTAGGCGAGCAGGCGGTCGCGCAGGGAGCGCGCCAGCTCCCGCTCCTGGAGCAGCACGTTGTTCTCTTCGTGGGCGTCCTCCCGCAGGAGGTAGAGCTCGGGGTTCGTCGTCTCGATGAACTTCTCGGACTCGGTCCGGATCGAGCGCAGGGGCGCCCAGTTGTAGTGGTAAAGGGAGTAGTACGACTCCGTGTAGACCTCGCGCGCGGATGCCGGTTCCCGTCCCAGGATCAGCGGCAGCAGGTCGACGCCCTGCGCCTCGGCCGGCACCTTCTGGCCGACGATCGAGAGGACGGTCGGCAGGATGTCGACGTGGCTGACGGCTTCGTCGACGACCCGCCCCTCGAACTCCCCGAAGGGCAGGCGCAGAACGAGGGGAACGTGGACGGTCGAGTCGTAGATGAAGTAGCCGTGGAAGCCTTCGCCGTGCTGGCCCAGGCCCTCGCCGTGGTCGGAGGTCAGGACGAACACCGAGTCGTCCATCACCCCTCGGCTCTCCAGGCCTTCGCGGAGCAGGCCGACGAGCGCGTCGGCGTAGGCCACCTCGGCATCATAGGGGCGGTCGGGATACTGCGACCGCCAGGGCTCGGGCGGCGTGTAGGGATCGTGCGGCTCGAACAGATGGACCCAGAGGAAGAACGGCTGGTCGCGGGGCTCGTCGAGCCAGGCCAGGGCATGCTCGATCGTGTCCGGCCCCTCGTGCTGTACGTGGCCGACGTTGACGGTAGGCTTGTTCGGGTCGAGCTGGAAGTCGTCGCGGTAGCGGTCGAAGCCGCGGCCGATTCCCCAGCGCGAGTCGAGGACGAAGGCGCTGACGAACCCCGCCGTGTCCCATCCGCCGCGGGAAAGCACCTCGGCGAGAGTGGGCAGCGTTTCGTCCAGCGAGTAGCCGACGTTCTCCCGGACGCCGTGGAACGGCGGGTAGGTGCCGGTCATGATCGAGCAGTGCGCCGGCAGCGTGAACGGCACCGCGGTGGCGGCGTTCGAGAAACGCACGCCTTCCCGGGCGAGCCGGTCCATGTGGGGGGTGGAAACCAGTTCCGAGCCGTAGCTGGAGAGCCGGTCGGCACGCAGCGTGTCGATCGTGACCAGGATGACGTTCAACCGGTCGGCGGCGACGTCGCCGGCGGTTTCTTCCCAGGTGGGTAGCGGTTCCCGTGCGACCTCGGGGACCGGTTCCGAAGCATCCCGGGGGGCGTCTCCGGGCGCGCAGCCGAGCGGCAGCCCGAGGGCAAGAACCGCCGCCAGACGCCGTCTCCCGGTGGTCACGGGCTGATCAGATCCTCCAGTTCCCGGACACCGGCGTCGAAGCGGTCGAAGGCCCGCTGTGCGCGTGCCCGGTCGGCCAGGTCGCCGCTGCGGTCGAGTTCCGCGGCACTCTGCATCACGCGTCCGATCGCCTGGCGCGCCTGTCCCCGCTCGCGCGCGCTCAGCCCGTCCAGCCGGTCGAGCAGCGCTTCGGCCAGGTCCCTCGCGTCGAAGGCGGGCACGTAGAGCGTGAGCCACTCGCCGTTCTCGATCTGGCTGCGGACACGGTCCCGCTTCAGCGCCATCAGGGCGGTGATCGCGACCGGATACTCGGGGATCGTCATCGGCGGCCGCTCGTGGCTGTGCGGGCCGGCGCGGATCACGTTGCCGCCGCGGGAGGCGCCGGAGGGCGGTTCCACGGTCGTCTCCTCGAAGTAGAAGTCGTAACGCTGCTGTTCGCCGGCCAGCCAGACGTGGGCGAAGAACTCGGCGGGAAGCTCGTCGGGGATCTCGGAGACGAGGTAGTCGCTGCCGATCGTGGGCGCCATGGGGTAGCGGGTCTCGTCCCAGTTCTCCGTCTCCTCGTTCCA
>JAPVWO010000081.1 GCA_027493375.1 Candidatus Multivorans thiocomprendens | reverse complement strand
GGTCGCGATCGGCCGTCGTTTGAGCCGCCCAGGACGGCAGGCCGAGGCAGGCGCCGAACCCGATCAGAGCCGACTTGAGCAAGTCACGTCGAGCAATGGGATAGGGCATGATGTGGTCCGTTCGGATTCACTGATCGTAGCGTCCTTGGCCCGGGAGAAGAGGTCGGGTTGAGCCAGGATGCAGCAGACTGGGTGCGCCGGCGTCCCCGCCGGCTTCCGAGGCAACTACGCCGCGAAGCGGCGACTACTTCCGTGGTTGACGACAGGTTGCGGTTGACATATGGTTGCGGCCACAAGGAGGTAGGACATGCCCCCGCAAACGGCGATCCGGAAGTTGCGACCCGAAGAGGCCGCTGAACGGCTCTTCAGGGCCCACGAAGGGGACAGCGTTTGGCTCGATCGGTTTGCCGAGTGCCTCGCTGGCTATCGCGAAGGGCCGGCTGGCGGAACAAGCCTCACTGCCGGGCAGTCCGGTTCGGGCCTCGTGCGTACGATCGGAGTGTGGCAACTCAGTCAGGCGAAGGCGGCCGCGTTGTTCGGCGTGAGCCGCCAAGCGTTCGCCAAGTGGCTGCAACGCGGCGTGCCCGCGGAGCACGCAGTAGCCGTGGCGGACCTGAAGGCCGCCACCGACCTGCTTGAGCGCTATCTCAAGCGCGACCGGATTCCCGCGGTCGTGCGGCGGCCGATACGGAGGCTTGACGGGGTCACCCTCCTGGATCTGCTGGGCGCGGGCGACACGAACCGGCTGCTGTCTGCATGCCGCGACATGTTCGACTTCGAACGGGCGCACAGGTGACGCCGGATCTGATCGTCGAGAGACTCCCCGACGATCATTCCTGGTGGCGTATCGCCGATCCGGCTTGGACCGACCCGCTCGATCCGGGCTATGCGCAACGGCGCGGCGGCCGATGGAATCCGCCGGAGAGCTTCCCGACGCTCTACGTGAACGAGGACATGGTGACCGCGCGGCTGAATCTCCGCGCCTTCGTCGCCGGCTGGCCGTACGAACCGGAGGAACTGCGGGAGGACACGGGCCCGGTGCTCGTGGAGTGCACGTTGCCGCGCGGCCAGGTCGTCTGCGACATGCACACGCCTGAGGGTGTCCGCGCTGCCGGTCTACCCGCCACCTACCCTCTCGACAGCGACGGCGCCGTGATCGGACACGATCGGTGCCAGCTCATCGGAATGCGGGCGAAGGAGCAGGGTCTACGAGGCGTCCGCGCGCGTTCGGCCCAGTCACGGGACGGCGCGAGACGGGAACTGGCGTGGTTTCCGGCATCCGTTCGCAGCGTCGCCCGACAGGTCGCGACGCTGGCGTTTCCTGTCTGGTTCTGGGGCTAGTCGAACTCCGGCGCTCTACCGAACCAGGACGTACATCACCACCAGCGCAACGGCGAGTAGCGCCGCCAGCAGCCGCGGGTCGCGGACACCCGTGATCTCCGACCGGGCCAGGAACGCGTACGGCCTGTCCCAGGTCAGGCCGTCGATCTGCTCGGCCTTGGGTGGCGGCGTCGCCAGGCTGATGGCCACGTAGATGACGCTCAGGATGCAGAAGTACCACCAGGCCTGGAGGAGGAAGGGGATTCCGAGGCCGTTCACGGGATCGGAGACGTACTGGACGCCGCCGAGGAATCCGAAGCCCATGTCGAACAGGAAGATGATGAAGCCGGCCACGAAGCCGAAGAGCAGGGTGAACGTGCCGGCTTGACGTGTTCCGCGCCGCCAGAAGACGCCCCATAGGAGCACCGTCGCTGCTCATCAGCGCCGCGAGCAGCGCCGCCGCCATGATGCCGATGAGCCCGGTCGGCAGCAGCTCGGTGATCAGCGTCGGCAGGGCGTCCGTCGGCTCGGTGATGATGTCCCGGAAGAGCACGTAGGCGAACACGCCCGGCAGCACCATGAAGAGCGGCGGCAGGAACTTGAGCAGGGAGGCGAAGAGCGCGCCGTGCTGCGCGTCGCGCAGGGTTCCGGCGCCCAGAACCCGCTGAACGATCGTCTGGTCGGTGCACCAGTACCAGAGGCCGAGGATGGGGAAGCCGAGCAGGAAGCCGTACCAGATCGACCCGGGGTCGAAACCCTCTTCCCCGGGGAGGTGGATCATGCTGAGCTGGTTCGGTTTCGTCGCCTTGAGGAGTTCGCCGTAGGAGTCGATCCCCACTCCGGGCAGCCTGGTCATCGCGATGACCGTGATGAGGATGGCGCCGCCGAGCAGGATGACCGTCTGGATCGTCTCCGTGACGACGACCGCCCGCAGGCCCCCGACGACGGTGTAGATCACCGTGATGATCGAGATCATCGTGATCGACGCAAAGGACGGGATGCCGAAGAACCGCTCGAACACGGCGGCGCCGGCGTAGAGGCTGATGCCGATGTGGATCAGCATCGCCGACATGATGAACATGAAGGAGAGCGTGGTCCGGGCGGCCGGGCTGTATCGCCGCTCCATGAACTCGGGCAGCGTCGTGATCCGGCTCCTGAAGTAGATCGGCACGAAGACGAGGCTGAGCAGGATGATCGTGAACGACGCCATCCACTCGTAGTTGCCGACGACCATGCCGACGCCGAAGCCGCTCTCCGCGAGCCCGACCAGGTGAATCGTCGAGATGTTCGAGGCGAAGAGCGCGGCCCCGACCACGGGCCACTTCAGGTTGCGGCTCGCCAGGAAGTACGACTCGCTGGTCTGCCGCTTGATCTTGCGCACCGACCACAGGCCGACGAACAGGATGCCCAGCAGGTAGACGACGATGATGAAGAGATCGACGGCTGCGATGGTCATCGGGACGCGGGCTACAGTACACGCCTGCGTTCGCACCCTTCCGCTGCCGTGATCCGTTACGCGCCCGCTCTCCTCGTCGTCCTGCTCACCGCCGCCACGGCGGTCGCGCCGGTACAATCACCCGTCGGCAACGAGCGTGATGCGGCCGACGGTACGGCTTTTCGTTGGACGCCGCCGGGCGTCGAAGCGATCCTCTACGCCTCCGAGCCGCTGCTGGCGAGCCCGACGAACCTCGACGTCGACCGCCACGGGCGCGTGTGGGTCATCGACGTCATGAACTACCGCGAACACGGCGAGAACGACGAGCGTCCGGAGGGCGATCGCATCCTGATCCTCGACGATGCCGACGGCGACGGCGTCGCCGACCAGGCGAAGGTCTACTACCAGGGTCGCGACATCGACGCCGCGCTCGGCATCGCGGTGCTCGGGAACCAGGTCATCGTGACCGCGGCGCCCGAAGTGATCGTCTTCACGGACGAGGACGGCGACGACCTGCCCGA
>JAPVWO010000080.1 GCA_027493375.1 Candidatus Multivorans thiocomprendens | reverse complement strand
CTGCCGGGCGACGTGGAGCGGACCGTGCGCGACGTCGAAGGCGTCGAGGGCGCCGAGGTCGAGGTGGTCTGGGACCCGACCTGGAATCCGGCGATGATGAGCGAGGCCGCGAAATTGGAATTGGGGTTCTTCTGATGCGTAACCTCTCCGTTGTGACCGCCCTTTCCGCCCTGGTCCTCGCCGCGACGGTCGTCGTCGCCGAAGAGAAGGACCACGGCCTGCGCAGCGCGAAGCACCCGGAGCCCGGCCTCCTCTTCGGCGGCCAGCCGACGGAGGAACAGCTCGAGGCGATGGCCGCCGACGGCTTGGCCTTCGTCCTGGACCTGCGCGCCGAGGGCGAGAACCGCGGTTTCGACGAGCCCGCGGCGCTTCAGAGCCTGGACGTGCCCTACCTGAACGTGCCGGTGGACGCGGATCGGCTGGCGCTACCCGAGACCTTCGAGCGCTTCATCGAAGCGATGGGCAAGGTGGACGGCCCGGTGCTCGTCCACTGCGCCTCGGGCAATCGGGTCGGCGCTCTGTACTACGCCTACCTGGTCGCGGGGCAGGGTGTGGACCGGGAAGAGGCCCGCACCCGCGCGAAGGAGAACGGGCTGCGGAGCGCCGCGTTGGAGAAGGCGGTCGACCGCTACCTCGATTCGCGGCCCTGAGGAATTCGGAGCCGTCGCCCTAAGCGGCGGCGCTAGTTCCGACCGACGTCTCCGATATGTCGGATCGAGTCCGCCAGATAGGGGTGGCCTTGCACCCGACCGAGAAAGCGCATGTCCGCGGTGACGACCGGGTGCCGTTCCTGCAGCGCCAGAGCAAGGTAGAAACAGTCGTAGGTCGGGTGCCCGAGATCCACGCTGAGTTGAGAGGCGGCGCTGGCGAGTTGGCGCATCGGCACCGGCGTCGCCACCGGCGCCCTTCGTAGCAGCGCCACCGCGCCGGCCAGATCCTCGCGACCCATGTCGCCGCGGCGGCACATCGCCCAGAGGGCGTTCGTCGCTTCCGCGAACAGCAGCTCGGGCGCCAGCAGGGTGGCGTTCCCCTCGAGCAGGCCGGACGCCTCGCCGGAGAACTCCTCGGAAACCAGCCACTTCACCGCGACGCTGGCATCGACCACCCAACCGTTCACTGGTTGTTCCGATCGCGGTCGGCCCGAATCGTCTCGGTGCTGTCGACCGAGGAACTGAGCCGTCGGCGCATTGCGGCGGCGCGGTCGGCGAAGTCGCTTCCGTCGGCCACGAGAGCGCGGCGGAGGATCTCCCGGTGCTCAGCTTCGGCGGACCGGCCGCGTGCCGCTGCCTGAAGCTTCAGAGCGGCGACCACCTGGACCGGTACGTTGCGGACAGTCAATTGCGGCATGACGGCTCCTCTTCGATGGTCTCACTGGAGACGCTGTCAACGACAGCGATGCTAGGGAGTGCTGGCAATGATGTCAACCGTCCTGTGACCAGTCACGCTTCCGCGAAAGCAAACCGGTTCAGCGGCAGCGCCCAGACCGGAGCCCGTGTATGCTTGGCGCCGCTTGACCGGCCCCTCGCCACGCCTTCGTCCGCAGCGCCCACGACCCACAGGAACCCCGCGTCGATGAGTCAGGTCGAGGCCGCCGGAACGCCCGATACCGGCGGGCCGCCCCAGCGTCAGCCGCTGGACGTCGCGACGGACACGCTGCGCTTTCTCGCCGTCGACATGGTCGAGCGGGCGAACAGCGGCCATCCCGGCGCCCCGATGGGCCAGGCCGCGATGGCGGCGCTCCTGTGGACGAAGTACCTTCGCTTCGCACCGAACGATCCGCAGTGGCCGAACCGGGACCGCTTCGTCCTCTCCTGCGGCCACGCCTCGGCGCTGATCTACGGGCTGCTCCACCTGGCCGGCTACGACCTGAGCCTGGACGAGATCCGGAACTTCCGGCAGTACGGCTCGCTCACTCCGGGCCACCCGGAACATGGTCTGACGCCGGGCGTCGAAGTGACGACCGGGCCGCTCGGCCAGGGCATCTCGGCCGCGGTCGGCATGGCGATCGCCGAGCAGTTACTGGCGGTGCGCTTCAACCGTCCTGGCCACGTTCTGTTCAATCACCGGACCTGGGTGCTCGCCTCCGACGGCGACCTGATGGAAGGCGTCGCCTCCGAGGCCTGCTCGATGGCCGGCCACCTCGGTCTAGGCAAGCTGAACGTCCTCTACGACGCGAACCGAATCACGATCGACGGTCCGACGGATCTCAGGGCGCTCGCGGAAACCAGCCGTCCGAGCCTGATCCAGGTTCGCACCCGCATCGGCTACGGCAGTCCGAACAAGCAGGACAGCGCCGCCTCGCACGGCGCGCCACTCGGCCGTGACGAGGTGGTGGCGACCAAGGAAGCCCTGGGCTGGCCGCTCGAGCCCGAGTTCCTGGTGCCCGACGCGGCCCGTGCGGCGTTCGCGCCGGCCGCGGACTTCGGGTCCGAGGCGGCGGCCGAATGGGCCCGGTTGTTGGAGTCCTACCGTCGCGAGTACCCGGAAGACGCGGCTGAGTTCGACCGCCGGCTGGCCGTGGGGTTGCCTGAGGGCTGGCGCGACGCACTGCCCCGCTTCCACCCGGCGGCAGGCCCGGTCGCCACGCGTTCCGCCTCCGGGGTCACGCTCAACGCGCTCAAGGACCTGGTGCCGGAACTCGCCGGGGGTTCGGCGGACCTGACCGGCTCGAACAACACCCTGCTCGAGGGTGAGGGCGACTACGCCGCTGGCGCGCCGACACGCCACTTCCGTTTCGGCGTGCGCGAGCACGCGATGGCCGCGGCGATGAACGGTCTGGCCCTGTCCGGCCTGTTCCGTCCCTACGGCGGCACCTTCCTCTGCTTCCTCGACTACCTCAAGCCGAGCCTGCGGCTGGCGGCGCTGATGGAGCTCCGGGCGATCTACGTCTTCACCCACGACTCCGTCTTCCTGGGCGAGGACGGACCGACCCACCAGCCGATCGAGCACCTGGCGCACCTGCGCGCCGTGCCGGGGCTGGTCGTCGTCCGCCCCGCCGACGCCAACGAGACCGCCGCCGCCTGGGCGCTGGCGCTCGAGACGGTGGGTCCCTGCGCGCTGGTCCTGACCCGCCAGAAGCTGCCGGTGCTCGAAGCCACGGTAGATCGCGCCCTCGAAGGCGTCGCCCGCGGCGCCTACGTCGTTGCGGGCGGCGAGGCCGAGCCCGACCTGATCCTGATCGCCACCGGCTCCGAGGTCGCCCCCGCGTTCGAAGCGGCCGAGGAGCTCACCGCCGAAGGCCACGCGGTCCGCGTCGTCAGCATGCCCTCCTGGGAGGCCTTCGCCGCCCAGTCCCGGGACTACCGCGACGAGGTCCTGCCGCCCGGCGTCCGCCGCCGGCTCGCCGTCGAAGCCGCGGCAACTCTCGGTTGGGAACGCTGGACCGGCTCCGACGGCGACGTCCTCGGCCTCGACCGCTTCGGCGCCTCCGCCCCGTACAGCGACCTGGTGGAGAACCTGGGCATCAACGCCGCAGCGATCGCCGAGCGGGCCCGAAAACTGCTTTAGGAAGGTCGCCGGCCGTAGGCCGGCTCCGCTATGCGGCGTCGCGGCATGGCGTCGCGAGTCCTACGCCGGCAGCAGCGCCACAAACTCACCCAACGGCAGCACCTCCACGCCGTCGACCCGTTGCGGTCGGTCCCCCAGGTAGACGACGATCCGGCGTTTCAGGCGATCCGTCCGGCTGGCGAGCGAGCGGAAACCGCGGAGAACGCCGCGGCCGGCCCGGCGGCTCGCCTTGACCTCGATCCCCCACAGCTCCCGGCCCACCTCCAGCACGAAGTCGACCTCGGCGCCGTGGCGGGTTCGGTAGTGGTAGAGCGCCGCCTCGGGCCAGAAGGTGCCGAGGCGGCGGTGCAGCTCATAGGCGACGAGGTGCTCGAGCAGTAGGCCACGCTCGTCGTCCAGCGGACGATCCAGCGGCCGGCGCAGAAGGGCGTTGCGGACGCCCAGGTCGAACAGGAAGAGCTTGCCGTGGCGGACCAGGGACGAACGGTCCGAGCCGCTCCAGGCGGGGACACGGAAGACGACCAGGGTGTCTTCGAGGACGTCCAGATATCTCCGTGCGGTCTCGTGCGCGATGCCGGCGTCCTTGCAGAGGGAGTTCAGGTTGAGGATGCGCCCCGATGCCGCGGCCGCCAGGTCGAGCAGCCGGGCGAAGCCGCCGACATTGCGGACCAGGGCCTCGGCCTGGATCTCGGCGCGCAGGTAGGTGTCGACGTAGCTCCTCAGATCGAGCGAGCGGGTCGCCTCGTCGGTTTCGGCGTAGATGCCGGGCAGGCTGCCGTGGGCTAGCACCCGGTCGAGGTCGAAGTCGGAACCGAGCTCACAGGCGAGCAGCGGATGCATGTAGTGAACGTGGATCCGGCCGGGCAGCAGGTTGGCCTGTCCTCGCCGCAGCTTGCGGGCGCTCGATCCGGACAGGAGGAACCGTAAGCGCGGCGGCCTCTGGTCGAGCAGCACCTGGACGACGTCGAGCAGGGCCGGGACTCGCTGGACCTCGTCCAGGAAGACGGTCATCGCGTCCTCAGTCGCTGAGGTCAGTTCCCGGGACAGGCGCTCGGGCTCGGCCACATAGTCCCGGAATGCTCCCGGGTCCGCCAGGTTGACGGACCGATCCGGCTCAAGGCTCGCCAGCAGGGTCGACTTGCCGACCTGACGGGGACCGAGAACAAGAGCGCTGCGCTGCGAGGAGCGGAGGACCGGAGTCAGCAATCGTTCGTACACGCGGGTAAAGTAACCGTATTTTTACCCGCATGCAACAGATTTCTGCCGAGAGTTTGACCGTCCAGGTCGTTCCGGTCTGGCGGCCGGCGCGTCTTGAAGCCGCCTGCGGCGGCAGCCGGCGAGGGTGCCGGCGTACCCAGTGGGCGGCCCTCAGTCGGGCAGGCTGAAGGCGATGTAGTCGGCCCCCGAGGGCCCGCCCGTCCGCCCGCCGCCGGCGGCGGTCACGACGTACTGCTTGCCGTCCACGCTGTAGACGGCCGGCGTCGCGTAGCCTGCGGCCGAGAGCTTCGCTTCCCACAGAATCTCGCCGTCCCTGGTGTCGTAGGCGCGGAACATCTCGTCCGGCGTCGCCCCGATGAAGATGAGGCCTGACGCCGTGACCACCGGGCCGCCGTAGTTGACCGCGCCGAAGCCGAGGCCGGGGTGCGTGGGGTAGTCGCCGAAGGGCACCTTCCACGCGATCTCGCCGGTGGCCAGGTCGATGGAGTTGAGCGTCCCCCAGGGCGGCGAGTTGCCGGGCAGGTTCTCGTGGTCGCGGAGGTAGACGTAGCCGCCGAGCGCGTAGGCGAGTTCGCCCCTCGGCTCGTCCTCTTCGGGTTCCGGCGACAGGATGTAGGCCTCGATCGCGCCCAGCTCGATCCGGTTGAGGTGGGCGAAACCCTCCATCCGGCCACTGCCTTCGCGGATGATCCGGCGCATCTCGCCGCGCGACAGGCGGTCGCCGACGCCGAGCAGGGGGCCGCCCATGTCAGTGCCCTCGAGCTTCAGCCCGTGGCAACGTCCGCAGTGGAGCGCGTAGGTGCCGTAGCGGCTGAAGCCGACGGGAACCTCGGTGAGATTGAGAATGCCGGCGACGTCGTTGGCATTGACGATCAGGTGGTTCGTGCTCGGGTCGAACGCCGAGCCGCCCCACTCGCCGCCGCCGTCGTACCACGGCATGAAGAGCACGGTGCCGACCTTCGGCGGCGCCCAGGGCCGCAGATCCCAGTCCTTGATCCTCTCCTCGACGAACGCCCGCGCTTCCGGCGTGCGGTTCGTGATCTCGAAGTCCTGCCGGCTGATGACCACGGCCGACATCGGCTGGGTCGGCGCCGTCACCTCGCCCGGCAGGGTGCTCGGAATCGGCGTCTCGATCTCGTGGATCGGGTACATCGACTCGCCGGTCTCCCGCTCGAAGACGTAGAGCTGCCCCGTCTTCGTCGTGATCGCGACCGCGTCGATCACCCGACCGTCCCGCTCGAGCTGGACCAGGGTCGGCGGCGACGGGTTGTCCTTGTCCCAGAGATCGTGGCGGACGACCTGGAAGTGCCACTTCAGTTCTCCGGTTCGCGCGTCCACCGCCACCAGGGCGTCGGAGAAGAGGTTGTCGCCGAGGCGGCTCGCGCCGTAGAAGTCGGGAGTCGCCGACCCGGTCGGCGCGAACACGATGCCGCGTTCCTCGTCGAGCGCCATGCCGGTCCAGACGTTGGCGCCGCCGGCTCGCTCGAGCGAGCCCTCGGCCCAGGTCTCGGAGCCGGTGTCGCCGGGCTTCGGAATCGTGTCGAACTGCCAGACCAGGCTGCCGTCGACCGCGCTGAAAGCCCGGATCGAACCCGGGAACGCGTTCGCGTCCTCGTTCGTCGAGAAGCCGAGGATCAGCTTGTCCTCGAAGACGACCCCGGGCACGGTGACGAAGATGACGCCGGCCCGGTCCACGTCCGGGGTCAGGTCGAGAACGCCGCCGTCGCCGAAACCCTCGACCAGGCTGCCGTCCGCGGCGTCGAGCGCGATCAGATCCTTGCCGTGGGTGTAGAAGAGCCGCCGGTCGGAGCCGTTCTCCCACCACATGAGACCGCGCTGGGCGTTGCCGGGAAGCTCCAGTTCGCTGCGCCAGATCTCCTCGCCGGTGGCGGCGTCGAGCGCGAAGGCGTCGAGATGGGGCGAGAGGGCGTAGAGCACGCCGTCGATGACCAGGGGGCTCGTGTACATCGTGGCGCCCGCCCCCCGGGGTTCGCCCGCGTCGTAGACCCAGGCGACCTCGAGCCGGCTCACGTTGTCCCGGTCGATCTCGGTCAGCGGGCTGTAGTGCCGGCGTCCGGAGTCGCCGAGGTAGACGGGCCAGTCCTCGTCGGTCGGGCCGCAGGCGGTCAGGAGAAACACCGCCGCGACGGCGGCGGTCAGGTTCGAGGCGCTGGCGGATCGCATGGCGAGCAATCGTACTTGCTCGCGGAAGGCCCATCCTTGTCCGGAGCGCGTGTATCCTGAGCGGAAGAAACCCGAACGCAGTTCGAAGGAGGGATGCGCGATGAAGAGACTGAACCTCGTCTTCTGGACCTTCCTGCTGGCGACGGCCGCCGCCGCCGAGGACCCGCCCAACATCGTCCTCCTCTTCGCCGACGACCTCGGCTACGGCGCGATCTCGGCCTACGGCGGCGCCGGCATCCCGACTCCGCACATCGACTCGCTCGGCGAGGACGGCGTGCGCTTCGTCTCCGGCTACATGACCGCGCCGGTCTGCAACCCGTCGCGCAACGGGCTGATCACGGGCCGCTACCAGCAGCGCTGGGGCAAGGAGCTGAACTCGCAGACCGTGCCGCCGATCGGCGCCGCCCGCGGGACTCTCGGCATTCACCACCGCACGATCGCCGACGCGCTGAAGACGGCCGGCTACGCGAACGCGGCGATCGGCAAGTGGCAGCTCGGGATGCGGCGGCTGCTGCATCCGCTCGACCGCGGCTTCGACTACTTCTACGGCATGCCCTCCGGCATGAACTTCGTCGACCCGAGCTGGCCGGGCGCGCACGCGCTGGAGATGAAGCCGGTCACCCGGGGGAACCCTGACCGCATCGTCGCCATGTTCAGGGGCCGTGAGGAAGACGAACTGAAGGAGTACCAGACGACCCAGCTCGCCCGCGAGGGAACGGACTTCATCGACCGCAACAGGGACAAGCCCTTCTTCCTCTACCTCGCCTTCTACGCGGTCCACGCCCCGATGCAGGTGATGGACGAGCACTACCAGCGCTTTCCCGACTTCGACGACCCGTACCGGCGCGTCTACGCCGGGATGGTCAGCGCGCTCGACGACGCCGTCGGCATGGTCCTCGCCAAGCTCGAGGAGCACGGTCTCGCCGACAACACCCTGGTCATCTTCACTTCCGACAACGGCGCGATGAGCACCCAGGACACCGAGCGCATCCACAACAGTCCGCTGATCGGCCACAAGCGGAACCTCTACGAGGGCGGCATCCGCGTGCCGTTTCTCATGCGCTTCCCCGGCCGCATCCCGGAGGGCGCCGTGTACGAGCACCCGGTCAGCTCGCTCGACCTCTTCGCCACCTCGGCGAGCCTGGCGGGGGTGCCGGACGTGGAGAGCTACCGTCTCGACGGCGTCGACCTCATTCCCTACCTGTCGGGCGAGACGGAGGGCGCTCCCCACGAGTACCTGTTCTGGCGCTCGGGTCCCAACGCCGCGGTCCGCCACGGCTCCTGGAAGCTGCTGATGGCGGGCGACCGGGATCGCCTGTATGACGTCGATGAGGATCCCGGCGAGTCCGAGGACCTCTCGGCGGCCAACCCGGACGTCATCGCGATGATGAAGGAGGCCTTCGCGCGCTGGAGCGAAGAGATGGAGGACGGCCGCGTCTCGCCGCCGTCGCGGCGCGCGACGACGGACTACAACGGCGACACGATCGAGTGGCACATCTGAGGCGCCCGCTGTCCGAACGGCGTTAGAGTGGTTCGGTGGCGGCAGGGCCGCGGCCGGAATCGCCGGCCCGGCCTCGGTCGCCCGGACTCGGGGAGGTGCCCATGTCGATGCGTCCAACGATGTCGCCGGAGTTCTCGGCCGCCGCCGCGATCCTGAGCCTCACCGTCCTCGGCTGTACCGATACGTCGTTGTCGGTCAACGACTACGCCGAGGCCGCCGCGCCGGCGTCGCGCGCGGAGGGCTACAACGAGCAGCGCAACGTCTACTTCGGCGATGTCCACGTTCACACCCGGTACTCCTTCGACGCCTACCTGCTCGGCGCCGAGGTCTCGCCCGATGGGAGCTACCGCTTCGCCAAGGGCGAGGCGATCGAGAACACCTTCGGCGACGAGATGAAGCTCCGCGAGCCGCTGGACTTCCTTGCCGTCTCGGACCACGGGTTCTTCCTGGGAGTGGTGCCGCTGTGGGCCGATCCGTCGACGCGCGTGGGACAGGTACCCGGCGCGGAGGCGTTCCACGGCGTGAACGAGGGGGACAACCGGCATCCGTACTCGGTGCAGATGCGCTCGGTCCTGTTCCGGCAGCGCTTCGGAAGCCAGATGCGCACCGACGGCGGCTTCCTGAGGCGGCAGCGGGCGCGGATGGCCAACCACCCGCAGGTGCAGTACGCCTCCTTCGACGACGAGGGCCACCGCACGGCCTGGGAGGATTCGATCCTCGCCGCGGAACGCCACAACGATCCGGGCAACTTCACGACGTTCATCGCCTACGAATGGACCTCCTCGACGCCGGCGCCCGAGTCGGCGGCGTACCATCGCAACGTCATCTTCGCCGGGTCGGAGGCGCCGGCCCGGCCGTTCACGCGGATCGACTCGCACGAGCCCGAGCAGCTCTGGAACTGGATGGATCGGCTGAGGGAGCAGGGCGTCGACAGCCTGGCGATCCCGCACAACTCGAACCAGTCCCACGGCCAGGTGTTCCGGCTCAAGTACTCGGACGGCCGCGCGGTCGACAACGCCTTCGCCGAGCAGCGGATGCGCAACGAGCCGCTCGTCGAACTGACCCAGGTCAAGGGCACGTCGGAGACTCACCCCCGGCTCTCTCCGGACGACGAGTGGGCCGACTTCGAGATACTGAACACCCGCAAGGGCAAGATCTCCGCCCACAGCGACCCGAGCGGCAGCTATGCCCGGCAGGCCCTGGTCAGCGGCCTCGCGCTGGAGCAGGAGGGTCGCGGCAACCCGTTCAAGATCGGTTTCATCGGCTCGAGCGACACCCACAACGGGGCGCCCTCCTTCGACGAGTCGAACACCTTCGGGTCGTCGCCGGTCTCGGGCACTGCCGAGAACCGCGGCTCCGTGCCGGTCTCCCGGGAGCGGCTGGACTACATCGCCGACCTGCCACCCGCCGAGCAGGCGTTCGGCGACGTGGTCGACGACGTGCTGGGACCGTACTTCGGCATGCGGCGAGCGCAGTTCTCGGCCTCCGGCCTCGCCGCCGTCTGGGCCGAGGAGAACACCCGGGACGCGATCTTCCAGTCGCTGCGCCGAAAGGAGACCTACGCCACGTCCGGTACCCGCATCCGGTTGCGCTTCTTCGGCGGCTTCGACTACGACGTCCTCGATCCGGCGAGTCCGGACCTGATCGCACAGGCCTACGCCGGCGGCGTGCCGATGGGCGGCGACCTGGTCGCCGACAGCGACGCGGCCCCCCGCTTCCTGGTCTGGGCCCAGCGGGACAGGCTCAGCGCGCCGCTCCAGCGCCTCCAGGTCGTCAAGGGCTGGTACGACAGCGGCTACCGCAAGGAGATCCGCGAGCAGGTCTACGACGTGGCCTGCGCCGATGGCGGAGCGGTCGATCCGGAGACCCACCGCTGTCCGGACAACGGGGCGACCGTCGATCTCTCGGACTGCTCCTTCAGCGACGACCTGGGCGCCGGCGAACTGGCGACGGTCTGGGAGGACCCGGACTTCGACCCGGGCAACGACGCCGTGTACTACGTGCGGGTGCTCGAGAACCCGACCTGCCGCTGGACCACCTG
Organism: Candidatus Multivorans thiocomprendens; assembly: GCA_027493375.1. Classification (GTDB taxonomy): domain Bacteria; phylum Acidobacteriota; class Thermoanaerobaculia; order Multivoradales; family Multivoraceae; genus Multivorans; species Multivorans thiocomprendens. The sequence goes on along the minus strand of JAPVWO010000080.1, from coordinate 39,290 downwards.
GGACGCGCTGCGGGCGGGCGTGGCGCCCAGGGGCGGGGTGCCGCTGACGATCCAGGAACGCGCCTGGTCATCGCCGATCTGGTACCACGCACCGCGGTAGCGCCGGCGCAGGTTCCCTGCGCCCGACCTGAGACGGGGACCGAGTCGGCATTGACAAAAGAGGACCGATTCGATCCACTATCGGCCCTCCGATGCGCGGGTTCGCTCGCAAGTTGCATCGCTACGCCGGACTCACTCTGGCGCTCTTTCTCGTGATCGTCGGTCTGACCGGGAGCGCGCTCGCGTTCTACGAGGAGCTCGACGCCTGGCTGAATCCCGATCTGATGCACGTGCCGCCGGGGCGTCCGGCGCTGTCGGCGTCCGAGCTCGTCTCGCGCATCGAGGCCTGGGACGACCGCATGCGCGTCACGAACGTGACGCTGCCCGGCGACAGCGTGCCGCTCGAGGGCAGCGCCGCGGACGTGATCTACCGGCTTCAGTTCCCCATCCACAGCGGCCAGATTCTCGGCCTGCCGGGACGCATCATCGTCTTCCTGGCCGGCATCGTCGCGGCGGTGCTGTCCGTCACCGGCGTCGTCATCTGGGCGCTGGGCGTGCGGCGCCGGGCCCGGCAGCGCGAACGGAACGGCCAGCGCCGCGAACCGGCCGGCGGTCCACTTCCGGGGCGCCGTCTGGCCGCGTCGGGAACAAGCCTGCTGGCCCCACCCGGCGAACCGTCTGGTGGGCCGTGAGGGGATCGAACCCCCGACCCTTGGATTAAAAGTCCACTGCTCTACCAACTGAGCTAACGGCCCAGCGCAGTATACGGCTCTACTCGTTGACGGCCGCTCGCACCGCCGGCAACCGTTCCCCCAGCCACTCCTCGAGCCTCGAGCCGCCGCTCACCACCGTCTCCTCACGCCTCGGGCCCGAGGAGATCAGATCGGCGCCGGCGTCGAGCTCCTGTTCCAGGAAGTCGATGTAGTCGAGAGCCTCCCGCGGCAGGTCGCGCCGGTCGAGGACGCCGCGCGTGTCCTGCTTCCAGCCGGGGAAGGCGCGGTAGATCGGCTCGGCGGTTTCCAGGCGGTCCGTCACCGCCGGCAGGTTGCGCACCACTTCGCCGTCGATGCGGTAGGCGACGCAGACCTGGAGTTCTTCCAGTTCGTCGAGCACGTCGATCTTCGTCAGCGCCAGACTGCGGGCCCCGTTGACCCTGGAAGCGTGCCGCAGGACGACCAGGTCGAGCCAGCCGCAGCGCCGCGGCCGGCCGGTCGTCGTGCCGAACTCGTGTCCGCGGTCCCGCAGGTGGAGGCCGACGCCGTCCACCAGCTCGGTGGGCATCGGCCCCTCGCCGACCCGCGTGGCGTAGGCCTTGACCACGCCGATCGCGCCGTCGATCGCCGTCGGCGGCACGCCGCTGCCGACCGCCGCGCCGCCGGTCGTCGAGTTCGAGCTCGTCACGTAGGGGTAGGTCCCCTGGTCGACGTCGAGCAGCGCGCCCTGGGCGCCTTCGAAGAGCACCGCGCCGCCGGCACGGATCAGACCGTCCAGCTCGACCGAAAGGTCGCAGAGGTAGGGAGCGAGGCGCTCGGCCCAGCGGCTGAAGTCTGCGGCGGCGGCTTCGGGATCCAGTTCGGCGCCCTCGGCGGCCGGGCGCTCGAAGTCGGCCACCCGCACGATCTGCCGGCTCATCATCGCCTCGCCGCCGGCGACCAGTTCGGCCAGGCGGATGCCGGTGCGGCCGATCTTGCTCTCGTACGCCGGGCCGATGCCCTTGGCCGTCGTGCCGATGCGGTCCGCGCCGCGCGCCTCTTCGCGCACGCGGTCGAGGGCGACGTGGACCGGCGTCAGGGCATGGGCGCGGTCGGAAAGCCTGAGCCGCCCGGCGGTACGGATCCCGCGCTGCTCCAGTTGATCGACCTCGCCCAGGAAGGCGTCCGGGTCGATCACCATGCCATTGCCCAGGTAGCAGGCCACCCCCTCGTGCAGGATGCCCGAGGGAATCAGGTGCAGGGCGAAGTGCTCGTCGCCCTCGCCGCTGCCGAACTTCACCGTATGGCCGGCGTTGTTGCCGCCCTGGAAGCGAACCACGGCATCGAAGGCGGGGCACAGGAGATCGATGATCTTCCCCTTGCCCTCGTCGCCCCACTGCATGCCGACGACGACTACGTTCGCCATGTCCGGTTCCCTAGAGCAACTCGCGGTTCGGCCCGCATCGCGCCGACACGGGGAGCGCGACCCTAGCAGCGATGGTCGAGGGCGGGCAGGGACCCGGCCGCCACCGTTCTGCAACCGCAACGACGTGACGGCGAATGCCTGGTTTGCAGCAAAGCCTCTCGCAACGGCAACTACAGGTACCCCATCGCCTTCAGCCGTTCGATCTCCTGTCGCGTCCGTTCCACGTCCGTGCCGCCCACGGTGTCGATGGGCTGCCAGGCGTTGCGGTAGGTCGCAACCCGGCGAGCCGAGCCCGGGTCCGGCGGTGTTTCGAACGCTCCCTTCAGAACTCTGCCCTCGGCGTCCTCCGGAACAGGCAACCCGAGCAACGCCAGCACGGTCGGAAAGACGTCGAACACGTGGCTGCTTTCCAGACGGTGGCCGCGTCGGATGCCCGGGCCGTACAGCAGCAGGACTCCGGGCGGACCGTGCCGGTGCTGGGTGTACAGCCGGTGGACGAAGGTCGGCGACTGGCCGTGGTCCGAGGCGACGACGAAGACGGTCTCCGGGCCCAGGGCCCGGCGCAGTTCGCCGACGAGGCCGTCGATCTGCCGGTAGACGTCGGCCACGGCCTCCCCGTGCTCCTCGATGCCCGCCCGGGAGACGAACGGGAACAGCTCCGGCTCGGCCCAGCGCCAGCGCTGGTGCGAGACGGTGTCCGGTTCATGGGTGTTGAGGTTGAGGAAGCGCGGCGGCGGCAGGCCCTGCCGGGAGCGGTGCTCCAGCAGGGCGATCACGGCCTGGTGCTGCCAGTCGAGGTCCGGCCGGCCGGCGGCCGCGTCCAGGACCTCCTGAGGCACGTCGGGCGGCTGGGCGAACCACTCGAGCGTCGCGTCCGCGCCGCCGGAGTCCGCCAGCGCGTCGTTCAGGCCGTAGCCGAGAAGCCGGCTCGACGGCTCAAGCATCTCCTGCGCCGGGAACGAGTAGAAGTAACCGTCGACGACGACGGTCGGCAGGCCGGCCCGGTCCGCGATCTCCCAGATCGGCGGCGACGCCAGGTCGAGCCGGTTGACGAAGCGCCGCGAGATCCCCGGCGCCCGGGCCACCAGGTCGATCAGTTCCTTGAAACTCGTCCGGTGAACCGGAAACAGGCCGGCGCCCCCGCCGGGAAAGCGGATCCGGTAGAAGTCGTGGATGCCGTGCCGGCGGGGCGTCTCGCCGGTGTAGATCGACGCCCAGATCACGGCGGAGTTCGCGTCGCTGATCGTCCCTAGGCGGCTCGACGTACCGTCGCGGACGAACTCCGCCAGGTTCGGCAACTCGCCGGCGCCGATCAGTTTGTCGAGCATGCCGGGGTCCACCCCGTCAAAGCCCAGCAGGGCCACCGGCGGCCCTTCGCCGGCGACCATCGCCGTCGGGTCGAAGGACGCCGCCTCTCGGTCCGGGACGAGCCGGAACGCGATCGGCAGTGCGACGTGGGCCGCGACCAGGGCCACGGCGAGCGCGGCCACGAGCCGCGGCAGCCGACCGGCGGCGGCGAGACGGGCGACCCAGGCCGCCAGCACCCGGGTGACGATCCAGATGGTGGCGCCTGACAGGGTGCAGGCCACGGCAAGAAACAGCGCCATGCCCCGGACGCCGGCCGGCGTGAACCAGGGGACCTGCCCGTAGGTCAGGCCGTAGAACAGGACGAGTTGGAAGAAGATCAGGTTGAACAGGCACGCTGCAAGCAGGACCGGATTGCCCGCGGGCCGGCGGCGCAGGTGCGCGAGCGTCCGCCACAGCAGCCCCAGGCCACCGAAAGCGGCGCCGGCCCAGACCCCGTAGAGCAGCCCGAAGAGCAGGAGTGCGGCGATGCCTGCAACAGCGCTGTCCGCCCGGTTGTGCACCAGGTGCGCCAGCGAGATCGGGCCGCCGAACAGCAGCGCGCCGAACAGCAGTCCGGCCCTCAGGTCGCGGCCGCAGGCGGCCAGCGACCCGCGAACGAAGGCAGCGGCGCCAGCACGTTCGGCCACGGGCCGGGATGATACGGCAGCGATGGCAGAGTGCGGGCAGCGACCCGGCCGCTCCGCCAGGTCGCCGGCAAAGCCGGCGACGATACTGGCTTCGCGCAGAATAGGCCCATGTCCACCGTCCGGCAGGCGCTCGCCGCCCTCGACCGCGACGCCGCCGGCCGGTCGATGATGGACCTCGCGACGGAGCTCTACCTCATTCCCCGCAGCCTCACCGGCGACGGGGTCCGCGAGACGCTCGAACGGATCGGGCGTCGCCTACCCCTGGAGATCCACGAACTTCCCACCGGCACGCCGATTCTCGACTGGACCGTGCCGCGGGAGTGGAACCCCCGCGAAGCGTGGATCCAGGATCCCACGGGCCGCCGCGTCGTCGACTTCGCCGACCACAACCTCCACCTGGTCGGCTACAGCACGCCCGTCCACCGCCGGATGACGCTCGACGAGCTGCGGCCGCACCTGCACAGCCTTCCGGAACAGCCGGACCTGATCCCCTACCGCACCTCCTACCACGAGGAGACCTGGGGCTTCTGCCTGCCCGACCGGCTCCTTGAGTCGCTGCCCCAGGGCGAGTACGAAGTGCTCATCGACGCTTCGCTCGAGGACGGCTCGATGACCTGGGGCGAGTGCCTGCTTCCCGGGTCGAGCGCCGGAGAGGTGCTCATCTCCAGCCACGTCTGCCACCCGCAGCTCGCCAACGACAACCTCTCGGGAATCGCGGTCACGGTCCATCTGGCCGAAGCCCTCGCTCGGGTTCCCGAGCGCCGCTACAGCTACCGCTTCCTGTTCGCCCCGGGCGGCATCGGCGCCATCGCCTGGCTAGCCCGGAACCGGGAGCGCCTGGACACCTTCCGCCACGGCCTGATCGCCGCCAACCTCGGCGACGACGGCTCCTTCCACTACAAGAGGAGCCGCCGCGGCGACCGCGAGATCGACCGCGCCGTGGCCGCCGCCCTGGCCGACCTCGGCGAGGATCTCGTCACCCAGGACTTCTTCCCCTTCGGCTACGACGAACGCCAGTACTGCTCCCCCGGCTTCGACCTGCCGGTCGGCGTCCTGACCCGCACGCCCTGGGGTCGCTACCCCGAGTACCACACCTCCGCGGACGACCTCTCGTTCATCGGCGCGGAAGCCCTCGCCGGCTCGCTCGCGGCCTACCTGGCCACCGCCGCCGCGCTGGAGGAAGGACCCGGTGGGCGGGCCTCTCCGCCGGCCGCCGCCGAAGACGGCCCGAAGGGCGCCGTCCGTGCCGGCCCGGACAGTCGTTCAGCCCAGGCGCGGTCCCAACGCCCCGTCGCCGGCCGCCGCTATCGCAACCTCGAGCCCTTCGGCGAACCCCAGCTCGGCCGCCGCGGCCTGTACGGCGGCCTCGGCGGCGCCGGCCGCAGGGACTTCGAAATCGCCATGCTGTGGGTGCTCAACCAGAGCGACGGCGAGCACACCCTGGAGGATCGCGGAGCGTTCGGGGCTGCCGCCGAACGTCGTCGGCGAGGCGGCGGACGCCCTTTGCCAGGCCGGGCTGCTGGAAGAGGTGGTCTGAGCCGCGGGTTGATAGCGTGCGCCCTACACGTTCGCCCCAGGCCGCGGCCGTCAACTTCGAGCGGCCCGTCGATCTGGCGCCCGGTCCGGGCCCGAAGCCTTGCCGGCGGGCGACTAGCAGGCCGAAATTCTGCGGCCCGGCTACAGGACGGCGTTCGCCGGGTTTACCGTGGCCGCCGGAGAGGAAACCGAAGTCGAGGTCGGCCTGAGACGCGAGAGCGCCACTCTCCGGCTGCGCACTGCTCCGGCCGACGCGATCGTTCTGGTCGACGGCTACGAGAGGGGCCGCGCGACAGGCGCGGCCGAGGCGGGTTTCGCTCCTCAGGGAACGAGCGCCTGGACGGAGCGCGAGGCGTTCTCGCGGGAGCTCTGGATCGACGATCTCCCCGCGGGTCCCTGGCGGGTCGAGGTCAGGAAGGAGGGCTATCGCACATGGTCCGCGGAGGTCCCGGCGCGTCGTCTCGACGACGAAACGCTGCCGCCCATCGTCCTCGAGCCGGAGCGGGGCGTCGTCGTCCTGAAGGGACTGCCCGAGGACGCGGATGTGCTCGCCAACGGCCGGGCGGTGCAGCCGAACCGGGAGAGGTGGACGCCGGAGGTCCTGGCGCCACCGGGGGTCCACGCGATCACGGTCAGCCGAGGCGTCCACGGCTACTTCGAGACCTCCGTGACCGTCGAGGACGGCGGGCTGACGGAGGTCGACGTCGAGTTGCGGCCCGCGCTCGCGTTCCTCGGCGTCTTCGGCAGCGACGAGGCGGGTCGCCGGGCCATGGCGTCGGCCATCGATGTTCTGCGCGAGGAGACCGCCTACGCGGTGCTGGACCGCGCCGCGGAGGGCGCGGCCCTGCTGGACGAGTTCGGCGTGGAACCCGCCGTGCTCCGGTCGAGGGCGGCGTCGGCACGGCTGGAGCTGGACTGGAAGACGATCCAGCGTCGCTTTCAGGAACGCCTGCCGGCCGCGCTCTATCTGGCCGCCGTCCTGGACGACGATCTGGTGGCGGAAGCGGTCGATCTCTGGTGGTGGGCGCCGGCCCCCGGACCGGCTCGGCCGGATGTGCGGAATCTGCCGATCAAGAGCGGTCGTCTGGAAGCGGGGCCGCTGTGGCGGCTGCTCGCCGCCCTGGACCCGGAACCGGCCGGCCGGGCGCAGCACGTCGGCGCCATCGTCATCGAGTCCCTGGCCGGCGATGCACTGGCCGTGGCCGCGGTGGAACCGGGCGCCGCTGGACCCCTTCGAAGAGGACCTCCTGCTGGCCGCCGCCGCCAGCCGCCGCCTTCGCGAGCTGGACGGAGAAGGCGACATCCCTCGCTGGCTCCTGGAACTCGACCTGGCGACGTTGCTGCTCGGAACCGCCGAAGCGGCGGAGGCGGCCCGACGCCTGGCGGCGATCGACGTTGCCGGACTCGAGGAAACCGCTGCCCGGTTCGTGCGCTACACGCTCGGTCTGGCTCTCGCCTCACTCGCGGCAGCGGGGCCGGATGACTTCCGGCAGCGGGCTCGCGAGGTCTTCGAGGAAGTGGCGTCGTCGAACCCGGGCCGGTTCCCGGCCATGCGAGCACGCCTCCGGGCGGATTCGTTGAACGAACCGAACGGGTAGCGGCTATGGGGGGCGGATCTCCCCCGACGAGGTCAGGATCGTCCCCGCGCGATGGCCCGGAACTCGAGCTCGTCCGTGCCCCGGGCGGTTCCGGGAACAGCAGGGCGGCCTCGACCGCCATGGCGATCTCGCGGTCGCGAGACATGTCCACGTAGCCTTCGCGCGAACGCACGCGGAGGTCCGGACGCCCGACCAGACGCACCGCGACGTTGTGGAAGGCGCCGTCTTCCCGTCGCTGCGACTGGAAGCCGAGCCAGTACCAGGAGCGGGTGTCTTCGTACGTCCTGGCCAGGGCCGTGTCGCGGTGGGCGTTGATCATCGGCAGGCCGCCGGTTGACCGCGCGAGCTGTTCCAGGGTTCCGTGGAGGAGGTGCTCGCGGTTGATCGCGCCGCGCCGCGCGCCGTCTCCCGGGTTCTGCTGCTCGCCTGCGCCCTGCCGCGACGCGTCGCCCGCGAAACCCGCGCTGGCCCCCGGCACGTCCACGGGATAGAGGGAGAACCCGATCAGGTTGGCGGTGGAGGCCAGGGGACCGTAGAGCTCGTCGTCGTTCGCCAGCAAGCCGTCGGCGGCGACGGCGAAGTCCTCGAAGTTGCCGCCGCTGTCCGCGACGGTGAAGAGCGCCGACGACCGCGGCCAGCCGTCGGCGAGGATCAGCATGACCTTGCGGCCGGGCCGGTTGGCGAAGCGGCGCATCGCCGCCACCGCCGCCAGTACGGAGCGTTGAACCTGGTCCTCGAGCCTCTTCGCGTAGCGGAGTTCCGCCGTGGAAAGGGACGTGCCGAGGATGTCCTTCAGCAGGTAGGCGTCTTCCCGCGCGAAACGCTCTATCGCCTCGGCTGCCTCCAGATCCGCGCTGGTGCCTGCCTCCCGCAGTGCTCTCAACTGCTTCAGTTCATCGATCTGCTCCCGCGCCGGATCCTGATCCGTCACCGCCTCCAGTTGCGTCTGGAGCTGCCGATCGTCCTCGCTCTGGCTCAGTTCGCTCAGCCGATGGATGCCGTAGGCGGGACGCGCCCGGGCGCGCTTCAGGGCTTCTTCCCAGACCTCCGGCTCGTTCGTCCAGGGCGTCAGCGTCTCGGCGCTCCGCCCGTTGAAGGCGACGGCGGCCACATGGTCCGCCGGAAGGAGATGGTCCCAGAGGTCGTCTCCCAGGCCGTCCAGCACCCGGTCACGGTCGCGCTGAACGGAGAAGAAGTCGTCGATGAAGACGAGGAAGTTGGCGCCGGCCGGGGAGTCCGGGTCGAGGCCCGGCGCCGCCGCCACACCGTCGCCGGCCGCTTCGCGCGCGACGCCGTCCTGGATCTCCGTGAAGAAGTCGATCGGGACCGGTTCGCCGTCCACCAGCAACTCGAAGTCCGAGGGCTCGAGGCCGTGGACGCGGACGCCGTCCCGGTCCGTTACAACGACCTCGATGTTGACGACGCGGACCTCGATGACCTCGGTAAAGAGCGCCGCCGGATCTTCCTGTTGAGCCTGTACTGCGGCGCCAGCCAGCGCTAGTGCCGCGACTGGCCAGCGGATCGTCCCGGACAGACGGTTCGTCCCTCACGTCGAACGCCACCGAGGCGTCGCCGGGGTTCTCGGGGCTGAAACCGGGTACGTCGACCGGGTAGAGGGTGTAGCCCGTGAGATTCGCGGCCGACTTCGGCCATCCGCTGGCGAGCAGCAGCATCGCCTTGCGGCCGGGGGGGTCCGCGAAACCGCGGATCGTAGCCGTGGCAGCGAGCACGGAGCGCACCAGTTGACGCTCCCAGCCTGGCCGCGTGGAGTTGATCCAGGGGTCCGTCGTGCCCTGCTTCGGAAGCCGCGTCGAGCGCGGTCGACCGCACGTCGTGGTTCGGCCGCAGGGCCGGCACCGTCGGTACGTCGCCAGCCGGCGACGCCACGGCGCGGCCCTCCCGGATCTCGCTGAAGTAGTCGAGCGGGACCGGTCGGCCGTCAACGAGCAACTCGAAGTCCGCCGCGGTCAGGCCGTGGACGCGGCGGCCCTGCTCGTCGGTGACCACGACCTCGACGTTCACGACCCGCGCGTCGATCACATCGGCGAAAGCGGCTACCGCATCGTCACGCTGTGCGGCCGCGGCGCCGGCAAGAAGCGTCCCGCACGCCCAAACCGCCGCAACTGCGTGGCCGAGGCTGGTCATCCTGACCGGGAGCCGCGCCGGCCGTCCAGGGTTCCGCATCATCGGTTCAGCGTAGCGCGTGACCCTGGCGAGCCTGCCGCCTCCACCCGGATCGGCAGCCGCAGCGGTACGACCCCGCGTTGCTCGAACCAGGCGACGTGTTCGTACACGAGGTCGATCTCCAGCGTGTACTCGCCCGGCTCGTTCGGTGCGCGGACCCGCAGCATCACCGTCTCGAAGGCGCCGGGTTCCAGGTCCGGCAGCAGGCTGCGCCGGCCTTCCGGGGCGATTCGGGGGCCGGGCTCCTCGCCTTCGGCGGTCGCGATCCCCTGTCGCCAGCGGGACGCGAGGTTCACTCCCACGTAGCCCTGGCGTCGCCACGTGACCTGCGACTCGTTCGTCACGCCGACCGGCAGTTCGACCTCCGCCCCGGCGGGTAGCGTGGCCGGCATCAGGCCGACGGTGCCGATCCGGGCCGCGAAGACCTCCGCGCTCATGTGCTCCTCGCTGGCGAGGAACCGCAGCTCGGCGCCGAGGTGGAAGGTCTCTTCGGTCTCGCGGTTCCAGGCGTAGGCGGCGCACGGGGCCGGCGGCCGCACCCTGGTCCAGGTCGTCGGCGCGCCGCGGCTGCTCTCGACGCGCAGGCGGTGGACGAAGCTCCGGTGGCCGTCGCGCCTCCTCGTCTTGTGCGGCTTCCGGGAGCGCAGGGTCACCCGCTGGCGCCGGCCGGCTTCGGTGAACTCCACGTCGGCCGCCGGACCGCCGTCGAGCTTCAGCCGCACGCGATTCGGCGCCACGGGCGAAGTGACGAAGAGCGTGAGGCTGTCGAAGCGGTGCCGGGACTCGATGAAGATCTCGCTCGGACCGCGGGCGGCGACCCACCAGGAACCGCCGCGTTCCAGCACCCGGTCGGCCCGGCCCAGGATCCGCATGCCCGCGATGCTCCTCCGCTCGTAGCCGGGCACGTTGCGCAGCGAGAACTCGAACGGCAGATACCGGAGCGGCGCGTTGCGAGTGTGCGCCTGCAGCGTCGGCGCGGGCACGGTGACGCCGAAGGGCGCAAGCACCAACGCGCCGGTGAACAGGCCGGCGGCGAGCCCCCCGGCCGGCAGCGTCCAGGGCGGGATCCTGCCCGGCACGAGAAACAGGAAGGCCGGCATCACGCTGACGAAGTAGCGGTTGCCGATGAAGCCGCCGCCGCCCTGCCAGTTCCAGCCGATGAAGAGCAGGAAGTAGCCGGCGATCACGGCCAGCGCCAGGACCAGCAGCCAGCGGTCCCGGTCCCGGCGGCCGCTGAACAGGAACAGGCCGAAGGCGAGGGCCGCGAACGGGTGGTAGGGCAGCAGGCCGGCATGGCGGCCGACCAGGAAGTAGCCGGCGTTCTCGACGATCTCGCCGAACGACTGGCGGGGAATGCGGAAGAGCCAGGAGAACGTGTTGCCGGTCGGCGACTCGGGGATGGTGACCGCGGTGGCCGCTTCGCCGGTGGTCGGGGCCTGGCCTTCGGCGACCCGCCGCGCCTCGACGATCTCCGCCGGCCAGCCGCCCGGCTCGCAGACGCGGACCGCCGCCCGCACGTCGGAGCCCAGGTAGGGCAGGAGCTGGCCGGTCCAGCCGAGCGACATCGCGGACAGCAGCGCCAGCGTGGCCACGAAGCCGGCGATCCAGAGGGCGGCCGTCCGCCACTGCCGCCGCAGCAGGAAGGCGCCGGCCAGAGGCAGCGCGATCGCGGCGAACATCGGCTTGTTGTACGCCGGTAGCGCCAGCAGCACGCCGGAGAGGGCCGTCAGCCACCAGGCGTGCCGGCGGTTCTCGAAGCCCCAGTAGAGGGCGCCGAAGACGCCGAACATGTTGAACACCTCCGGCTGGAGCCAGAACACGTAGCGCGAGCAGGCCGAGAGCAGCAGCAGGCCGCAGGCGAAGGCGGCGGCGACCGCGGGCGAAGCGCGGCGCGCCAGGAACAGCGCGGCCAGCCACAGCATGGCGACGAAGAGCGCCATGTTGAAGAACAGCAGCCCGTTCGCGCCCCAGAGGGCGGCGAAGGGCGCTCCGAACAGCGAGTAGGCCAGCGGCTTGCCGTAGTGGACGGTCCGCCATCCGTCCGAGGTCATCAGGATCAGGTTGCCGGTCGACGCGAACGGAAACTCCTCGAGCAGTCGGTCCCCGTCCGCCGGCTCGTAGCTCAGGTCGAAGTCGCGCGCCAGGCTGAGCGCCATCAGGTAGTAGGCGGGCTCATCGGCCTTGAGCGTCGCCGGTTGACCGGGTTTGCCGATCGTCAGCGGCACCGCCAGCAGGAAGAGGCTCAGGGCCGCCAGCGTCACAGTCGCGGTACGGCTCGCGAACAGTCCTTCGCGATCCTGGAGCCGGGCCTGGAAGCGCGCGGACAGTGCCCGGATAGCGCTTCTCACGGCCGTGCTCCGGCAGGCCGTCCGGGTTCGGCGCGCCAGCCGGACGCCCCGGGCCAGAGCGCGCGCAGGAGACCCGACGTGGAGTCGCGGTCGAGAACGGGCGTCGCGGAGGTCGCCGTCGCCGCCTCGAAGCGCAGCGTGGACGCCGGCCCGGCCGCGGTCCAGGTCCGGGTCGCGCCTTCGAGGTAGAGCAGCGTGTCGTCGTCGCCCGCCCACTCGGGGTAGAGCGAATCGGGGGGACCCGCCCAGTCTTCGTCGCTCCAGCGTCCGTCCTCGAAGCGCGCCGTCCGCACCCGGTAGACGCGGCCGTCGTAGCGGCTCCAGGCGACGGCGGCGCCGTCCGGGGTGACGAGGAGCCGGGGCGTGATGTCGGGCACGCCGTTGTCGGTCGAGACGCGGCCGCCGACCCAGTTCCCGTCCGGCTGCCGTTGCCGCCAGACGAGTTCGTCGTCCTCGCCGTCGAAGGCGCACCAGACGAGCAGCCAGGAACCGTCGGCGAGCACCGCGGCGTCCAGAGCGGTCTGGGAACCGGGGCCGTCCGCGACCAGCCGCACCGAAGGCTCGAACGCGCCGTCGCGCCAGGGCGCCAGCCAGACTTCCTGAGCGCGCGGACGGCTCGCTTCCAGCCAGGCAAGGCCGTGCAGGGGCTCGGGGCCGTCCGACGCGAGCCACCGGGCCGAGGCGAGCCGGTTCCCCGGTCGCGCCCGTTCCGGCGCCGGCAGCGCGGTCACTTCCGTCCCGCGGCCGGCGTAGAGCAGGAAGCGCGGCCCGTCCGCGCCGCGGGCGACGCCGGCGACCGCCCACTCCGCCCTTCCCTCAGGTTGTGGGCCGTCGGGTTGCGGGTCGATCAGAACGAGGTCGTCGTAGCGAGCGGCGCCCATCGCTCCGGCCTCGGGCAACTCCACGGAGCGCTCGGTCCCCAGCCACAGGACGGGGGGTTCGGCGGTCGCCCGCAGGTGCGCCCAGGCCGATCCGCGGTAGGCGGTGAGCCCGTCGGCGGCGATTCCCGGGGGGAACGCGCCGGCCAAGGCGAGGATCGTCAGCGTCAGGCGAAGCGACCTCGGCATCAACCGCAGCTTACCGGCCGGTAAGCTCCGCGCGTGTCGAGGTTTGCCGATCGGGTCGCGGTCGTCGCCGGGGCCACCGGCGCGATCGGCGGAGCGGTCGCCCGGTCGCTCGCCGGGGAAGGGGCGTCCCTGCTGCTCCTGGGCCGGGACGAAGCGCGGCTGCGGGAGGTCGAGGCGGAGCTCGACGAAGGCGCCGCGGCCGTTCGGACCGTCGCGGGGGACCTCACCGGGCAACGGGCGGCCGAGGCGGCCGGCGCGGCCGTGGAGTCGCTGGGCGACGGCGTCGACCTCCTCGTCCACGCCGCCGGCGCTTTCCGCGCGGGTCCGGTCGAGTCGGCGCCGGCCGAGGATCTCGATCTCCAGTTCGCCGTCAACGTCCGCGCTCCCTACCTTCTGACCCGGCGACTGTTGCCGGTGCTCCGCACCCGCCGGGGCCTGGTCGTGTTCGTCAACTCGACGGCAGGTCTTGGGGCGGGCGCCGGAAGCGCCGCCTACGCCGCGAGCAAGCATGCGCTGCGGGCCGTCGCCGACGGCCTGCGCGCCGAAGTGAACGCCGACGGCGTCCGGGTGCTGAGCGTCTACCCCGGCAGGACCCGCGGCCGGATGCAGCAGGAGGTCTGCCGGAGTCTCGGCCAGCGCTACGACGCCGAGCGCTTTCTCGACCCCGTGGACGTGGCGGCCGCGATCGTCGACGCCGCCGCGCTGCCGCCGTCGGCCGAGGTCTACGACCTGCGGCTGCGGCCCGCGAGCAAGCCGCGGCTGTAGCGCGCGACCCTGTCGGCTACTCGCCGTCCGCCGCCGGCTTGCGCGACGTCACGACGTAGCCCAGCGCGCGGAGCCGTTCCATCTCTTCCGGGCTGATCTCGGGCTCGCCGCGCTCGGCGAGCCGGGCGGCCAGGTCGGAACCGTTCTCCGCCTGCCAACGTTCCTGCAATCGGCGCGCGAAGTCGTCTTCCGCGGCGCCCGGCTCGACCGTGCCGTCGGCGCCCCAGTCGAAGGCCTGGAGCCCGGGACGCGTTCCGGGCGCCCCCATCAGCGGCGGCGCGTTCTCGAACTCCCGTTCGAGGCGAGCCGTCAGCTCCTCCGGCGCTTCCGGCAGCGGCGACGGCGGCTCAGCCCCTGCGAGCGCCAGCATCGCGTCGTAGTAGCGCTCCTCGGCGGGCGCGAAGCGGCTGGTCCAGATGAGCTGGCGACCGCCCTCGACCAGGGACATCCGGTTCACGCCGTTGCCCAGGTAGAGCTCGGACAGGGCGCCGTCCCGGCTCGGCTCGAACAGGCTGGGCGGGCTCCCGGCCGGCGGCGTCCCGCCGGCCGCTTCGATCAGCGTGGAGAACAGGCGGTGGTTGGCCACGGTCGCGCCGGGATCGATCACACGGGGCCAGTCCGCCGGCAGCTTGACGATCAGCGGCACCTCGATCAGCACCCGGTGCAGGTTGTTGCCGTGCAGGACCTGGCCGTTCTCGCCGAACTCCTCGCCGTGGTCGGAGGTCACGGCGATCAGCGCTTCGTCGAAGTGTCCGCTCTCGCGCAGCGCGTCCAGCATCCGGCCGACCTGACTGTCCGCGTGGGCGGCGGTCAGTTGGTAGAGCTGCCATGCCCTTTCCCGCTGATCCGCGTCCAGCGGCCTCTCCGGATCGGCGAACGGCCGCAGGTCGAGTGGAGTGATCCGCTCCGGCAGGTCGTCGCGCGGCGCGTCCAGGCGGTCGAGATAGCCGGCGTGGCGGCGGTAGGGAGCGTGCGGCGGCAGCAGGTGCATCCACACGAACTGAGGACCGCCGTCGAGCGCCGCCAGGACCTCCGTGACCCGTTCCATCCGGCTCACCGGGCCGAAGCGGTCGAAGCCGCGGACGTAGCCGAAGGTCTGGGTGAGCCAACTGTTCGAGCGGAAGGCCGCGTTCTCGTAGCCGAGCTCACGGAGGATCTCGGGCAGGGTCGGTACGTCGTCGCGCAGGTGGGCGCGGGCGCTGTGCCAACTGCCGTGACGCCAGGGCTGCTGGCCGGTGAACAGCGACGCCATGGACGGCACCGTCCAGCTCGACGTGGTGATCGCCGCGCCGGCCCAGTCCGCCTCGACCGCGAGGCGATCCAGGTTCGGCAGCAGGCCGGTGCCGACCAGGTCGGCGCGCAGCGCGTCGATCGTGATCAGCACGATGGGTCCGCGGTGCACCGGCGGCGCCTCGGCGCAGGCCGTCCACAGGGCTGCTGCGAGGATCGCCGCGGCCAGTCGGTTTCCGGCGCGGCGCGGCTTCATGCGGATACATTATGGCCGTGTTCATCGCTTCGGACGGCTCCTTTCCGGACCCCTCCTCCTACGACTGCTTCGTCATCGGTTCCGGGCCGGCGGGAATCACGACGGCCGTGACCCTCGCCGAGGCGAACCGGAAGGTTCTGCTCTTCGAATCGGGGAACGACGACAGGGAGCGCAGGACCATGCCGAATGCCCGCAACACCGGCCATTTCCGTGACGGCTGGTGGGACCGGCATTCGATTCGCGGGCTCGGTGGCACTTCGCAAGTCTGGAGCGGCTGGTGCGCGAGCCTGATGGAGAGGGACTTCAACAACCCTGCCGCCGGCGTCCGCTGGCCGATCGCCAGGTCGGAGCTGTTTCCCTACTACCGGCGCGCCGCTCCGATTCTGGACCGGAGCCCTTCGATTCTCGACCCCGAGAAGCCCTGGATTCCCGGGTTCCTCTACAGGCCGTACTCGCGGCTGCGCCCGACCCGCTTTGGCGCCAGATATCTCGATCTGCTGCGAGACTCCCCGGCCATTCACGTTGCGCTCTCGACATCCGTTCTCTCGCTCGACGCCGACATGGGACGGTCGGCGGTCAGCGGCCTGACCTGCCTTCGTCATGAGGGTGACGCGAGGCTGCAACTCGCGATCCAGCCGGGACAGCCGGTCGTTCTCGCCGCGGGCGGCATCGGCAACCCGATGCTGCTTCTCCAGCCGCGTCCGGACGGCGGCGTTCCGGTCGGCAGCGAGAGCGGGCTCGTCGGGAGATTCCTGATGGAGCATCCGCATCTGAGACGTACTGTCGAGCTGGTGCTCGACGAAGACCTCTATCAGCGGCGGGCATCGGAAGAGTTCGGGCGCGCGCGTCACGCGTTCGTGGCGGACGACGAGCACGCCGCGGCCCACGGACTGCTGGGATGCAGCGTCGTGTCCTACTCCAAGTCCACTGATGACCCGATGGTCGAGTACCTGTCCTGGAAGTACGGGAAGCCCTTCTTCCACTACGGAACGGAAGTCCGGGGCGAGATGTTGCCGGCTCCCAGCAACCGGGTCTTTCTGACCCGCGAGCGCAACCGGGCGGGACTCTATCGGCCGACTGTGAACTGCCTCGTCGGCGCGGACGACCTGCTCAGCATCGAAAGGACCTTGCGGCATCTCGCGCGATCGTTGATCGAGACCGGCAAGGGTCGAGTGCGGATCGACAGCGAGAGGCTCCGTCGGGGCGTCTCGGGCGGCGGCCACCTCATGGGGACGACGCGGATGGGCGCGACGCCATCGGACTCCGTAGTCGACCGGGACTGTCGGGTCCACGGCTACCGGAACCTGTTCGTGGCCGGCTCCTCGGTCTTTCCTTCCGGCGGGTACGCGAATCCGACGCTGACGATCGTGGCGCTGGCGTTGCGACTGGCGGATACCATCGCGTCAGGGCGATGATGACGGCGTGGTCATGAGGGATCGCTTCTCACGGAGAGCTTACCTGGCCGGCCTCGGAGCCTCGGCGGTTTCCGCCCTTGCGGTCCGGGAGTTGATCGGGCTGGGGCTCCGGCCACGTTCGGCGGGCGAGGAAGAGCCGTTCCTCGAGGAGCCAGCGATCTTCGCCGAACACGACGGCTGGCTGGTGACCATGCCGGACAAGCGCCTGCTGGAGTTTCCCGTGCGCTACCTCGAGGGTTGGCATGCGGAGGAAAGGACGTCCGACGCGGCATGGAGATGGTCTGGTCGGGCCGGCAGCGTCCTGGCGCCCAACCTCGGCGTCGAGGCGACGGTCTACATCGACTACGACAGCCACGCCGGCCTCTTCCGGGACCGGCCGCGAACGGTCACCGTCAGTGCCGGCGACGAGGTGCTCGAGACCTTCGTGGCGGATGCGCCCGGTCGCCAGAGGCGTGCGCTAGCGCTTCCGGCCGGGATTCCCGGACACGGCGAAGTGTTCGAGCTGACGCTTGCCACGGATCGCGCCTTCGTTCCGGCCGAACACCTGTCCGGTTCGCAGGACCGGCGGGAACTCGGTCTCCAGGTCTTCGAGGTCGAGATTCGGGAGGCGGGGATCCGCCGGTAGGCGATCAGGCCCGGCGTCCGCTCGTCTCAGTTCTTCTGAACGCGTAGCTGGATGTTGCTGTAGGTCCAGCCCCACTGGGGCGGCTCGATGGCTTCGGTGCCGTCGCTGCCCATCACCAGGACCAGACGATCGGAGGCGGCGAAGCCGAGGGAGTCGACGTTTGCCGTGCCGCGGGAGCAGAAACGCGTCCCCTGACTGTCCGTTACGCAGAGAGCAACCTCCCCGCCGGCGTTGTAGCTGTAACTCAGCCTGTAGGTCTGGTTCCGCGTCAACGGGCGCGGCAGGACGAGGCGGGCCTTGTTGGAATGAGTGACGCCCAGGCCATGGCGGACGAACAGGTCGTTTCGGCGCTGAACGGTGAATCCAAGCAGGTCCCGGTGCCGGTTGATGCCGAGCCAGAAGATCTGGGCTCCTGCCGGGTCGATGTCGGTCGTGCGCAGACTGAACTCGAGCTGGACGGACCGATAGCTGCCGGCCTCCAGGCCGGCCCGGAAGACGTACTGAAGATCCTTCCTCTTCACTGTGTGGCTCGTTCGGTCCGGACTGAGACATGTCCAGCCGCTGGGGCACTCGGCAGGCGGTGGCGGATCCGGTGTTCCCGGATTCGGCGTCGGCGGTGGCTCGCCGTATCCGGGCGGCCTCAGACTGGAGACGCCGCTCTGCGACGGTTCCAGCACGGTCAGCCTGTCGTTCCTGTCGTCCGAGACGAGCGCCGCCACGTAGAAGCTGTCGCCGCAGTTGGTCGAGACGGTGTACCGGTCGCCAAGCTCCACGCCAACCACCGCGAGCACGTCGGCCACGTAGGTCAGGGACAGGGGCGGGTGTCTCAGGACGCTCGACTCCCGGGCCCAGTAGCCTTCGCGGCTGCGGACCCGGTGCTCGCAGGTGTTGGTCGAGTGGGAGAGGTTCAGGATCGCGTAGTCGGAACGATCGTTGGAATCGCGGCGCAGTCCGGTCACATAGGCCCAGTTGCCGCCGCGGATGAGGCTCTCCGAGTCGACGATCGGGACCTGCTGGCGCAGACCGACCCGGCTGCCGCTCGAGTTCAGGGGCATCAGATACGCCTGGAACGTGAGTTCGCCGTGGGCCGTCAGCTCGACCATCGAGGGACCGCCGTCGGCGAGGTCCGAGTAGACCATCGTGCGTCCGGCCGGAACGTCGATGCGGGTCGGGGAGGTCGAGCGATGGACGCCGCTGGTTCCCGCGGCGATCGGGAGAACTTCGAAGCTCTGACCTTGGCCGGTCGGGTTGTGAACGCTGAGCAGAACTTCCCTGGCGTCGTCGCTGTCGCCGATCAGGACGTAGGACGTCCCCTGTGCCGAAAGAGCGGCGGGAACTCCGAGCAGGGCCGCCAGAACCAGACCGCGGGTTTGCCTCATCATTCCGTTCTTCTCCTCAAGGGCGCGCTGGGCTCGAGTCCAAGGAAGACTGACAGTATGTGCAAACATGCACAATAGCAGATAAACGAGAAGGAAGAAACCCATGGGACGGTCCGGACAACGGTCCGGAGGCGGCGCTTTGTAGGATGGCGACCCTTGGCCGGTAACACCTTCCTCGGGATCCGTGGAATCCACCCGCGGGCGCTCCGGCTCGCCGTCGCGACCACTGTGGCCGTGGTCGTTTGCGGCGTGGGGGCAACGGCGCAGACGCCTGACCACTGCAAGGCGTTCGGCGACAGCATCACGGCCGGCGTGGGCGACGATCCGGAGCGGGAGGCGCCCGGCTACCCGCCGCGCCTGGAGGAACTGGTTCCCGGGCTCGCCGTCGACAACCGCGGCGTGGGCGCCGAGCGGACGCCGGAGGGACTGGCCCGCATCGACGGAGTGCTCGCCGAGCCCGGCGACTGCCTGCTGCTGATGGAAGGCACGAACGACATCAGCCGCGGAATCTCGCCGGAGACCACCCTGTTCAACCTGGACCGGATGGCCTCGCGGGCGGCCGAGGCCGGCCGGACGCCGTACCACGCGACGTTGATTCCCCGCCTGCTGAATGCCCGTTTCGATCCGAACAACGTGGAGAACCAGGACCTCGTTCAGGCGATCCGGCGGCTGGCCGCGGAGCGCGGCCGCGGCCTGGTCGATCCGTTCGAGGCGTTCAGTACCCGGTCGCGGCTGTTCCGGGAGTACTACTACGCGGGCGAGGAGGACCCCGTGGGACACCCGAACGGACCGGGTTACGACCTGCTGGCGGCGGTCTTCGCGGACGTACTCCTTGGGACGGATACCGTGCCGCCCGTGCCGACCCGACTCGAGCCGGCGCACGGCGCGAGTCGGGTCCCGGCCGACGCCGCGGTGGAAGTGGAGATGACGGACTTCGGCAGCGAGATCGTGGAAGGGTCGGCAGTTCTTGTGGTCGGCGGCGCACCCGCGCCGGCCCCCGTCGTGGACGACGGTGGGCGGCGCCTGCACTGGAGTTACGAACCGCCCGTCCCCTTGAGCGGCGTGGTCGCGATGACCCTGCGCGCGTGGGACCGGAGCGGTAACGTCTACAACCGCCTGCTCGGCCGCTTCCAGGTCGACGGTGCGCTCATTCCGCGGGGCGACGTGGACCGGGACGGACGGGTCACCGGCTCGGATCTGGTCCGTCTCGGCCTGGCGTTCGGCGCCGGCGCCAGGTCGCGGCGCTACGACGCCGACGCCGACCTCGACGGCAGCGGCCAGGTCGACGGCGAGGACCTGGCTGTCCTCGCCGCCAACTTCGGCGCCGGCGTCTGAAAGGCGCGGCGGATGCAGCTCGGCATCCTCGGCCTGCCGAAGGCGGGCAAGACGGCGCTCTTCAACTCGCTGACGGCCTCGCGCCGGGAGACCGCGAAGTTCAAGGCGTCCAGGACGACGAACGTCGGCGTCGCGCACGTCGACGATCCGCGCCTGGAGCGGCTCCGCGAACTCTACGACCCGCGGCGCTACGTGCCGGCGCAGGTGCGGTTCGTGGACGTCCCGGGCATCGACCGCGGCCGCGGCGAGACCCTCGACCTGGCCGAGTTGCGGATGATGGACGCCCTCGTTCACGTCGTGCGCGCGTTCGAGGATCCGGAACTCGTCCATCCGGGCGGTGGCGTCGACCCGGCACGCGACGTCGCCGCGGTCGACCTGGAACTGATCCTCGCGGACTACGAGCTGGTCGAGCGCCGGCTCGAGCGCCTGGTCCAGGCCCGGAAGCGGGGCCTCACCGACCAGGAGAAACGCGAGCAGGCCCTGCTGTCGGAGCGTGTTCTTCCCGCGCTCGAAGCGGAGACGTCGCTGCGGTCGATGGAGTTCGGCGACGGGGAAGAGAAGCAGCTACGGGGCTACGGACTGCTGTCCCTGAAGCCGCTGCTGGTCGTGCTGAACGTCGACGAGGCGGCGGCCGCCGAGCCGGACGCGGCCGGCGGCCTCGAGGCCCCGCCCGGGGCCGCCCTGCTGACCGTGAGCGCCGGCCTCGAAGAGGAGATCTCGCGCCTCGAGCCGGAGGACCGCGGCGCCTTCCTGGCCGAAGCGGGCCTGGAGGAGCCCAGCGCCGTGCGCGTGGTGAGGGCGGGCTACCGCCTCCTGGGTCTGATCTCCTTCTTCACCGTCGGCGAGGACGAGGTGCGCGCCTGGACCATTCGCCGCGGCGACACGGCCGGAACCGCGGCGGGGGCCGTTCACTCGGACATCGAGCGCGGCTTCATCCGCGCCGAAGTCGTCGACTGGCGGGAACTGGTCGACGCCGGCTCGATGGCCGCCTGCCGGGACCGCGGAACGCTGCGTCTCGAGGGCCGCGGCTACCCGGTGCGGGACGGCGAGGTCGTGCACTTCCGGTTCAACGTGTGAGCTGCCGGCGATGAACCGGCGGGGCCCCTTCCAGCTCGACGAACGGAGCCTGGACTTCCCGCCTCCGGAGCTGGCGGATCCCAGCGGCTTGCTGGCGGTCGGCGGCGACCTCGAACCGGAGCGCGTGCTGGCCGCGTACCGGGCGGGCATCTTCCCCTGGCCGCTCCTGGGCCCCGACGGACCCATGCTCTGGTTCTCGCCCGACCCGCGGCTGGTGCTCTATCCGGAGCGGTTCCGGGTGTCGCGGAGCCTCCGCAAGGAGCTGCGGCGCGGTCGCTTCGAGGTCACTGTCGACACGCGCTTCCGTGAGGTCATGACCGCCTGCGCCGGCGACCGTCCGGGCCGGCCGGGCACCTGGATCACCCGGCCTCTGATCGATGCGTTCGATCGCCTGCACCGCGGAGGATTCGCTCACTCGGTCGAGTGTCTCGCGGACGGCGAACTGGCCGGCGGCCTCTACGGGGTCGCGGTGGGTGGCGCGTTCTTCGGCGAGTCGATGTTCGCGCGGCAGTCGAACGCGTCCAAGGTGGCCCTCGTTTACCTCGTCGACCGGTTGCGGAGCTGGGGTTTCGCCTTCATCGATTGCCAGCAGGTCACCGAGCATCTCCTGCGCTTCGGGGCCGGGGAGGTCGCGCGAACGCGATTCCTGAGAGAACTGGCGGCGGCCGCCGAACTACCCGGCCGCCCCGGCTCCTGGCGGAACTAGAGCTGCGCCAACCGCCCGAGGACGGCGTCGCCGATCCGGGCGCTCACTTCGGTCTGGAAGACGAGCATCTCGTCCTCCGCGCCGTCGTACGCCTCGGTCCACAGCACGGTGCCGTCCTTCGCGAGCAGCAGGCGCGCCCACACCCGCAGGGTGCCCTCTTCGCGCTGAACGCGGCCGTCGAGGAGGAAGTCGGCATGGATGCCGGGCGCCGCCCCGCCGGTATCCACGTCGGGTTCGTCGTCCTGGGCCACGACAGCGAGGTTCGGCGAGCCCTGGCGGGCGAGCGACGTGATGAGCTCCT
The DNA here is from genome assembly GCA_027493375.1 of Candidatus Multivorans thiocomprendens. Taxonomy (GTDB): domain Bacteria; phylum Acidobacteriota; class Thermoanaerobaculia; order Multivoradales; family Multivoraceae; genus Multivorans; species Multivorans thiocomprendens. The sequence goes on along the minus strand of JAPVWO010000080.1, from coordinate 17,317 downwards.
GGGCCAGGGTCTGGCGGAAGAGCTCGGCGCCGGCCCAGTTCTCGAGGGCGGCGAAGGGAAGGACTGCCAGTACCTGGCGCGGCGGCTCGTCGGCGGCGCGCGGCCCGGAGTTCAGGGCGGGCCAGGCCAGAACCGTGAGGGTGATGCCGGCGGTTGTTCCCACCGCGGCGAGCACCGCGGCCGCGACCCGTCGGGACCGCGACCGTGGACGGGGAGCCGGGACGGTCGGGGCGGTCCGCACGGGCGGGAGCGGCGGCTCGCCTTCCCGGACTTCCATCACGGGCTGCAGGAATCGATAGCCGATGCGGGGGAGCGTTTCGATGTAGCGGGGAGCCTCCGCGCTATCCCCGAGCGCCACCCGAATGCGCTTGACGCAGGAGTTCATGCTCTGGTCGAACTCGACGTGGATCTCGTCCGGCCAGAGATGGCGCCGAACCGCCTCGCGCGACACGACGGCGCCGCGGCTGGCGATCAGCAGGTGAAGCAGCCTGGCGGGCTGGGGCTGGAGTCGAATCGTCTCACTGTCGCCGTGCAGTTCGAGCGTCTCGGGATCGAACTCGAAGTTCCCGAAACGCAGGCGGCGCGGCTGGCCGCGGGCGTTGACCCGGCGCTTGCCGCGCTTGGGCGCTGCCTTTCGCGACGTGCCTTTACCGCGCTGCATGGGCTGGCTTCTCGACTTCTACGTGGGGCGAAACGTTCCCTGCGCCGGGAGGCCGGCCGCCGCGAGCGCGGGACCGGACCCGAGTTTTCGATAACTCTAAAGGACTCTACGTTCGGACCATTCCGTCCGATGCGTGACGCTTGGCTGACCAGTGTCTGACCGCCGGAGGGCGGTTCATGTCGACCGCCGCCCTCGATCCGGCCGGGGCGATACCCTGTAAGTTACTGGCAGAGTTGCACTTACGGGCGAACCGTGCTAGGTTTCCGCCGGGCCAAAAAAAGAGGATAGGGACCGCTTCAGGAGTTTCGCCCGAATCGACCTCAGCCTCTCACCCCACCGTTCGCATCTCTCGGACCTCTACAGCTTGGCGGGCATGGGTCTTGGAGCGCGAGCGCGCCACCAGCCGGGCTTCCCCTTCGCTCGTCTTCCCCTCCGGGTCTTCCGCTCAAGCTTGCGCCCTTGCGATCACCCCTTCGGCTCTGACGGCCGAACGGTCCGCTGCGTCTTGCCTCAGGCAACCGACTCCTTGGCTTGCGCCTCCGAGCCTGCCGCCCTGCGGCTCGCCGCCGCGGGGACTCACCGAAGCCTGGCCTCTGCCGACCTGACGCCTGCGGGGCACTCCGTCGCTCGACTGGTCGGGTCTCACGACGAAGCCCCCGTAGGGCCTGCCGACGAGGCGCTTCAGTTACCGGTCGGCCATTCCGTTGCTGCCGGGCAACTTTCCGGCCGTCCGCTTCCCTGAAGCCGCCTTCCCAGTGACGTCTCCGTCGGGCTTTCGCCCTTCGGCGCCGCTCCCGGGAAGACTGTCGGCCACGGGAGCCACTCGATGACTGGAGCCCAAGGAACCTAAGGTTCGCGTGGAATCCGATTTTCCTTTGGCTTGCGCCTCCGGGTCCCCGAATTCCCAGCGGCTCCTGCCGCCGAGCCCGGCGTCCGAGTCGTGACCCTCCTACCTTCACCTTCGATGAGCGCCCACCACGCGAACGTGACTTTCGCCCTTCTCAGGCTCCGATCCGAAGGTCGCGTCTCAGGACCGGTGGATCAGGATGCGATTCTTGGTCACAGTCCCTATCCGCGAAACAACGTACAGGCCGTGTGAAGGGTGTGTCAAGACGGCATTTCCGGCCGGCGGCGTGGCAAGCGGATCGTCCCGGCCGTAAGTGTTTTCTTTGCCGTCACTTGCCGCCCCCGAGAGCCGGTTGAGGTGGTCCGGAAGCCACTGCGGAATACCTGCGGATTCTCCGAATCCTCGGCGCCGGCGGTCCGGAATGGGGGCCCTGACCGGGTCGCGGACATGGTGCCCAGGGGCGGATTCGAACCACCGACACCCTGATTTTCAGTCAGGTGCTCTACCAACTGAGCTACCTGGGCAGCGTCGCGCGGGCCGCACGCGGGCCGCACGATGGAGCAGGTTTCTAACAGCTTGGCACCTGGAAGCGCAATGGGCAAGGCAGCGGATCCTGCGTGCTACGCTGCGCCGACGCCGATGCTCCCCGTTCGCCGCGCACTGGTTTCGGTCTTCGACAAGACGGGCCTCGAGGATCTTGGATCGGGTCTGGCGAAGCTGGGCGTCGAGATCATGTCGACCGGCGGCACGGCGCGGCAGCTCGCGGAAGGCGGCGTGCCGGTGACCGCGGTGTCCGAGATCACCGGCCACCCGGAGATCCTCCACGGCCGGGTCAAGAGCCTGCACCCCCGCATCTTCGGCGGCATCCTCGCCGACCGCCGGCGCTCGGAACACCGCGACGAACTCGAGCAGCACGAGATTCCGCCGATCGATCTGGTGGCGGTCAACCTCTATCCGTTCGAGGACGCCGCCGCGGCCCCGGACGCGACGGTGGACGGCACGGTGGAGATGATCGACATCGGCGGACCCAGCATGGTCCGGGCGGCGGCCAAGAACTTCGCCAACGTCGCCGTCGTGGTCGACCCGTCCGACTACCCGGTCGTGCTCGCGGCACTCGAGAGCGAAGGCGGCCTCTCCGAAGACGTCCGCCGCGGGCTGGCGCTCAAGGCCTTCCGTCACACGCGGAGCTACGACGCGGCGATCGCCGACTGGCTGGCCAACGGCGCAGCTCCCGCGCCCGTCGACGAGCCCGACGCGCTCCCCGGCACGGTGCAGATCCACCTCGAGCAGGTGCTCCAGCCGCGCTATGGCGAGAACCCGCACCAGGCGGCCGCGGTCTACCGGCAGGTGGGCAGCGGCGGCGTGTTCGGCGGCTTCCGCCAACTCCAGGGCAAGGAACTCTCGTGGAACAACCTCCTGGACGCCGACGCGGCGCGCAAGCTGTCGGCGCTGTTCGACGGTCCGGAGGAAGACCCCACCGTCGTCATCGTCAAGCACAACAATCCCTGCGGCGTCGGTCGCGGCGGCACGCTCGTCTCTGCCTACGAACGCGCGCTGGCCTGCGATCCGGTGTCCGCGTTCGGTTCGATCATCGCCGTCAACCGGCCGTTCGACGGCGCTCTCGCGGAAGCGATGGCGAAGCTCTTCGTCGAGGTGGTGACGGCGCCTTCCTACGAGCCGGCCGCGCTGGAGCGGCTGGGCAGGAAGAAGAACCTGCGCCTGCTCGAATGTCCCGCCTTCTCGCCCGTCCCCGGCCAGTGGGAGCTGCGAGCCATCGAGGGCGGCTTCCTCGGCCAGCAGATCGACGCCGCGCCGGAGGATCCGGCCGGCTGGAACTGCCCGACGCGCGCTCAGCCGGACGCGGCCCAGCTTCGCGCACTCGACTTCGCGTGGAAGGTCTGCCGGGCAACGAAGTCGAACGCGATCGTCGTCACCAACGAGCACCAGACGGTGGGCATCGGCGCCGGCCAGATGAGCCGCGTCGACTCCTGCCGGGTCGCGCTGGACAAGGCGCAACTGGAGATCGCCGGAACTGTGGCGGCGTCCGACGCCTTCTTTCCCTTCCGCGACGGCGTCGACACCCTGGCAGCCGCCGGCGTGACCGCGATCGCCCAGCCGGGCGGCTCGGTGCGCGACGACGAGATCGTCGCCGCCGCCGACGAGCACGGCATCGCGATGGTGCTCACCGGCCGGCGTCACTTCAAGCACTGATGTCACCCGTCCGGGCTGCGGCGCTGGCGGCCGTCGTGGCCGCCGCGCTCATCGCCGCTCCACCGGCGCCGGCCGTCGATGACCCCTGGCAGGTCGTGGACGACTTCCGCCGGGCGCTTGACGGTTCGGGCCCCCTGTCGGCCGGCTTCGTGCAGACCTTCGTGCCCTTCGGCTTCGCGCCCGAGGACGGGGAAACCGAGCGCGGCAGCCTCGCCATCGACCTCCCGGGCTGCCTGCGCTGGGACTACGACCCGCCGTTCGAGAAGGCGTTCCTGCTCTGCGGGCGCACGGTCCACCACTGGAATCCGGGCGAGACGGTCGGCCAGCGCTACGACCTCTCTGAACGGCCCGCGCCCGGTCTCGACTTCTTTCTGCTGACCACCAGCGACCTCCGGGACCGTTACGAGGCGGAGTTGGACACGGCGGAAGGGAACCGCCTGCGCCTCGTCCTGCGGCCGCTCGAACCGAGCGAAGACGTCGCCCTCGTGCAAGTGGTTATCGACGAAGACCAGCGGCTGCGGGAACTGACGTACCACGACGCACAGCGCAACGAGAACCGGTTCGTGGTCGGCGACTACCGCTCCGGCGCGCCGCCCGGCCGCTTCGAACCGCCCGCGGGCATCGACTGGGAAGAACCGTAGAAGGTCGCCGGCTGCCGCCGAAGGCGGCCATGGGAACCGCGCCGCGAAGCGGCGACCGCTGACTACCGCCGAGCCCGGACAGCCCGCAACCCGGGCACGCCGGCAACGACCACGGTGTCGAAGCTGCGCCGGGCCGAATCGCGCCACGCGGGCCTGCCGGGAGTCAGCAGCAGCGGCCGTCGGTCGCAGTCGCCGGCCAGGCAGACGCGCAGTTCCCGCGGGATCTCGGCCGCCGCCGGTCGAAAGTCGAGTTCGAGTACGCCGGCCACCTCCCGGCCGAAGTCGACCCGATGAGACGACCGCCATCCGGGCTCGATCTCGAGGCCTGGCGACGCGGTCACGTGGACGATGCGCCAGGCGCCGGCCGAGCGCCAGATCCGATCGGGTTTCTGCAGCTCGCCGCGGCTCACGCGGCCCCAGCGGCCGACCGGCGGCCGTCCCCAGACGCGAACCGGTCCGAGCATCGGGCCGGCTTCCGCGAGCGGGGTCTCGCCCTTGACCAGCCGGGGATCCCAGTCAGTGAGGACCAGCCAGTCGCCGTCCGTCACCACCGGCATCGAGCCATCCGCGAGCTCGATGCCGGCGAGCACGCCGCCGTCGCCATGGGGCGTCCGTGCCTCGATCGTCAGGCGGTTCGAACCCTCGCGCAACAGGTGGGCGACCTGGAACTCGTCGATCGGTTCGCCCCGCCGGTACGCGCCGCGGGCGATCTGGTGTCCGTTCAGGTGCACCGCGTACTCGCGGTCGGCGGCGACGAACAGCCGCGCCGCCTCAGTGGGCGCCGCCGGCAACTCGAAGTCGCGCAACAACACGTAGACCGCCGGCTGTCCCGGCTCGGCAGAGGCGTCGTCGGTCCAGATCCACTCGGCCGCGCCGGTCGGCGCCGGGGCGCTGACGCAGGCCGGCTGCGCGAATCCGACGACAAGCAGCGAGACGGCGAGTGCGCCTGAACGCGTTCTCTTCACGCTGCGAGCCTAACGCCGTCGCGGTTTGACCCCCGGCGCGGCGCGCGGGTAGTGTGGGCCGTGTCCGAACAGGTAGCAGACGCGGTCGGCGTCGTCTGTGCCATTCCTGCTCGCTATGACTCGATCCGACTGCCCAGGAAGGCTCTGCTACCGATCTGCGGCCGACCGATGATCGAGCACGTCTACCGGCGGGCGAGCGAGGCCTCGGGGCTTGACGCCGTCGTCGTGCTGACGGACCACGAGGAGATCCGCCGCACGGTGGAGGGCTTCGGCGGCCGCTGCGAGATGACGCCGGAGGACTGCGGGAGCGGCACCGACCGGATCGCCTGGGCGGCTCGCGGCTGGCGGGCCGATGCCGTGATCAACGTACAGGGCGACGAACCGCTGCTCGATCCCGCGGCGATCACCGGGCTGGCTTCGCACCTTCGCGCGCATCCCGGGGAGGACATGGCGACGCTGGCCGCCGAAGTCGACGAGGATGCGCTCGAGGATCCGAACCGGGTCAAGGTCGTCTGCGGGAGCGACGGCTATGCGCTGTACTTCAGCCGCGCGGGGATTCCCTTCCGCCGGCAGCTTCCGGACGAAGGGGAACCGGCCGCGCCGGTCCGGTTGCACGTGGGCGTCTACGGCTACCGGCGCAGCGTTCTCCTGCGGCTCGCCGGCCTGGAGCAGACGCCGCTCGAGCGCCGTGAAGGCCTGGAGCAGCTTCGCGCGCTGGAGAACGGCATCCGCATCCGGGTGCTGCCGGTCGACGAAGCGCCGCTGGGGGTCGACACGCCGGCGGACCTGGCGGTAGCCGAGCGCCGGATGCTCGCCGAAACGAGTGGCTGACAGACAAGACGAGGTTCAACGCCATGGCCAAGTACATCTTCATCACCGGCGGCGTCGTTTCTTCTCTGGGGAAGGGCGTCGCCGCGTCGTCGGTCGGAGCGATCCTCGAGGCGCGCGGCTTCTCGGTCGAGATGATGAAGCTCGACCCGTACGTCAACGTGGATCCGGGAACGATGTCGCCCTACCAGCACGGCGAGGTCTTCGTGACCGACGACGGCGCCGAGGCGGATCTCGACCTCGGCCACTACGAGCGCTTCACCACGTGCAACACGAGCAAGAAGCACAACTACACGACGGGCAAGATCTACGAGGCCGTGATCAACAAGGAGCGGCGCGGGGACTATCTGGGCAACACCGTCCAGGTGATTCCCCACGTGACGGACGAGATCAAGGCGGGAATGCGGAGGGTGGCCGGCGACGCCGACGTCGTCCTGGTCGAGATCGGCGGCACGGTGGGCGACATCGAGTCCCTGCCCTTCCTGGAGGCGATCCGCCAGTTCCGCCAGGAACTCGGACGCAACAACGCGGTCAATCTCCATCTCACCCTGGTGCCCTACATCGCCGCCTCCGACGAGCAGAAGACGAAGCCCACCCAGCACTCGGTGCGTGAACTGCGGGCGATCGGCATCTCGCCCGACATCCTGCTCTGCCGCGTGGACCGGGACCTGCCGGCGGAGACGAAGGCGAAAATCGGCCTGTTCTGCAACGTCGACGCGCGCAACGTGGTCGCCGCCCGCGACGTCGACACGATCTACGAAGTGCCCCTGATGTTCTGCCGCGAGGGCCTGGACGAGTCGCTCCTCGACCTGCTGAACCTCCCGGGTTCGCCGCGCAACCTGGCCGGCTGGGAACGGATGGTCGACCGCATCCGGAACCCGCGCGGCCGGGTGCGGATCGGCATCGTGGGCAAGTACGTCGAACTGCCCGACGCCTACAAGAGTCTGAACGAGGCGCTGATGCACGGCGGCATCGCCAACGACGTCGAGGTGCAGCTCGTCTACATCAACGCGGAGGACCTGGAGGCCGAGTCCTGGCCGCAGGAACTGTTCGAGGTCGACGGCGTGCTGGTCCCGATCGGCTTCGGTCCCCGCGGCGTGGAGGGCAAGATCCGCGCGATCCGCTACGCCCGCGAGAAGCACGTGCCGATGTTCGGCATCTGCCTGGGGATGCAGTGCATGGTGATCGAGATGGCGCGGAACGCCTGCGGCCTCGCCGGCGCCCACTCGACGGAGTTCGACGAAGCGGCCGCCGATCCGGTGATCTACAAGCTCCGCGATCTGCTCGGGGTCGAGGAGATGGGCGGCACGATGCGGCTCGGCGCCTATCCCTGCCTGGTCCAGGAGGGCACCCTGGCGGCCGACGTCTTCGCCGGCGCCGCCGAGGCCGGATCGCCCGAAGAGGGGGAGGGCCGGATGCTGATCCAGGAGCGCCACCGCCACCGCTACGAGGTCAACCAGAAGTACCTCGCCGCGCTCCAGAGCGCCGGGCTCGTCGTCTCCGGCCGGAGCCCGGACGGCAAGTTCGTCGAGATCGTCGAGCTGCCGGACCATCCCTGGTTCCTCGGCTGCCAGTTCCACCCCGAGTACCGCTCGCGGCCCACCGACCCGCACCCGCTCTTCGTGTCCTACATCCGCGCCGCGGTGGAACAGAAGGAGCGGAACGCGGCCGCCTCGGCGAGCGCCGGCGACGAGTTGCCGGCCGGCGGCGCCGAGGCGAACTGAGGACGTCTTGGCGGACGGCTTCGAGCTCGCGCCGGGGGTCGCGCTCGGCGGCGGCGCGCTGCCGGTGATCGCCGGCCCCTGCGTGATCGAGGGCCGCGACTGGCTGGTCGGCTTCGGCCAGGAACTGCAGGCGATGAGCCATCGCCTGGGCCTGCCTCTGATCTTCAAGTCCTCCTTCGACAAGGCGAACCGCAGTTCCGGCGACAGCTTCCGGGGTCCCGGTCTGGCCGACGGCCTGGCCGCGCTGCGGGAGGTCAAGGAGGCGACCGGCCTCCCGGTCCTGACCGACGTCCACGAGGCGAACCAGTGCGGCGCCGCCGCCGAAGTCTGCGAAGTGCTCCAGATCCCGGCCTTTCTCTGCCGGCAGACCGACCTGGTGATCGAGGCCGCGGCCACCGGCAGAGCCCTCCTGATCAAGAAGGGCCAGTTCATGGCGCCCGCCGACATGGCGAGGACCGTCGACAAGGCGCGGGCGACCGGCAACGCCCGCGTCGCCGTCACGGAGCGCGGCAGCTCGTTCGGCTACCACAACCTGGTCGTCGACATGCGGAGCTTCCGGATCCTGGACGAGCACGGGATCGCCGTCCTCTACGACGTGACCCACTCCCTGCAGCTTCCCGGAGCGCGGGAGAAGGAAAGCGGCGGCGACCGCCGCTTCGCTGAACCCCTGACGCGGGCCGCCATGGCCGCCGGCGCCGCGGGCCTCTACCTGGAGGTGCACCCCGACCCGGACAGCGCGCAGTGCGACCGGGAGACGCAGTTGCCGCTCCAGCGGGCCGAGAACCTGCTCCTCTCCGCGCTCGAGATCCACCGTTCGCGCACCGCCGAGGGACCCTGGGTGTGACCGCTTCCAGGGTGGCCGGGCAGGTCGGGGCGGCGGCCTGTGCGGACCGCAGCCTGGAGATCGCCCGCAAGGTGCTGGAGATCGAGGCTGCCGCCATTCAGGGGTTGATCGGGCAGCTCGGCGACGATTTCGCGGAGGCGGTGCGGCGGATGCGCGACTGCCGGGGCCGCGTCGTCTGTACCGGCATGGGCAAGAGCGGTCACGTGATGAAGAAGGTGGCGGCAACCCTGTCCTCGACCGGGACGCCGGCGCTCTTCATTCACCCGGCCGAGGCGATCCACGGCGACCTCGGCATGATCGTGCCGGGCGACGTCGTCCTGGCCGCGTCGTCGTCCGGCGGCACGGAAGAACTCCTCAAGATGATCGACGTGCTGCATCGTCGCGGCGTTCCCCTGATCGCGATCACCGGCGCCGTCCGGAGCACGATCGCCGAGCGGGCCGATCTGCACCTTTCGGCCGCGATCGACCAGGAGGCCTGCCCCCTGAACCTGGCCCCCACCGCGTCGACGACCGCGACCCTGGCCCTGGGCGACGCCCTCGCGATGGCGCTGCTCGAAGCCCGCGGCTTCACGCTGGAGGATTTCGCGACGCTTCATCCGGGCGGCTCGCTCGGACGCCGCCTGATGACGGTGGAGCAGGTCATGCACCGCGGCGACGCCCTGCCGCGCGTGAGGCTCGAAGCGTCCCTGCGCGAGGCGCTGTTCGAGATGACCGGGAAGTCGTTCGGCATCACGGCGGTCCTCGACGACGCCGGCCGCCTCTGCGGCGTGATCTCCGACGGCGACCTGCGGCGGCTGCTGAACACCGAGCCGGCGCCGGGCGCCGGCGGCGGCGCTTTCCTCGACCGCTCGGTTCGCCACTACATGACGCCCGAGCCGAAGACGATCCCCGCCGACGCCCTGGTCACCGTCGCCCAGGAGGCGATGGAGCGGCACCGCATCACGTCCCTGTTCACCTGCCACGCCGACGGCCGGCTCGAAGGCCTGGTGCACATTCACGACCTCTGGGGCCTGCGCCGCTAGCTTTCGCGAGCCCGATGCCTTCCATGCTCTCCTCCGTCGTCCCGCGGCTCCGCTTCCTGCTCTTCGACGTCGACGGCGTCCTCACCGACGGCCGGCTCTACTACGTCGGCGACGAGGTGGCCGTGGCGTTCGACACCCGGGACGGCCTGGCCGTGCGCCGCGCGCGCGAGGCGGGCCTCGGGATGGGCCTGCTCAGCGCCAGGAGAGACTCTCCGGCCGTCGAGCGCCGCGCCGCCGACCTGGGCTTCGACGAGGTCCTCCTGGGTTGCCGCGACAAGGCCGCGGCCTTCGCCGACCTGCTGGAGCGCCGGGGGCTCGACGCGTCCGAGGTCGCCTACGTCGGCGACGACCTGGTCGACCTGCCGGTGCTGCGCGCCGCGGGCCTGTCCGCGGCCCCGGCCGACGCCGTGCAGGAAGTGCGCGACAACGTCGACCTCGTGCTCGACGCCCGCGGCGGCCGCGGCGCCGCCCGCGAACTCGTCGACCGCATCGTCGAAGCCCTGGGCCCCGTCTCGTAAACACTGGGTGCGCGGCTGCCTACTCTTCCTCCGGGCGCTTCCTTCGCCTCTGAACAAGCGCCGAAGCCCCCACTCCGACCAGATACAGCAACAACGTCGGCCCGGCCACGATCGTCATGTTCACGACGTCCGGCGTCGGCGTGATCACGGCGGAGAGGACGATGATGAGGAGCACGGCCCAGCGGAAGTGCCGCATCAGGAACCGCGGCGTGACGACCCCGAGCTGCGAGAGCATGAAGATCACGATGGGGAGCTGGAACATGACCGCCAGCCCGAGCAGGACGTTGACCGCGAAGCTGAAGTAGCGCTCGATCCGGATGTCCGCGTCCCAGCCGCTGCTCACGCCCATGTTGACCAGGAACTCGACCGCGAAGGGCAGGGCGACGAAGTAGCCGAAGGCGCCGCCGCCGATGAAGAAGAAGGAGCCGAAGAAGATGAAGGGGATCGCGTAGCGCTTCTCGCGGCGGTAGAGGCCCGGCGAGACGAAGCCCCAGAGCTGGGCGACGAGATAGGGCGACGTGACGAAGACGGCGGCCAGCAGAGCCACCTTCACGTGCACGATGAACGGATCCGCGACGCCGTCGAAGACGAGCTGGTCGACGTGGGGCTCGATCGGTTTCGCCAGGAAGGTGTAGATCTCCTCGGCGAAGGCGAAGCAGCCGAAGAAGGCGACCACCACGACGATCAGCGTGCGCAGGATGCGGCGGCGCAGCTCGTCGAGGTGCTCGAGCAGCGTCATCCGCGGAAGTTCTTCTTCTTCCTCCTCGTCGGGCTTCTTCTTGCCCAGCGTCGTCTCGGGCAACCGCTCCGGTTCCGGCGCTTCGGGCGGCTGGACCGGAGCGTCGTCCTCAGACTGCGGGGTCACTCGGGGCCCCGGCGCCCGATTCGGGCGGTTTCTTCGAACTGCCCGGGTTCGACGCGCTGGCGCTTCTCTTCGGAGTGTCGATGCGCCGCGCCGGCGCGGGCCGCTTCTCGTCGTCGAGCTCGACGTCGATGGAGCGCTTCAGGTCCGTCGTGGCGCGCCGGAACTCGGCCATCCCGCGACCGAGCGTGCGGCCGAGCTCGGGAAGCTTCCTGGGACCGAAGATGAGCAGGGCGGCCGCCAGGATGAAGAGCATCTCCTGCATGCCGATCGGGCCGAACATGGCCCGGCATGATACGCCAACCGGTTCGCGGCTGGTACAATCCCGGCCCCGGTGAAGTCGTGAAGCAACCCTGGCGCAATCTGGCACTCCTTCTCTTCGCCGCGGCCGTGGTCGTCGGCGGCCTTGCGGGCGGCAACCTGGTCGCGATCAACGCGGACCAGATGGCCCAGGTCCGCCTCTACACGGAACTGGTCGAGACGGCTCACGCGAACTACGCGGTCGACGACGTCACCTACCGGGATCTCGTCTACGCCTCGATCGGGGGCATGCTGCGCAACCTCGATCCGCACACGAGCTTCCTGCCTCCCGTGGCCTACGACTCGATGCGCGAACGCCAGCAGAGTTCCTTCTACGGCCTGGGCATCTACGTCGGCACGCGCAACAACCGCCTGACCGTCATCTCGCCGATCGAGGGCACGCCGGGCTACGAGAAGGGCATCCGGGCCGGCGACATCATCCACCTGATCAACGGCGAGCCGACCGAGGAGATGAACCCGAACGAGGCGATCCGGAAGCTCAAGGGGCCGAAGGGAACGGACGTCACGGTGACGCTGCTTCGTCCCGGCCTGGACGAACCGCTGGAGGTCACGGTGACGCGGGCCGAGATCCCGCAGGAGACCGTCCGCCACGCCCACATGCTGACGCCGGACACCGGCTTCCTCTGGATCACGGACTTCTCCCGCTCGACCGGCGGAGAGGTCGCCCGCGCCCTGGCCGAACTCAGGGAACAGGGCATGCGGCGGCTGATTCTCGATCTCCGGTTCAACGGCGGCGGCCTGCTCGACCAGGCGATCGCCGTCTCCGACCAGTTCGTGCCTCCGGGCACGACGATCGTCGAGACCCGGGGCCGGATCGACAGTTCCCGTCAGTCGTACCGCTCCACGGGCCGCCACGAGCCGCTCGGCCTGCCGGTCGTCGTGCTCGTGAACGGCAGCTCCGCTTCCGCCTCCGAGATCGTCTCGGGGGCCATCCAGGATCACGACGTGGGCCTCGTCGTCGGGGAGTCGACCTGGGGCAAGGGCCTGGTGCAGACGGTCTACGAGCTGTCCTACGGCGCCGGCCTGGCCCTGACGACGGCGCGCTACTACACGCCGGCGGGGCGGCTGATCCAGCGCGACTACTCCTCGTACTGGGACTACTACACCGGGTACGACGCGAACGGCGACGACGGCGACGAGGAGGAGCCGCCGCCGGTCGATCGGCCTGAGAGCGAGGATCGGCCTGTCTTCCGCACCGATCTCGGCCGCGAGGTCTACGGCGGCGGCGGCGTGACGCCCGACTACGTGGTCGAACTGGACGAGGATCCGCCCGTCATTCTCCGCCTGCGGACGCGGAGCGGCTTCCACCGCTTCCCCTTCGAGGAGGGGGTGCCCGAAGGGGTCGACTCAACCGACTGGCAGGTGCCGGACGACTACCTGGAACGGTTCTGGGACTGGATCGTCGAGGAAGACCTCGTCTCCGCCGAAGAACTGGAAGAGGCGCTGGAGAACCCCGCCGTCGAGCGCCACGCCCGCGTGCGGCTCCGCTACGAGATCTTCAACACCGCGTTCGGCCTGACCGAGGGCTTCAAGGCCGAGCGGCAGCTCGACAACCAGCTCGTACGGGCGCTCGAACTCCTCGACGAAGCGGAGGAGTTGCTGGAGCGCCGCATGGAGCAGGACCGCCAGACCCGCGGCCGCAGCCGCAGCACCGGCCTGGTCGCCGGTGCCGGTGTCGGTGCGCCGGCCTAACCTCTGAACCGCGCCGCGACCGCCTCCCAGTCGACGACGTTCCAGAAGGCGTTCAGGTAGTCCAGACGCCGGTTCTGGTAGTTCAGGTAGTAGGCGTGCTCCCACACGTCCACTCCGAGCAGGGGCGTCAGGCCCTCCATCAGCGGCGAGTCCTGGTTCGGCCGCGCGATCACGGCCAGGCCGTCGTCGCCGCTCACCAGCCAGCCCCAGCCGCTGCCGAACTGACCCATCGCCGCGCTGACGAAACGCTCCTTCAACTGGTCGAAGCTGCCGAACCGGATGTCGATGGCGGTGGCCAGGTCGCCGCTGGGCGCGCCGCCGCCGTTCGGGCTCATGACCGACCAGAACAGCGAGTGGTTGGCGTGGCCGCCGCCGTGGTTGCGCACGGCGCCCTTGATGGGGTCCGGCACGTCGTCGAAGTTGCGGAGCAGGTTCTCGACGCTCATCGCCGCGAGTTCGTCGCGGCCCTCGAGAGCGGAGTTCAGGTTCGCGACGTAGGCCGCGTGGTGCTTGTCGTGGTGTATCTCCATCGTCCGCGCGTCGATGTGGGGCTCGAGGGCGTCGAACGGGTAGGCCAGATCGGGAACTTCGTGCATGAGTGGGTACTCCTCGGGGGAAGGTGGTTCTGCCGCCGCGATTCTGCCACGGAGTGAGGCCGCCCGGTGCTCCGTTGACGATGATCTCCGCCTGCCCTAAGATTTCGCGGCCTGCGATGTCCGCCGGACGGCCGTAGGGTCGCCGCCGGGGAGGTTAGCTCAGGGGTAGAGCACCTGCTTTACACGCAGGGGGTCGCGGGTTCGAATCCCCCACCTCCCACCACGGAGGTTTCGGAGTACGCGCGACCAGGAAACCGTCAGTGAATGCCGCATGGCGGCGGGAGCAGCACCAGGCAAGGACGAGGGAGAGACGACGAGGACGGACGCACGGGGTCGTAGTTCAGCTGGTTAGAATGCCGGCCTGTCACGCCGGAGGTCGCGGGTTCGAGTCCCGTCGGCCCCGCCATTCCGCTCCTCAGCCCTTGAAGTTGCCGGCTCGCAACGGAGGTTGACGACGTGAGAGAGAAGATCAAGCTCGTATCGAGCGCCGGTACCGGGTACTTCTACACGACGACGAAGAACAAGAAGCTCAGCCAGGAGAAGCTGAAGCTCAAGAAGTACGACCCGAAGATCCGCCGCCACGTCGAGTTCGTCGAAGAGAAGATGCGTTAGCAGGCCCCCACGGCGGCCTGGAGAGTGCTACGCTCTCCCGCCCTTGCCCAACCCTGAGTAGGCTGGCCCGGGCGCCTCCGCTCCACTTGCATGGAGCGGAAGATGAACTCACATACTCACCACCGGCAGAGCGAGGAGTGGCACGACTTGCCCGCGCTCTGGCGCCAGTGCGTCGCCCGGGATGCGGATTGGGCATCCCTCGTTCAGCGTGTCGACCCGATGTTGCGGAGCACCCTCTCCGGCCTGGGCCGGAGCTACGGCGTGTACCTGAACCGGGATCTCCTCGACGAGGTGATCCAGGAGACCTACGTGCGCCTGCTGCAGAACGATCGCAGGGTGTTGCGCGGCTGCCGCGGGCGATCCGGGACGACGATCCTGTCCTACCTGCGCCGGGTCGCCCGAAGCACCCTGATCGACTGGCTGCGGGCCCGCCGGGCACTCAAGCGGGGCCCCGCCGTCGAGCTCAGCATCGACGCCCTGGACGGGCTCGCCGAGTACGTCGACGGTTTCGACGTGCCCAGCCGGGCCTCCAGCCCGCTCGACGCCATCTACCTGCAGGAACTCCGCCGCCGCTTCCGTCGCGAGTGCTGGTGCGTCGCCAAGCCCGGCGGCACCGCCCCGCGCGACATCTGGATCACCGAGCGCATGGTGGTCGACGGGTGGAACTCCCGCGAGGCGGCCTGTGTGGTCCGACTGGCGCCGGCCACCGTGGCCACGGTGCTCAGCCGCATGCGCCGGGAGCTCCGCCGCCGGGGCCTCGTCGTGCCCGGCCGGCTCGGTTCGAGTGCCTGAAGTCCCACTTCGGCAGGAAGTTATGGCATAATGTCCAACTCTCTTCATTCCCTGGAGATCCCTGATCGTGGACCAGAAGACAGAACATCGGCCTGTACGCCTCGGCGGCTCCCTGAGCGGCCTCGAGCCTCGCGACCGGCGCTCCCGTCACATGACGAAGGTCTTCAAGGCGCTGTCCGACTCGACCCGGCAGAACATACTCCGGCTGTTGGAAGACGAGCAGCGTTGCGTCGGCGACATCGTCGGCGAGTTCGATCTCTCCCAGCCGACCATCTCGCGCCATCTGTCCGTGCTCAAGGAAGCCGACCTGGTGATCGACCAGAGGCGCGGCCAGAACGTGATCTACCGTTTGAACGACGAGGCGCTGTCCGAGTCGATGCGCAGTTTCTTCGGGCAGTTCCGGAGCTGTCAGGACTCGCTGCGCAAGCCCGGCCCCTGAGCGGACTTCGCTCGCGCGACCCGGGCGTCGATTCCGGTAGGGTTCCGCGTCGGTCCGGCGGTGTAGCTCAGCCGGTTAGAGCAAGCGGCTCATATCCGCTGTGTCGGGGGTTCGAGTCCCTCCACCGCCACCACTTCACGCTTCCGCGGGTTGCCGAGGTTCGACGATGAGCGTTCAGCCGGTCGAGGCCGGGGTGACGGGCTTCTTCTCCCGGCGTCCGGAACTCGCCCGAACGGTTCGCGACGCTCCGTTGGCCGTCGCGTTCTCGGGCGGTCCCGACTCGACGGCGCTGTTGCGCGCCATGCGGCTCTGCGCGCCCCGGTTCGCCTGGAGGCCCGTGGCCGTCCACGTCGACCACCGGCTGGACGACGGCTCCGCTAGGCGAGCCCGGACGGCGGCCGGGATCGCCGAGCGCCTGGGAGTCCCCTTCCAGGCCCACGTGGCCCGCCCCCCGCCGCCGGGCCGGAGCCTGGAGGAGTGGGCCCGCGCCGAGCGCTACCGGCTGCTCGCGGGCGCCGCCCGCTCGCTTCGGGCGGCGGCGATCCTGACCGCTCACCATCGCCTCGACCAGGCCGAGACGGTTCTTCTCCGCATCCTCTTCGGCAGCGGCACCGCCGGTCTCGGAGCGATGCGGCCGGTCTCGAACCGTCTCGGACTGCCGCTGCTCCGGCCGCTGCTGGACCTGGAACCCGGCGCTCTGCGGGACTACGCGGCCCTGAGCGGCATCGAGCCCGTCGACGATCCGACGAACCGCGCCTCCGGGCCGCGGCGGAACTTCGTACGCCGACGCCTGTTGCCGGTTCTGGCGGCGGAGACGCCCGACCTCGGCGACCGCCTCGTCCGTCTGGCGCGGGCCGCGCGGAGGGCCGAGCCCACCGTGCGCCGGCTGCTCGACGAGGCGCTGGCGCCGCGGCCCGGCGACCAGTCCTGCGAGGTCGAGGTCGAGGCGCTCGCGCGCCTGCCCGCGTCGCTGTGGCCGGCGGCGCTGGCCCGGTTGCACCGGCTGGCGGGCGCGACCTATCCACCGACGCGGAACGCCCGCCGGGAGCTGGAGCGGCAGCTCGGGCGGCGGAAGTCCAGGGGACGGTCCGTCGGTTGCGACTGTGGCGGCGGCTGGCGCTGGGAGCAGAGCCGCGACCGGCTTCGGGTGCTCCGCCCACCTCCGCGAGAGAATCAAGGGATTGGATCCCTTGAAGTCGGGGGGCTGGAATGACAACCTTCCGGGGACCCGCTCGTACAGTGGTTACGGAATCCTGCGGGCTTCAGGACCGTTGTCCCCGCGGGTGAGACCCCCTTCAGAAACATGAACGCAACGCTCAAGAACCTCCTCCTGTGGGCCGCCATCTTCGTGATGGTGATCCTCATCTTCAACCTGTTCAACCAGGGCGCCGCGAGGCGCGGTGCGATCGTCTACAGCGACTTCTTCGACGATGTCGGGAAGGGCCGCGTGGAAGAGGTCAAGATCGATACGGACGGCAGGGTGAGCGGCACCTACAAGACCCGGCCGCGCGACGGCGCGGGCGACGGCAGTTTCACCACCCAGGTGCTGCCGGAAGACTCCGCGGTGCTGATGGCCCTGCTCCGCGAGCAGGGCGTGCGGATCGAGGTCGAGGAGGTCAAGGAAAACACGCTGACGATGGTGCTGATGACCTGGGGCCCGCTGCTGCTGATCGTCGGGCTCTGGATCTTCTTCATGCGCCAGATGCAGAGCGGCGGCAACCGCGCCCTCTCCTTCGGCAAGA
>JAPVWO010000008.1 GCA_027493375.1 Candidatus Multivorans thiocomprendens | reverse complement strand
CCCAAGGACTCTCGATGCCGAGAATCCGACCGTACAAGTCTGTGTCACGCATACCGCCAGACTACGCCATCTCCACCATCAATCCTGAAGAGCCTGTTTCTCTTCACCGCTCGATCCTCCGCTCGACTGTGTTCTCTGCGTCGCGCCTCAGTCAGCCACAAGACAAGACTGAGGTCGATCGCGCGCCGGGTTGGAAGCCACCGCTAGCAGTTGGCCCGACGCGCGTTCGAAGCCGAACATAGAAGGCACCGAGCCTCTTCCCTCCCTACCCGCTCGGCTTGGATTCTCAGATTTCCGCTGAACCTTCAGGGACACTCTTCGAGCCCCTCCTCCACGGCCGCCTCTTCCTCCGGGTCCATGGTAAGGCCCCAGTGTAGCTTCTGTCGTCTCCAGGTTCTCAAGTACTCGCAGTGATAGTCCTGGTTCTCTGGAAGCCACTTCGCCGGATCTTTGTCACGTTTTGACATGTTCGCTGAAGCCGAGACGGCGATTAGAGTATCTGGGTCGTCGAGATCGTTGGCGTACCGCCTCCGCTCCTCCTCAGACCAGAGATATCCTCCACTTTCATGTACTTCCCCAATCGGAATGAAGTGGTCAATCTGGAGCATACACGCGTGGACGTACGTTCTCCCCGTATAGGGATCCCACCACTCGCCCGTGTCGACCTTCTCTGGCTCGTCCTCAAAGAAGGTGACCGGTGTGCGACTCTCGAGAATCAGCACCTCTTGCCGGGTGTCTTCACCATCGCCGTCCGCATCTATCCAATGATCGTAAAGGTTCCGTACCTGTACCGACTCAAGTTCCTGGCCGTCGGTCGCAAGGAATCGCTCGGCTTCTTCCCTTGAGGAGAACGTTCTGCCATCGAGGGGGCCGTCGTGACAGTGGTACTCGTCCTCCCGGTTGTCCCTATGGCAACACAAGTAGTCCCGACCAGCGTTGTGCGCGTGTGCGACGTCCGCGAAAGCTACCGCAGCTACGACGAGGTACACCACAACGAACCCGTAGTCTCTCTTCGTCTTCACCATCGGTTCCCACTCCTTTTTCCTCAGACACTTTGAAGTCTCGGCCGCGAACGGCGGCCGAGTACTCGTTCGATCCGGAACTGTCGGCGAAGAGCCAAGTGTAACCCGGCTTCCGCTTCGGCCTCGTCTACGAGCGCGAGTGGCCCCTGAACACAAACCGTCAGCCTGGCCTCCTGGTCCGCGGGTTTCCGCACATCACTGCAACCTCCGAAGACACGTCGCCAGAGAGTCTCTCTGTTGCGAGGCGGAGCGCCCGAAGCAGGTAGGCGAAGTCCTGCATCAACGTCCTAGCATCCAGGACACGACCCGAATCAGCCAGCAACGAGCACTCCACTCTCGGCGTAGGCCCGAAACTCACCTTCGCGTCCAGGGAAGGCAACTAGAGCGTAGCGCGCAGGAGACAAGCCGACACGTCGCGCATGCCCGCCCCACAGCTCCAGCCTGCCTCAGTTTGATTCGGCGCGGGGTTGCGCGGCCGCCGTGCGCCCCCCGACAGAATGCCGGTTCGGCATCGGGGCTTCCGAAGTCCGCCGCCGCGTGTGACAGCATCCGCCGATGGTCCCGAGGACGCTCAGCCCGAGACTGGATCTGCTGAAGCAGGAGTATGTCCTCGTCCAGGCGTGGAAGAAGACAGCCGCCTACATTCGACGGCACAACTGGTTCAGCGACACCCTCGACCTGGACTTGACCGCGGTCGACCTCGCCAACTTCCTCCAACAGCTCAGCAACGACGTCCAGTACCCCGAGGTGTGGAGGAACGAGCCGTTGCGCCTCGTCCTGGCGCCGAAGAGCCAGGACTGGTGGGTGCGGTCAGAAGAGGATGAGACGAGCCACTGGCAGCCCAGGCCGGACGACTCCGACATCCTTACGGACGTCAGCGACAAGCTGCGACCGCTGGCTCATGTCGCCCTGCGCGATCAGGTCGTCGCCACCGCGCTCATGCTCTGCTTGGCGAATCGGGTCGAGACGATACAACGCGACCCCCGGCACGCCGCGCGGCGCAGGGAGCGTGTGCCTGACGGCACCGTCCCCTTCATGTCGTACGGCAACCGCCTGTTCTGCGACAGCGAGGCGGGCGAACTGCGCCACCGCTGGGGTTCGGCCAAGCTCTATCGAGGCTACTACCAGGACTACCGGGAGTTTCTGGCCCGGACTCGCGGGGCGGCCGAAGAGGCCAGGGGACGCCAGACCTTCGTCGTCCAGGCCGACCTGTCGAAGTTCTACGACCGCGTTCGGCCTTCCGCACTCAGGGCCGCGGTCCGAGCGCTGCAGAAGCCGGGAGACGACGAGGACTTCTTCGCCCTAGCCGACAGCGTCCTCGACTGGGAGTGGCATACGGACGACCAAGGGGCCGTCGAGCGATACGCGGGGGCCGGCGACCGACCTCTCCCTGACTTCGGCCGAGTGGCGCTGCCTCAAGGTCTTGTCTCCGCCGGCTTCTGGTCCAACGTGGTTTTGCGCCTCTTCTGAGAAGCAAGTGGGTTGAGTGCGGTTGGCGAGTGCTGTTTAGGGGTGTAGAGGCGCCGAGGGGCGGCCGGTCAGCCAGCCGGATGCG
>JAPVWO010000079.1 GCA_027493375.1 Candidatus Multivorans thiocomprendens | reverse complement strand
TTCCTGGTCGTCAATGCGGATGACTTCTACGGCCCGAGGGCGGTCGAGTCGTTCGGCCGCCGGGTCGGTGATCTGCTGGCCGCTGGCCACGACTCGCACTTCCTCGCGGCCTACGAACTCCACCGCACCGGCGTTTCCCGGACGAGCGGCGTCAACCGCGGCATCCTCACTGCAGGCCGGGATTCGACCCTGGAAGGGATCGACGAGGTCTACGACGTGCGGGAGACCGACGCCGGCCTCGTCGGCCGCGACGGCGAGAGCAAAGCTCGATCGCTGGCCCCCGACTGCCCCTGCTCGATGAACCTCTGGGCCTTCCAGCCCTCGATCTTCGGCCTCCTCGAAGCCGCGTTCGTCGACTTCCACGCCGGCCTCGACGAACCGCAGAAAGACGAGTTCCTGCTCAGCGAGACGGTCGGACACCTGATCGACCAAGGGTCCGCACGCGTCAGGCTCCTGCCGATGGCGCAGAACACTGCTGGCCTGACCTACCCCGGCGACCTGCCGCCCGTCGCAACGACCTTGCAGCAGTGCGTGGACGCGGGCAACTATCCTGCCGACCTCGGCGACTGGTTCGCCAGTCGCGCTTCTCGCAGACCCGCGTGAGCGATCCCGGCCGGCACCGACCTCCAGCCAGCCGCGGGTCGGGGGAGAGGGTCCCAGGGGGCTGTCGGCAAGCGACGCCCGATGACCTCTCATCGACCGACGCCCAACCGGAGCGCAGCCGACCGCAGCGAGCACTCACCTCCCATTCACGAAGAAAGTGCGAGCGGCCCCTGGGACCCTCTCCCCCGACCCGCGGCTGGCGGGTGCGTCCGTCGCCATCGCCGCCGCCGTCGCCGCCCCAGCCATGCGCCTGAACGGTCTCGACTGGACCGTCCTCGCCGCCTACGGCGCGCTCGCGCTGGCCGTCGGCCTCGTTTTCGCCCGGCGCGCCGGCGCCGGCACCGGCCAGTTCTTCCTGGCCGGGCGGAATCTGCCGTGGTGGCTGCTCGGCACGTCGATGGTCGCGACTACCTTCTCGACCGACACACCGAACCTGGTGACCGACCTGGTGCGTAACGGCGGCGTTTCCGGCAACTGGATGTGGTGGGCGTTCCTGATCACCGGCATGTGCACGACGTTCTTCTACGCGAAGCTGTGGCGACGCTCGGGCGTGTTCACCGACATCGGGTTCTACGAGCTCCGGTACTCGGGGCGGGCTGCGGTGTTCCTGCGAGGTTTCCGGGCCGTCTACCTCGGCGTGTTCTTCAACGTGATGATCATGGCGGCCGTGCTGCTCGCGGGGATCAAGATCGGCGGCGTACTGCTCGGGGCAGACAAGTACACGACGGTGCTCGTTGCGGCGGCCGTCACCGCGGCGTACTCCGCGACCTCCGGCCTGTGGGGCGTCGTCGTTACGGACCTCATGCTGTTCGTCATCGCGATGGTCGGCTCTGTCGCCGCGGCCTGGTACGCGCTGGCGCACCCGGCCGTCGGCGGCCTCTCCGGCCTCGTCTCGAACCCCGACATCGCCGCCCGCCTCGCCCTGCTGCCCGACTTCGCGGACTGGGAGACGGCCGCCACCGTCTTCCTGATTCCGGTCGCCGTCCAGTGGTGGTCGACCTGGTATCCGGGCGCCGAACCGGGCGGCGGCGGCTACGCGGCCCAGCGCATGCTCGCGGCCAGGAGCGAGCGGGACTCCATGGGCGCCACCCTCTGGTTCAACATCGCCCACTACGCGCTGCGGCCGTGGCCGTGGATCCTGGTCGCGCTGGCCTCGCTGGTCGTCTACCCGACGCTGGACTCGATCGCCGAGGCCTTCCCGCATCTCGATCCGTCGATCATCCGGCACGATCTGGCCTACCCGGCGATGCTCGTGTTCCTGCCGCACGGCCTGCTCGGCCTGGTCGTGGCTTCGCTGGCGGCGGCCCTGATGTCGACGATCTCGACGCACCTCAACTGGGGCGCCTCGTACATCGTCGACGACGTGTATCGGCGCTTCGTCCGACCGGGCCGAAACGAAGCGCACTACGTTCTCGTCGCCCGGCTGTCGACGATCGCTCTGGTTGCGCTGGCGGCGGTGGTCGCACTGTGGCTCGAGAACGCGATGCAGGCGTTCCAGATCCTGCTCCAGATCGGCGCAGGTACGGGCCTGATCTTCCTGCTGCGCTGGTTCTGGTGGCGGATCAACGCGTGGTCCGAGATATCGGCGATGGTCATCTCGTTTGCGGTCGCCGTGTGGTTCCAGTTCGTCCACGAGGGGCTGGGCCTCGTCCTGCCCTCGACCGCGGCGCAGCTCCTGTTCGGCGTCGGGCTCACCACCGCGGTCTGGTTCGGTGTCACGATGGCCACCCGGCCGACGGAGACGGCGGTTCTCCAGTCCTTCTACGACTGCGTCCGCCCGTTCCCGCGCGGCTGGCGGCGGGCCGTCGAGACAGGGGTGGATACGCCCGGCAGTGCCACAGCGGCTCTGCTCGCCTGGATGCTCGGCTGCGCCGCCGTGTATGCGGCCCTGTTCGGTACTGGAATGGCTCTCTACGGACGTGGGTTGGAGGCGGCTGCCTTCGGCGGCGCGGCCCTGCTGGCGGGTTACGGACTGTTCCGTCTGTTACCCGGCACGACCGGTTGATTGCGCCTTCCCACACTGGGTGCGCCGGCGTCCTCGCCGGCACCAACCGCGATGCCGCGAAGCGGCGAGCACGAATCGCTCACCCGGTGGCGGCGGTACTGCCGCAGTACGGTCGCCGCTCCGCGGCGCGTCCTTCTTGGAAGCCGGCGGGGACGCCGGCGCACCTTTACCTTTCCGGGGTTGATTCCGGTCACCGTCTTGTATCGATTCGCCGCAGCCGCCGAGGCTGCGGTAGCTGTGG
>JAPVWO010000078.1 GCA_027493375.1 Candidatus Multivorans thiocomprendens | reverse complement strand
CCCTATCTCATTGCAAGCCCTTCCGTCTCACATCTGTCTGAACCACTACACGCACGGTGCCTCAGCACCTCGCCCAGGAACATGAGGCTCCCCGGTCTGGCTTCAACGAAGTCTCGGAGAGCCGGGCATTCGCGGACGTTGGTTCTGGCGACGGCATTGAACGCGGCCCGTGCGGATCCCCGGCGCGTGCCGGGAACGCGGCAGCACAGGCCGATTCGTCGAGGGCCGGTACCGGCGCGGCATTTGGCTCCTTGTCCAAGTAGGCCGAGACGAAGCGTCGACCAGAACCAAGGCTTCACCGGCTCGCAGCTTGGCGCGGGCCGCGCGAATCCGCCTTGACAAGACGTAGACGGTGCTCCCGGCCACCGCAATCGAAGCCGCCACTGCCACAGTCACCGCCAAGGTCTTGTTGGAGCGCAACACTTCCCACCCGTTGTCCAGGTGGATACGCGCGACCTCCCATCGCTTCATGTTCCTGATTCCACGGCTGCGGTTCCACGATGACCGCTCGAACAAGAGGTTCTTCAGGTCGCCTGCCTGCTCAGGATGGAGGGTTCTTGACTTGATGTGACTGAGGTCGCGGTTCTTGAGATACGCCGCGACGTCCTTCACTCCGCGCGGAATCCGGTCCATAAGCTCCTTGGCGCCGAGGCCAATCGGGCGACCTCGCGAGGCCAACCTCCGCACGTCGTCCCTCGTCAAGCTTGAAAAGGAGCGCGGCAACCTGACGACTCGTCGCCCCGCGGTGGCGGCAGCCGCGAAAAGGCGAGTTGGCGAGCGGACCCAAAGGACAGCCATCGGCGCAAGTCCTAGTGAGTGTCCGACGGCGGAGAGGGCTGTTGAGCCTTCACACAGCGATCTCGATGACCCGGCCCGTGTCCGAGCCCCGAGCTTCGGCGACATCCACCGAGAGGTAGCCCTCGACCGCTTCGTAGAGGTTGGTCAGCAGTTCCTCGAAGGACTCCCCTTGGGTGGCGCACCCCGGGATCGAAGGCACCTCCGCCCAGTATCCGCCCTCTTGGGCCTCGTGAATCACGACCTGCAGCTTCATCGTCTTGCTGCTGTACCGTAGCATCGCTGTCCGTGCCCGACTCGCGAGTTCACGGCTGCACGGATGGCCGGCAAGAGAACCTCGGAAGGTCGATCATGAGCTTCGCTAGGTGGGGCAACAGTCTGGCCGCCCGCCTTCTCACGGCGCTTGGCGCGGTGCTTGGTCCCAAGACCGGCGACGAGTTCCAGACTCCGGCCACGGTGCCGGAAGAGGCGATTGCCGAGAGAGACTTGCGCCGACAGCAAGCAGTCGCACGAATGCGCCGCCGAGCCTGGGCGCCGCCAGAAGGTCACACCTTCGACCGGAACGCCGCGCACGAGAGACAACGGGCAGTTGAAGCGCTCCACCGGCCACCGCGCGCTGCGACTCGTTCCGTTCCTCTCGCAACCGTTGCCGCCCTCCCGGGACCGTCGCAGGCGAGAGTAAGAGTGGCACTCAGACGGGTGTCGTCAGGCCGGTCGTGCAGGGTCGAGTAGCCGCGCAGGTCGGAGGCTTCCTCCACGGCTCTCCGAAGCGCCCACTTCTGGCCGACGATGACGACGAGCTGCTGGCCTCCCGCTGCCAGCCGAGGTACAGCACAACTAGTAAGCGAGATTCGGCTGCCGCGCGAGCGCGACGCCGAGTCCGCGTAGAGGCCAAGTCCCCACCGCCGCTTCGATGGCGAACACTCGGCGCACAGAGCCGGTCGCGACTCTCTCCCCGCTCAGGCGAAAACGCGCGGCTCGAAGTCCTCGGCATTGACGATGGAGGCGCTCTCGCCAGTGGCCCGGATGACGAAGAAACCCTGCCGTTCGGCGTGGTCGGTCACGTTGTCCCATGACTCCAGGTAGGCCAGCGCGCCGTAGACGCGGCGGTCGCCGTACTCCGGCCACCACTCCTTGAACCGCTCCAGCTTGGAACCGAAGCGCCCGACGTGCTCCGGCCGCAGGGTCGTCTTCACCTCGACCACCACGACCTCGCGGCCGTTCACGGCGACGATGTCCACCTGGTAGTTCTCGGCGTTGCGCCGCCGGTTCTTCCGCGGCAACACCATCCGCTCCACGTCGACGTTGCGCTCCCGCATCAGACGAACGAGATCCCCCGCGACCAGGCTCTCCATCAGCCTTCCCCACTGCGTGGTGAACAGGTTCTCCGCCTTCTTCAGGCGCCGATCCGTCTCCTGCATCTGACGGTCCGTCTCCCGCATCCGCCGGTCCGCTTCCTGAGAGCGCCGTTCCGCTTCCTGAGAGCGCCGTTCCGC
This sequence comes from Candidatus Multivorans thiocomprendens, assembly GCA_027493375.1. Lineage (GTDB taxonomy): Bacteria > Acidobacteriota > Thermoanaerobaculia > Multivoradales > Multivoraceae > Multivorans > Multivorans thiocomprendens. The sequence goes on along the minus strand of JAPVWO010000078.1, from coordinate 18,704 downwards.
TTCCTGGAAGCGCAAGTTCATCCGCCGGTCCATCTCCTCCATCCGCTCTCGCTGGAGATCTCTCAGCTCCCGGATGCTCCTGGTGAGCTCCTGAAGCGTCTCCAACGTCGGCGCTTCCTCGCGCCCTTCGGGGTTCGTCATCGTCATGTTCGCCTCTTGTCCTTGGTGGAACGAGGGCGCCGCGGGGCCAACGCCTCCAGAGCTGGACCCGGAGGCCGGCAAGGGAACAACCCAGCGTAACACTGGCGGCGCGTCTGGTCGCGCCGTACCCTAGCGGGTTCAGGTGCGACCGTCGCGTTCCGGAGGACGGAAGCGCGGGGCGGATCCCGGCGCCGCCGGCAGCCGACACCTAGCCCCCGGACGCCAGCGCGGCCAGGCGTTCGCGCAGAGTCGAGTAACGCCGCAGATCGGAGGCTTCCTCGACGGCCTTCTGCAGGGCCCACTTCTGGCCGACGATGACGACGAGCTTTCGGCCGCGCGTGATCGCCGTGTAGAGCAGATTGCGACGGAGCATGACGTAGTGGTGGGTCGAGATCGGCACGACGACCGCCGGGTACTCGGAGCCCTGCGATTTGTGGACGGTGACGGCGTAGGCCAGCATGAGCCGGTCGAGGTCGCTGAATCGGTAGTCGACGGGACGGCCGTCGAAGACGATGGTCATCTTCTCCGCGCCGGGATCGATCGACTGGATGCGGCCCAAGTCGCCGTTGAACACGTCCTTGTCGTAGTCGTTCTCGGTCTGCATCACCTTGTCGCCAGGCCGGTACTTCCAACCAAAGCGCTCGACCTCGACAGCGCCTGACTCCGGAGCCGGGTTCAAAACCGCCTGCAAAGTGACGTTCAGCGTGCGCACGCCGAGGGGGCCGCGATTCATCGGCGACAGGACCTGGACGTCCCGGACCGGGTCGAGACCGAAGCGGCGACCGATCCGCCCGGCGACGATCTCCACCACCTTGCGCTGACCGTCCTCGGCATCGTCGGCCGGGACGAAATAGAAGTCGCTCAGTGCGTCCCTCGCGGACTCCAACTCGGGCAGGTAGCCCTGGTTCACCCGGTGGGCGTTGCGGACGATCCGGCTGTTGTCCGCCTGCCGGAAGATCTCGCGAAGACGCGCCACCGGGATGGCGCCCGAGTCGATCAGGTCGCGCAGCACCTGGCCGGGACCAACCGACGGCAACTGGTCCGCGTCGCCGATCAGCAGCAGTGATCCCTCCGCCGGCAGCGCCTGGAGCAGGGCCGCCATCAGCTCGACGTCGACCATCGAGGACTCGTCGACGACCAGCAGACCGCAGTCGAGCGGACGCAGGCGGCCGCGCCGGAAGGCGCCGTTCGACGGATCGATCTCGAGCAGCCGGTGGATCGTCTTCGCGGAGTGGCCGGTGCTTTCGGCCAGCCTCTTCGCCGCGCGGCCGGTTGGGGCGCAGAGCGCGCAACTTACGTTGCGGGCCTTCAGGATCTGCAGCAGGGCGTTGACCAGGGTGGTCTTGCCGACTCCCGGACCGCCGGTGATGACGGCGACGCGGGAGCGCAGGCTCGTCTCGACCGCCGTTCGCTGGGTCGGCGCGAGCGTCACGTCGAGCCCCGTCTCCACCCACGCCAGCGCCTTTCCAGCGTCTATGTCCGCCCAGGACGGCGGGTGGGCCTGGAGGAGTTCGCCCAGCCGCCGGTTGATCGCGCGCTCGGCCGACAGAAGCGCCGGCAGGAAGATCGCCTCCTCGCCGTCTAAACGCGTGGCGACCAGGCGCCCCGCCTGCAGTTCATCCGACAGAGCGGTGACGAGGATCTCCTCCGGGATCTTCAACAGCTCCTGCGCCTCTTCGAGGAGCCTGTCCCGGGGCAGGCCGCAGTGTCCGGCACCTCGCGCCTGCTCCAGGGTGTAGCCGAGGCCAGCGCGCGCCCGCGGCAGACCCTCACGGTCCTTGCCCAGACTGGCGCCGATGCTGTCCGCGATCCTGAAGCCGATCCCCCGGACTTCCCGCGCAAGGCGGTACGGATCCTCGGTTAGCAAGGTCGCGGCGTCGGCGCCGTACGCGCGGTAGATCTGGGCAGCCCGGGCCGATCCGAGCCCGTGGGTCTGCAGAAAGACCATGATCTCCCGCACCGCCTTCTGATCCCTGAAGCCCTCGCTCAGGCGCCTCGCGCGCTTGGGGCCGATGCCCGGAACCTCCTTCAGGCGCTCCGGTTCGTTCTCGATGACCTCGAAGACATCCTCGCCAAACGCCTTCACCAGGCGTTTCGCCATCTTGGGCCCGACGCCATGCACCCTTCCCGACCCGAGGTAGCGCCGGATTCCGTCGAGCGAATCCGGCGGCGACACGGCGAGCCGGTCGGCGCGAAACTGGACGCCGTGGTTGGGGTCGTTCTTCCAGGCGCCGGACGCCCGGATCGTCTCCCCCTGCGACACGAGGGGCAATCGCCCTACCACTGTCGCCGGCTGAAAGCTGCCCCGTATCCGGACGCGGAGCACCGCGAATCCGTTCTCCGGATTGTGGAAAACGACCCGTTCGACGACTCCCGAGAGCGCCTCGCGGTCTTCGGCCGGCGTGGTCATGGCGGGCTGCCGCCCCGCATCCCTCTCACGGGACACAGCTTACGCCCGATCGGTCGAGACCCGCGCGGCACTGCCGATCGGTGACACAATCACCGCCCTTCCTTCTCCGCCGTCACCCAAGCCCGAGGAGCCTCCGCCCATGACCGCTACGTGCCGATTCGACAGCCTCGCGCTGAACGCCTCCGATCCCGCCGCGGCTGCCGACTGGTATGCGCGGCACTTCGGCGGTGAACTCCTGGAGGGCTTCTCCGGCGCCGGCGCCCGTTTCCAGGCCGGGAACGGCACGGCGGACCTCCACTGGCGCAGCGCCGAGGCTCCCGGCCCCAGCATCGGCACCGGACTCGACCACTCGGGCTGGTCCGTCGGCAACCTGGACGAGCTTCACGCCGCGATGCTCGCCGACGGAGCTACGGAGTTCTGGGAACCCCGGCACTTCGGGCCGGCGAAGCTCTACATCTCGTTCGTGACGGATCCCTGGGGCGCGAAGATCGAACTCCTTGAAGACGCAAAGCACCCCGGCTTCCACCACGTCCACATCCTGGGACCGGACTGTGAGCAGGACCGCTCGTGGCTGCTGGAACACGTCCCCGGTCCGGCCGAGACCTTCAAGGACGTCCTGCTCGCCGTCAACTACGGCACGATGCGGGTGCTGTTCCGGCAGACCGACGACGCACTGGAGCCGACGGCGGGCCGGGCAATCGACCATCTCGCCTGGACGTCGGCCGCCGGCGGCGGACGCCACACCAGCCCGACCGGCGTCGACATCCAGGTGCGGGGGACCTGAGCCGCCGCCCCGTGAGTCTCTGGCCGCCGCCGCGGCGGGTCGAGGTCCCTGACGCCGCCGATCCCCTGGTCCTGCCGCCGGGCGCGCCCGTTGCGCTCCATGTGATCGCGGCGGGGGGAGAACCGGCGGAGGCCTCGGAGGAACTGGCGTCCGCTCTAGGCGGCCTGAGGCGCGCGCTGGCAACCACGGGACAACAACTCCTCTCCGCCCGCGCCGGAAACGGCTCCGGTACCGGCGTCGCCTGCCGGGTAGCGGTCGACTCGCCGGGCGAGGAGAGGGCCATCCGAGTCGACCTTCCGACCGACGAGAGCTATCGCCTGCGCATAGGCCGGGACGGCATCGCCATCCAGGCCGCGACGCCGACGGGCGCGTTCCGGGCGGCCTCCACCCTGAAGCAGTGGCTCGCCTCGCGCGGCCGGCGGGCAGCGGCCGGCTTCGAAGCGCCGGCCGTCGAGATCGAAGACCGGCCGGACTTTCCCATCCGCGGCGCGATGCTCGACGTGAGCCGGAACCGGGTGCCGCGAATGGACTACCTGAGGCGGCTGATCGACCGGCTGGCCGAGTGGAAGGTGAACCACCTCCAGCTCTACGTCGAGCACACCTACGCCTACGCCGGCCACGAGGAGGTCTGGCGTGACGCCTCCCCGTTGACCGCCGAGGAGATTCGGGAGCTCGATGCCTGTTGCCGGGAGCGCTTCATCGAGCTGACGCCGAACCAGAACAGCTTCGGCCACTTCCACCGCTGGCTGGTCCATGACCGGTACCGGCCGCTGGCCGAAGTGCCCGAGGGCTTCCAGCACCCTTTCTCCATCGACCCGGAGCCGTTCAGCCTGTGCGCCACCGACCCGCGGGTCCTGGAACTGCTCGCCGGTCTCTACGACGAACTGCTGCCCGGGTTCGGCAGCCGGCGCTTCAACGTCGGCCTGGACGAGACATTCGACCTGGGCCGCGGACGCTCGGCCGAGGCGTGCGAGGAACGGGGCAAGCCGGCCGTGTACCTCGACTTCCTGCGCCAGGTCCACGATCTCGTCACGGTGCGCGGCCGGCAGATGCTGTTCTGGGGCGACATCATCCTCGAGCACTCCGAAGTGATCGACCAGGTCCCGGAAGACGCGGTCGCGCTCTGCTGGGGCTACGAGGCGAGCCACCCCTTCGAGGACCAGTGCGCGCGGCTGGCCGCCTCGGGTAGAGAGTTCTGGGTGTGCCCGGGGACCAGCAGTTGGCACAGCTTCGGCGGCCGGCTGCAGAACGCCGTCGGCAACCTGGCTCTCGCCGCAACGGCCGGTTCGGAGGCCGGCGCCCAGGGTCTCCTCATCACCGACTGGGGCGACCACGGACACCTGCAGCCGCCAGCGATCGCCGAGTTGCCGCTTTCCATCGGCGCCGGTTTCGCCTGGTCGGTCGAGGCGGCGCGCGAAGCGACACGCGGCCCCGAGCGGAACGAGGAGGCCTGGCTCGACCACGCTGCCCGCCTGGTCTACGACGGAGACGAGACGCTGGCTCGCACCGTCATCGATCTCGGCGCCATCGACCTGGACTGCGGCGGCCCGGCGATGAACGGAACCGCTCTCTTCTACCTCCTCCGGTTCATCGACGACGACCTCACGCACCGGCGCTTCCGGCGGCTCACCATCGGCACACTGCAGCGGACGTACGCCCGGCTGGCCGCCTCCAGGGACCGGTTGAACCGGGTCGAGAGCGATCCGAGCCATGCCGCGCTGGACTGGACCTGCCGGATGATGATGTGGTGCTGCCAGTTGGGTGTCACGCGCCTCGCCGCCGGTCGCGGTTTGCTGACCGGCCAGCTCCCAACGAAAGTGCGCGCCACCCTCGGCACCGACCTCCGCGTCATCGCCGGCGACCTCCCCGACGTCTGGCTCGCCACCAGCCGCGAGGGCGGCCTGCGCGAGTCGCGGGACCTCCTGCTCCGCGCCGCCGCCGTTCTCGACGGTTCTTGATTGCAATGCAATCGCCATGTACTCTCCGGGGTCAGGGGGAGGGCATCGAATCGTGGCGAGCATCACCGTCAGGAAACTCGACGAAGGAGTGAAGAGGCGCCTCCGCGTGCGCGCGGCCGACAACGGCCGGTCGATGGAAGAAGAGGTCCGGTTGATTCTGCGCGAGGCCGTCAAGCGAGATGCCGAACCCGAAACGGGACTGGGGACGGCGATCCACGAGCTCTTCAAGCCCCTTGGCGGCGTGGAGCTGGAGCTGCCGCCAAGGGAGCCCATGCGTGAACCACCCCGCTTCGACTGACTCCCCCACGACGGTCATCGTGGACACGAACGTCGTGTCGGAGTTCATGCGGCCCAAGCCGCAGCCGATCGTCCTCGCCTGGCTGGACAGCCAGTTCAGGCGCAGCCTGTTCGTGACCGCCGTGACCGAAGCCGAGATCCGCGCGGGAATAGCGTTCCTGCCTGAAGGCCGGCGACGCCGGCTACTCGCCCGAGCCGCCGATCAGGCGTTCGGCGACTTGTTCGCGGGCCGCATCCTTCCCTTCGACACGGAAGCCGCGAGGGCCTATGCAAGGATCGCCGCCCGCTGCCGAAGGGCAGGACGGCCGATCTCGCAGGCGGACGGCCAGATTGCGGCTATCGCCCACTCTCGCGACGCCATGTTGGCAACACGAAACGTCCAGGACTTCAAGCTGGCCGACGTTCACCTCGTCAATCCCTGGCCGCCTGTCGAGGACAACCGATGACCGACATCTCGATCGTCACCGTCGAGGAACAGCCCCTGCTGGCGGCGCGCACCAGCGCCACCTTCACGGAGGTTCCCGCCAAGCTCCTGCCGCTGATGGAACGGGTTGGCGCGTTCGTGCGGGAACACGGCGTCGAGGGCGCCGGCCGGAACATCTGGTTCTACCGCGACGTCAGCGGCGGCCGGATGGAGGTAGACGTCGGAATCCAGGCGCCCGCCTCGACCGAGGCGGCGGACGGTCTCGTCCGCTCGGCGACGCCGGCGGGCCGGTGCGCCCACGCCGTGCTCCACGGCGACTACAGCGAGATTCCGAGGGTCCACCAGGCAATCCACCAATGGTGCGCCGAGCAGAACCTCGCCCTCGCCGGTCCCTGCTGGGAGGTCTACGGCGACTGGCACGACGACCCGGCGAAGCGCCGCACCGACATGTACCACCTCCTGGCCTGACGAAAGCGACTCCCGAGTGAAGGTCGACGATCTCGTCGACGCGTTCCGCGATCGCTTCGGGGCCGAGCCCGACGTCATCGCCCGGGCGCCCGGCCGGGCCAACCTGCTGGGTGCCCACGTCGACTACAGCGAGGGCTGGGTGCTGCCGGCGGCGATCGACCGCGCGGTGTGGGTCGTGGCTCGACTGGCACGCGGCGCGGAGACCCGGCTTGCGGCGCTCGACCTCGGCGAGGAGGCCGCCTTCGATGCCGTCGAGCCCGCGCCGCCCATCGCGGAACGCGGCGGACCGTCGTCCTGGGTCGCCTACCCGCAGGGACTGGCCTGGGCGCTCGGCCAGCGCGCGTTACAGGTGCCGCCAATCGAGGCCGTCTTCGGCGGCGACCTGCCGGTCGGCGCCGGCGTCAGTTCCTCGGCCGCCGTCGAGATGGCGTTCCTGGTCGCCTGGGAGCACCTCGCGGGCTTCGAACTGGACGGTATCGAGCGCGCGGGCATCGGCCGGCAAGTGGAGAACGAGTACGTCGGCGTCCAGTCCGGCATCATGGACCAGTTCGCCTCCGTGCACGGCCGCGAAGGACACGCCCTGCTGCTCGACTGCCGGTCGCTCGAGCACGAGCCGATCCCGACCCCCGAAGACCTCGTCTTCCTGGTCGCGGACACCGGCGTCCGCCGCGCCCTCGCCTCGGGCACCGGCTTCAACGACCGGAAGTCCGAGTGCTTCCGCGCCGCCGACCTGCTGCGGCCCCACCTGCCGGGTCTCTCCACGCTCCGCGACCTGGAACCCGCCGACCTCGACCGGCTGCGACACGTGCTCGAACCGCCGCTCGACCGCCGCGCCCGCCACGTCGTCACCGAATGCCGCCGGGTCCTGGATGGCGCCGAAGCGCTGCGGCAAGGCGACCTGCACGCGCTCGGCGACCTGATGGCTCAGTCCCACCGCAGCTCCCGCGACGACTACGACGTCAGCATCGAGGAACTCGACGTGCTCCAGGAAGCGGCCGCCGGCGCCGAAGGTTGTTACGGCGCCCGCCTCACCGGCGCCGGCTTCGGCGGCTGCGTGACCGCGATCAGCAGCGAAGCCGCCGCGGATCACGTACGCCAGCAGACCGCGTCAGCGTTCGAGCATCGCTTCGGCCGCCGGCCGGAGATTCACGCCTGCCGCGTCGGCAGGGGTGCCGGTATCGTGGCCCGCGAGCCCAACCCGCGGCCGTTCCAGGAGACGCAGTCATGATCCCGATCGACACCGGCACGAACGAACTGCTGTGCGACCTCGCGGAGGGCGTCGCCACGGTGACGCTGAACAAGCCGGACAAGCGGAACGCCCTGGGCGACATCCTGACGCCGGCGCTGCGGAGCATCCTGCTCACGCTCGAAGCGGACGCGCGCTGCGGCGCCATCCTGCTGACCGGCGCCGGCAGGGCGTTCTGCGCCGGCGGCGACGTCTCGGGCATGGGGTCGAACCGCGCGAAGGGCAGTGAGGGGCCGAAGGCGCCGCCGACGGTCGACGAAGCCGTGGCCGCCCTGATCGAGAAGCAGGAAACCCTGACCCTGCGGATGGCCGAACTGGACAAGCCGATCGTCGCCGCCCTGCCCGGGCCTGCCGCCGGCGCCGGACTCTCCATCGCGCTCGCCGCCGACCTGCGGGTCATGGCCGACGACACCTTCGTCACCACCGCGTTCCGCAACATCGGCCTGTCGGGTGACTACGGGTCGAGCTGGTTCCTGACCCGGCTGGTCGGCCCGGCGGTGGCAAAGGAACTGCTGATGACGGCACGCCGCATCCCGGCCGCGGAGTGCCTTCGCCTGGGGATCGTCAACCGGATCGTGCCGTTCGACGATCTCGCGGCGGAATCCCGGAGTCTGGCGCTGGACTTGGCCAGCGGACCCAGGAGCGCGCTCCGCTACATGAAGCGCAACGTGAACCGGGCGGTGCGGGGCGATCTGCGGGAATCGCTCTCCGCCGAAGCGGAGGGGATGGTCCGCTCGGTGCGGACGGCGGACCACAGGGAGGCCGTGCGGGCGTTCATGGAAAAGCGGATGCCTCAGTTCGAGCGCTGATCCTGAGCCCACCGCTAGCGGACGACGGACGGTTCAGGCGCCCAGGGCAGGCTCGGCTTCCGCGGGCGGGATCGCGGGAGGCTTCGCGCCGTGGATCGCCAGTTGGGAACGGAAGTCGTTCAGGATGGCGTAGAGCGACGGCACGAGCAACAGCGTGATCGCGGTCGCGAACAGGACCCCGAAGGCGAGCGACACCGCCATCGGGACCAGGAACTGGGCCTGGAAACTCCGTTCCAGGAGCAGGGGCAGCAGGCCCACGAACGTCGTCAGCGAAGTCAGGACGATCGGCCGGAAGCGGGCGGCGCCGGCGTCGTGGATCGCCTGGTGGACCGGCATCCCGATCTGGAGCCGCCGGTTGATGAAGTCGACCATGACCAGGGAGTCGTTGACGACGACTCCGGTCAGCGCGATCAGGCCGAGCAGCGAAAGCATGGTCAGGTTGATGCCGATCAGCCGGTGGCCGATCACCGCGCCGATCAGGCCGAAGGGGATCGCGCTCATCACGATCAGCGGCTGCAGGTAGGACTTGAAGGGAATCGCGAGCAGCGCGTAGATCACGATCAACGCCAGGCCCAGCGCCCGGAACAGGCCCTCGAACGTCTGACGCTGCTCCTCCTGCTCGCCCGCGAACGAGAACTCGACGCCGGGGTAGCCGGCCAGGATCGCGGGCAGCACGTTGGCTTCGAGGTCGCCGACGACCTCGTTCGCCGTCACAACCGCGGGATCGACGTCCGCCGTGATGTTCAGCACTCGCCGCCGGTCGATCCGCTGGATCGTCGCGAAGCCGCGGCCGAACTCGGCGCGGCCCGCGAAGGAGAACGGAACCTCGGCCCCGGCCGGCGTCCGGATCCGCATGTCCTCGAGCGACGCCAGCGTCTCGCGTTCTTCGGCCGGGTAGCGCACCATGACCCGCACATCGTCGCGACCGCGCTGAATCCGCTGCGCCTCGGCCCCGTAGAAGCCCTGCCGCACCTGGCGGCCCAGATCCTCGAGACTGAGGCCCAGCGCCTCCGCCCGTTGATCCAGCTCCAGCCGGATTTCCCGCTTGCCGGCGCGGAACGAGTCCGAGATGTCGAACACGCCCGGATAGTCGGCGAGACGCGCCTTGATCTCCTCGCCCACCGCCCGCAGGTGGTCGAGGTTGCGGCCGGTGAGCTGGACGTCCACGGCAGAGCCGAAGCTGACCAGGCTGGCCGTGTACTCGACCCTGACCGCGTCGGCGACCGGTCCCACCTTGTCGCGCCAGCGACGGGCGACCTCCGTGGCCCGAATCGTCCGCTCCTGGGAGGACCTGAGTTCGATGTTCACTTCGCCCTGGTGCGGCGCCGCGACCGCCACCTCGAAAGTGGCGGTGGGGCTGCTCGCCCGCTGGAGGGCCGCGTAAGGCTGCGAGCCGACCGTCGCCATCACGTGGCGAAACACGTCGGGGTGACCCTCGGCCTCCAACTCGGCCTCCAGTTCGGCGGCAGCGGCCTCGATGCGGTGCACGGCGGCCAGGGTCGTGGACGACGCCGTCCCCCGCGGCATGGTCAGCAGAGCGACCGCGTTGTCCGCCTCGACGTCCGGAAAGAACTCGAACCTCATACGCCCCGAGAACACGAAGCCGGCGGTGACGACCAGCACGGCCAGCCCGATGGCCACGGTGGAGTAACGCCACTCGATCGCCCGCACGATCAAGGGGCGGTAACCTCGCTCGATCGCCCACTCCATACGCTTGCCGAAGAAGCCTTGGAACCGGGCCCAGCCCATGCGAATCCGTCCGCGCCGCGCGTCGTCGCGCCGACGGGAGAGGTGGGAAAGATGGTTCGGCAGCACGAGCATCGACTCGATCAGCGAAAACACGAGGCAGCCGACGACCACGAGGGGAATCGTCCGTGCGATGGCGCCCGCGGGGCCCTCCATGGCGAAAATCAGCGGCGAGAACGCCGCAATCGTGGTGAGAATCGAGAAGGCCACCGGAGTCGCCACCTGGCGCGCGCCGTCGACCGCGGCGTGCAGACCGGACTTGCCCATCTCGAAGTGGCGGTAGATGTTCTCGCCGACCACGATCGCGTCGTCGACGACGATGCCGAGCACGAGGATGAACGCGAAAAGGGACATCACGTTGATCGAAACGTCGACCAGGGGCAGCAAGCCGAGAGCGCCCATGAAGGACACGGCGATTCCCACGGACACCCAAAGCGCGAGCCGGAACTTCAGGAACAGGGCCAGCACCAGGAACACGAGCAGCAATCCCAGGCGGCCGCCCTCGATCAGGACCCGCAGCCGGTCCTGAAGCGGGACCGTGTCGTCGAGCCAGGTCGTCATCGACAGGCCGGGCGGCAACGACGCCCGGCGCTCCGCGACGAAGTCCTTGACCTGGCGCGCGAGCCGCAGCGCGCTCTGGTCTCCGAACCGGTAAACCTGAACCAGGGCGACCGGCTGGCCGTCGAACCGCGACGTGACGTCGGTCTCGGCGAAGCCGTCCCTCACCCGCGCGATGTCGCCGAGAACAAGGCGGCTGCCGTCGGGCCGGGCCCGCAACACGATATCGCCGAACTCGGCGCCGCGGTACGCCTGGCCCATCGTGCGCAGGAGGATCTCGCCGCCGCGCGCCCTCACCGCGCCGCCCGGGAGGTCGACCGACGAGCGGCGGACGGCGAGCACGACTTCGTCGAAGGTCAGACCGTACCGTCGCAGGGTGTCCTCCGACACCTCGATCGAGATCTCGTACGGCCGAACCGCGTCGAGCTCGACCTGGGTGATGTCCGGCAGGTCGGAGAGCCCTTCCCGGACCTCCTCCGCGACCGCCTTGAGCGCCCTCTCCTCCACGTCGCCGTAGATGGCGACGGTGATCACTCGCCGTCGGATGAGCGCCTCCCGGATGATCGGTTTCTCGGTCTCTACCGGGAAGGTCGTGATCGCGTCGACCCGGGACTTGACCTCGTCCAGCATCTCGCGCGTATCCGCGTCCGTTTCCAGTTCGACGACCACCGTGCCGTTGCCTTCCGCGGCCGTGGACCGGACCCTGTCGACGCCCTCGATACCCTGCACCGCCTCCTCGATCCTCAGGCACACGGCCTGCTCGACCTCTTCCGGCGCCGCGCCCAGGTAGGGCACGGTCACCGACACGCTCCGGGTCTCCAGGTTCGGGAAGACCTCGATCGGGATTCCGGTCAGGGCGAGCACACCCCACGCCACGATCAGCACCATCAACAGGTTCGCCGCTACCCCGTTGCGGGCGAACCAGGCGATCATCCCGTTCATGGCGCACTCCCGCCGGTCCCGAGGCCCTCGGGTTCCGGCCGCGGCGTCACCCGCATGCCGTCGACCGCGCTCTCGAGAATCGTGAGACTGATCCGGTCTCCCGCCGACAGGCCGTCGGAGACGATGACGACCTCCGGGTCCGCCCGCAGGATGCCGACCCGGCGTACGGATCGTCCACCCGCGCGATCAGGTTCACCATTCGGGTCGCCGGGTCGATCTCGCCGCCGACACGCGCGATCCGGCCCTCCCACTCGTGCCGGCCACCGGCGAACCGCGCTCGCAGCAGCACCCGGGGCCCGGAACGACCCAGTTCGCCGCCGAGCGGCAGATCGAGGAAGGCGAGTTCCGAGTCGGGCACCGGCAGAACGACCTCGGCCGCGTCCACCGCGTAGATCGTGGCCAGCGGCACGCCTCGGTTCACGAACTCGCCGCGGTCGACTCTCTTGGCGCGGAGCCTGCCGGCAAAGGGCGCCCGGATCGCGGTCCGCTCCAGGTCCAGTTCGGCGCGCCTCTTGTTGGCGAGCGCGGCCTCCGCCCGCGCCCTCGCCTCGGCCAACTGAGGCTGGCGGAGAACCAGCGGGCCGGGCGCCCCGCCGACTCCCAGTTCCTCCCACTCCTCACGGGCGACATCGGCCTCCGCCTGCTCCCGAGCCAGCCCGACTCCCGCCTGCGCGAGCGCGGCCCGCGCGCTCGCCACCGCCAGTTCGTAGTCGCGCCGGTCAAGCCGCAGCAGGACCTCGCCGGGATCGAGGAAGCCGCCGACCTCGAAGCTCTCCGACGTCCAGACGATCGTGCCCGCGACCTCCGAGACCAGATCCGCCTCGGTCACCGGAATGACCGAGCCCTGCGAACGAACGCCCAGGTCGATTTCAGTCGGCGTAACGGTCAGGACGCGGACCGGCGGCGGCGCGATCTCGCGCGGCGCGGTCTCGACCACCGGCCTGGACCGAACCAGACCGACGACCACCAGAGCGGCCACCGCCAGAATCGCGGCCGGCAGGGTCCACTTCATCACGTTCAGCCCCCCCCGCTCGCGGCCGCCGCGCCCCGTTCCGCGAAGACGCCGCCGCCCAGCGCCAGGATCAGATCCGTCCGCGACTCCAGTTGCTGGCGGCGGGCCGCCAGCAACTGGCTCTCCGACTGGAACGACGTCCGCTGGCTGTCGAGTACCTGCAGGTAGCCGACGAGTCCCTCCCGGTAGCGGCCTTCCGCCAGACGCTCCGCTTCCCGGCTCTCCGCCGCGGCTCGCTCGAGCGCGGCCGTTCGGTCCTCGAGCATCCGCTCGGCCGCAAGGCCCGACTCCACTTCGGCGAAGGCCTGGAGCGCCGTCCGCAGCCAGCTCGCTTCCGCGGCGCCCAGTCCGGCTTCCACCAGGTCGCGCCCGGCGCGCAGACGGCCCCCGGACAGCAACGGCTGGAGCAGGCCGGCGGCGAGACTCCAGACCGAGAAGTCTCCGTCCAGCAGGTCCCGGAGCTCGCCGCTCGACGCACCCGCCGACCCGTTCAGCGTGAAGCTCGGGTACAGCGCCCGGTTGGCGGCGCGCAGCCGCTCCGAGGCCGCCACCGCCCGGTACTCCGCCGCCCGCAAATCCGGGCGCCGCGCCAGCAGGGCGGCCGGAACTCCGGTTTCCGGCAGGGGCGGAAGCTCGGGCAGCCCCGCGGCCGCCTCGATCTCACCGGAGGGATAGCGGCCAAGCAGGACCTCCATCTGCCGGCGCAATCCGTCGAGGGTCCGCCGCCGCGCCGCCAGCGAGGCCTCCACGGTCGCAACCTCCGTTCGCGCCCGCCGCACCTCGAGCGCCGTCGCGACACCGCGCCGGTAGCGGGCCTCGACCCGATCGCGCGTCCGTTCGCGGCTGGCCAGGGTTCGCTCGGCCAGTTCCACCTGCCGCACCGCCTCGACCGTGCCGAAGTACACCTTCGCGAGTTGACCGGCGATTGAAAGCCGCGCGCCGTCGAGGTCGGCGGAGGCAGCGGCCGCCTCGGCAAGCGAGGCGGCGGTCAGCGCGCCGAGGCGGTCCCACAGGTCGACCTCCCAGCGGACGTTGAGCGCCAGACCGTAGGAGGTGAAGGCGAAGCTCCGCACGCCGCCGGGCTCGAAGCCCGGAATGGGAATCGGGATCGCTTCGGCGAGCCCGCTCTGCGCCGTGTTCTGCTTGCGCCGACCGGGATCGAGCGCCGCTTCCACCTCGGGGTTGCGCGCCGCGCCGTCGAGCCGGGCCTGGGCCAGCGCGACATCGACGTTCAGGGCGGCGGCGCGGAGGCTGGAGTTGTGCTCCAGCCCCTCGACGATCAACCGGGACAGCACGGGATCGCCGAACGCCGTCCACCACCCCGCGCCGAGGGAACCAGTCTCTGCCCCTGGTTCCGGAGCAGGTGTCTCACCGCCGTAGCCGGCCGGCGCCGGCGCCTCCAGCTCCGGCGTCCGAACCCCGCTACAGGCCAGCGGAATGAGGGCGCAGGCCACAGGAACCAGAGCCCGCCAGGCGCGGCCGCGGTCAGGCCCCGCCCTGGAGAACTGGGGAACGCTCATCGCTAACACCAACTCGCAAGACTACTTGAGGCGCCTGCCTGGCAGTCCGTGGTGACCGATCATGTAGCGTCGATTCATGTCCGGCCCGGACTTCAAACGCGGTCTGGTCGAGGCCGCGGTCCGCGACAACGAAGCCCTGGACCGACGGGCGCTGGAACCGCGCGAGCTCCCGGGCGCCCGTGGCGTCCGACGGCGGCGCAGGGTCTCGCCATGGAGTCTCCTTCTGCTGCTTCCCGTTGCGGCGGCTGCCGTCCTCGGCTACCTGGAGCTGAATCGCCCGGAGCCGGCCCCTCCGCCCGAAGCGGAGGTGGATGGCGGTCTCCAGGCACCGGAGGTCCGCTTCACCGGTCCCCCGGAGGCCGTCGACGTCGGCGTCTTCCCGCTGCCCGTGGAGCGAATCGTGCTCGACCCCGGGCACGGCGGCTCCTCCCCCGGCACGGCTGCCGCCGGTTTGACCGAGAAGGCCCTCGCCCTCGACATCGCCTACCGGCTGCGCAACCTGCTGGACGACCGCTACCGGGTCGCGATGACCCGCGAGGCCGACATGAACGTCGCCCTCGACCGCCGCACCCTGATCGCCAACCGCGCGGGCGCCGACGTGTTCGTTTCGATTCACGTGAACTGGTTGCCGGCGAAGGGAGCCTGCGGCGTCGAGACCTACTACCTCGGTCCCACCGACGACCCCGAGCTTTCCGCGCTTGCGGAGCGCGAGAACTCGGAGGCCCAGGGCTACTCCCTCGGCGACCTGCGCCGGCTTCTCGACGGGGTCTACGCCCAGACCCGGCAGGACGAAAGCCGGGCGCTGGCGACCGCGATTCAGGAATCGCTCTACGGACGCTTGCGGGCCGGGAACCCCGGCCTCCGGGACCGCGGCGTCAAGTCCGCGCCCTTCGTCGTCCTGATCGGCGCGGAAATGCCGGCGATTCTGGCCGAGGTTTCCTGCCTCTCCGACGAGGATGAGATCGAGCGGCTGCGCGAAAGCGCCTATCGCCAGTCCATCGCCGAGGCCCTGAACACTGGAATCCGACGCTACGCGGAATCCCTCGAGCCCAACTTCACGCCACCGGCGCCTGAGACGACTCCATGACCACGCGGACCACCGCAACGCCCGGCGGACCGTTGCTCGAGGAGGACGTCGATCCGGAAGTGTCGCGGCGCTGACGGCCCGGCGGATCGGGCGGCGGCGGGCCTACGCTCGGGCCGGCCGCGAGCGAAGTCCGCGGTACGCGGCCAAGGCCGAGAGGGGGAAGTACCGAGAGTAGCCGTGGTAGCGGAGATACAGGACGCGGGGAAAGCCGACCCCGCACCACTCGTCGTCGCGCCAGACACCGTCCCGTCCCTGGGTACTCGAAAGATGAGCGCAGCCACGTTCGAGCGCGGCCTCGACGGCCCTGTCAAGCGAACGATCAAGAGCCGCCGGCAGCGCTCCCGCTACCGCCGCCAGACCCCGCATCGCCCAGGCAGTCTGCACGGCGGTGCTCCCGCCGCGCAGTCGGGTTCCGGGGTTCTCGTAGGAGCCAAGCGACTCGCCCCAACCGCCGTCGTCGTTCTGGAACCCCGCGAGCCACCAGGCGGCGCGCATGCAAGGTTCCTCCAGACGGTCGCGGCCATTCCCCGCCAGCCTGGAGACCAGCGGCGTCAGCGCCTCGAGCGCAAGCCAGGTCCCGTAGACGTGGTTTGCGCCCCAACGCCCGGGCCAACTTCCATCGCGTTCCTGGCGCCTCAGCAGATAGCGGATGGCCCGCCCGATCGGTTCTCCCGCCGGGTCGAGTCCGGCGTCAAGCAGAGCGGCCATGACCCGGGACGAAACGTCCGGCGTGCTGGGATCGATCATCGCATTGTGATCGGCGAACGGTATGGCGGTGAGGATTTCCCGGTCGCAGCCCCGGTCGAAGGCCCCCCATCCTCCGTCCGGGTTCTGCATGCCCACCAGCCAGTTCACCGCGCGGGCCGCGGCCTCCCGCCGTCGGCCATCGAGTCCGCGAGCCTTTCCCCGGATCCGGCTGAGAAGAGCCAGCACGGCCGCCGTGTCGTCGCAGTCGGGGTAGAAGTCGTTGCGGTAGTAGAAGCACCAGGCGCCGCCGGGCGCATCCGACCGACTCTTCGTCCGCCAGTCGCCCCAGGTCCTGATCTCCCGGTCGAGCAGCCATTCCATCGCTCCCTGGATCGGAACATCCTGGTGGTCCACGCCGGCGTCGAGCAGAGCGTGTGACGCGAGCGCGGTGTCCCAGACAGGCGAACGACAGGGCTGAAGGCGCATCTCCCCGTCCTCTTCGATCTCCAGTCGCTCGAGCGCCTCCAACTGGCTCCGGACCAGCGGATGGCTCTCCTCGTAGCCCAGGCAACGCAAGGCCAACACGCCGTAGGTCATGCCGGGAAAGAAGCCGCCCAGGCCGTCGGAATTGCCAATCCGGGTGGTCATCCAAACTTCGACCGCCCGTAGTGCCCGACGCCGCCACAATCCGAGCGGACCGAGCGCCTCGTAGACCTTGAACAACGCGTCCAGCGCGCCGAACACCTTCAACCACAGGACCTTGCGCGAGGAGCTCCGGGGACGCGCGACCGAAACGCCGACTCCAAGCTCGTCCAGGTCGACCCGCAGCGGCACGTGTGGCTTGAGCGCCCAGACGACGGAGACGGCCAGGACGATCACCCGCGACCAGGCGGAGAAGTCGACGAGGTTCACGAAGGACCAACGCGGCAGCAGGATGAGTTCGGGCGGAACGGACGGCGCGCGCCGCCAGCTCCACAGTCCGAACACCGACAGGTACAGCTTCGTGTAGGAGTTGCACGCCCGCAGACCACCGGCGCGCCGGATGGCGTCGCGGGCCGCGATCATGTGCGGAGCTTCCGGATCGTCGCCGGCGAGCTTCAGGCACAGGTACGCCTTGACGGAAGGACTGGGATCGACAGGCCCGCCCGGATAGAGCGCCCAGCCGCCGGCCTTCGTCTGCTGGCGCCGCAGGCGCCTGCAACAGGCCTCGACTCTCGGATCATCGGCACGCCTCAGGAAGTGCAACAGGAGAACGTACTCCGACCCGGTGATCGTGTCGGTCTCCAGTTCGTAGCACCAGCGGCCGTCCTCGCGGCGCCCGCGCAGAACACCGTCGACCGCCGAGGCGATCGCCCGCTCCACTCGTCCCGGTCGCCGCCCGGCGTCCCCGGAATCCGACGTCGCGACGTGTTCCGGCCCGGCCGGGGGCGACGACGTCCTCAAGTCTCACCCGGGGAATCGGCCGCGGAAGGCGAGCCGGCCTCGGGGACGTCGTACGCCCAGGAGTCCAGCACGAAGCCGCACTCGCGTTCGACCAGGTCGACGGTGTCCGGATCGATCTCGTACCTGTTCTTCCGATAGCCCGAGATGCTCCGCAGGTACTCGACGAGAACGACCCGCATGGCGTCCCAGCCTGGGAGGTCGAGAGCGCCGTACGTCCGCCCGAGGGCGCCCTCGGGATCCTGTTCGAGATCCTCGAACCGCATCTCCACCAGGCGCCCCTTCGGAATCGAGGCGCGGTCCGCAAGATACTGCCGGATCGTGTCCCGCTGGTGGGAAACGGCGAGGTCGACGAGCGCCTGGTCCGCCACGAACTGCAACTGGTGGGCCGGAACGACGGTCCGAAACAGGTGCACCAGCGAAAGATGCACGACGTACGGATTGCGAACGACGTACACGAACCGGGCGTCCGGAAACAGACGCAACAGATGGGGGATCCGCCCGGTGTTCACCGGACTCTTGAGCACCAGTCGCCGCCCTTCGCAGAGCAGAGTGGCCTGGCGCGCCACATGCATGTAGGCACGTTCCCAACGCCTGATCTCCCCTTCGGACAGCCCGCGCATGAAGCTGTACTTCTCGTAGATCTCTCTCGCCCGCCGGGGAAACGACAACGCGTAAACGGCGGAAAGCTCGCACAGGTTGGAAATCGCGACCTCCTCTTCCTGCGGCAGGTCCATCGACATCCGCATGCGGTCCATCGGCCGCCGGGCCGGCGCCAACCTCGCCATGACACCCTTCAGCCGCGAGCCCCCCGTCAGACAGAACGTCGGAACGATGGCCTGAAACGTGGAGACGACGCCGAACTGGGGATCCCTGGAGATCAGATTGTGAAGATGGGTCGTGCCGCTGCGGGCCACGCCAAGAACGAAGACCGGCGCCTTGTCGATCCGGGTTCGGTTCACCGCGCGGCCGAATCGCAGGCGTTCCAGAAGCCGCAGGGGGCTCGCCAGCGTCGTGGCCGCCAGTATCCGGCCGAGCCTGCCCCAGTACGCGGGCGACGCACCGCCGTTCTCCCAGAGCAGACGAAACCATGCGCTCAGGGGCGCCAGCGTGTTCGCATGCCCCATCGATCCTTGCCTGCCCGCCAACGTCAACCTGCCTCAGCGGCCATCGCC